>NHCU01000039.1 GCA_002167365.1 Betaproteobacteria bacterium TMED41 | reverse complement strand
CCGCAAATTAAATTTCCAAGAAATAAATAACGATTATATAAAAATAGATAAGGAGTTTGTTACATTAAGTGCAGAATATTCCGGACTTATTTCAATTCAAAAGAAAATGCTTGATTTGGATAGTTTGGAAAGTTGGCTTTCTAAACACAAACTATCATCACTTCCTTCGCTCGTTTCACTTCTAAAAGTTAACACTCATTGGGAAATTGCCATTGAGGCAGTTTTAAAAAATAGACTAGGTGCTATTCAGATTGATTCAATTGATGAATTAAAAATATCGGAACTCAAAAATCCTCCAGTCAGTGTTTCTTTTATCAGCACTGAGAATTTTGAAAATAAGAATGAACTAGTACATGAAATTGATGGTTTTAAAAATTTGTCTTTTGCAATTGAGTCAGAAAATGAAGCGTCAAAAATAGTTCGTGAATTAGTAAAAGATTTTTTNTGTGTGTCTAGCATTGAAGAAGCGATAAAAAACAAGCATAAACTAAANTTTCATACAAAATTTATAACCACCGAAGGTAATGTGGTTGGCAAGTCAGATCTTTTTTTACACAGCCAATCGTTGGCATCAAGTCTTCTCGGTCGTGAAGAAAAAATTGATACTTTGAAAAATGAAATTTGTAATCTAGAATTTAATAAAAATGAAGTAAGTTTATTGTTAAATACTGCGAGGGACGAACTCAAAGTTTCAACAAATAATTTAGAACAAGCTCGAGAAAATGCTACGTTTTGTATACAAGAAGCCCATNAGNCTGAGTTAAAGCTTGTTGTGCTTCGTGAGAAATCAGATAGTGTTAACCAAAAAAAACAAAGTCTAATTAAAGATATTGATTTATTTGGCGATGATTTGGCAAATACCAAAGCTAAAGTTTTGTCTATTGAAAGTCAACAAAGGCAAAACAAAAAAGATATTTTGTCCTCGCAAGATAAACTTAAAGAGCTTGACCAAAATTTATTAGTATCCTCTCAAGAACTTTCTCTTTTAAATGAAGAATTCAAAAGTTTAGAGGTTAANTTACAGCATTCAAAGTTGGANCAAAGATCGATTATTGAATCAAGGGGATCAACAGTCAAAAGAATTGAAGACTTTGAATCAGCAAAAAATAAAGCAANNTTAAGCAAACAAAATGCAATTGACGAAATTCTAAGATTGGAAANNACTCTNAATGCAAACTCTTTAGATCAGTATTTTGACATGCAAAAATCTATTGAGGAAAAGTTGAAAAGTTCTNGAAATTTATTGGAGGCAAAGTTCTCTGAAATTCGAATGCTAGATGAAAAAAAGATAATTTTAGAAAGAAACCTNACTCCGGTCAGANAAAAACTTTCCAAGCTAGAAATTGAAAAGTCTAAATTAGACGGTGTTGTGCAAGAATTAGATGAACAATTTTTGCTTTCTGGACTCAATAGTCAAGAAGTAAAAAGCAAATTGATNGAGAAAATTGAAAATTATGAAAAACTATCCACTGATAGCATTGAAAAACAAATAAATNTTCTNACCAAAGAAATTCAAGGGTTGGGGATGGTTAACTTGGCAGCTATTGAAGAATTGGATGAAATTTCGAATAGAAAAAATAACTTTGTTTCCCAGCTCAATGATCTTGAAGAAGCTGAAATGGAACTATCAGAAGCAATTAAACGAATGGACATTGAAACAAAACAACTGTTACAAAAAACTTTTATAAAAGTAAATGACAATCTTAAGACTTTCTTTACAAGTCTTTTTGGTGGCGGATATTCAAAGCTAATTTTTTTGGAAAATGATATTTTAAATTCGGGTATCAGTTTGNTGGCTCAACCNCCAGGAAAAAAAATTACCAAAATTCAACAACTCTCTGGAGGAGAGAAATCTCTNGCTGCTATTGCATTAGTTTTTTCCTTTTTTAAGCTCAATCCTGCTCCATTTTGTATTCTTGATGAGGCAGATGCCGCTCTAGATGATGCAAATACTGTTGGTTTGAATAAACTTTTATGTGATCTCTCCGACATAACACAATTTATTTTCATCACTCATAATAAAACTCTCATGGAAATAGCTGAACAATTGATAGGAATAACTATGCAGGAACTTGGTGTTTCGAGGGCGGTGACTGTTGATNTGGAATCTGCTGAATCTTTTGTAGAGGAAGCCGCTTAGGAGATGGCCAATGATGGCCAATTTACTTACATTTATAAATAATGATTTTTTTAAATTATTAGTCATTTTATCTTTATTTACTTTTTTTGTTGTTTTAGTAAAGAATTTTTTTGACAGAAGAAAATTGGAAAAAAAATTCTTTAAGGATGAAATAAAAAATAATTATAATGTAGATGGTTTTCAACATTTTAATTTCAAAAGAGAAGTTCAAATCCATGCAGAACATCTTGATCCAAAGTTTGAGTTGATAGCAAAACTGGAATCTGTTGATAAAACTGAGTTTCCGATTCGGGCTATTGAAGAATTAGAGAAAATAGTCAGGGTGGGACAAAAATCCGTCAGGTTGAGCACAAGAATTCTAGGGTCACTAGGTAATTCATTCACTTTTTATGTGGGGATGCTTTTAGTGAATCGTCATGGATCACTCTCCTTAATAGAACATCTTGAGTTTACAGAGTCATTGACATCTGTAGCCAATGAGTTTGAATTAATTTTAAATATCGAGGAGTACTCGGATGTCGTGAAAAAAATTAAACCCTTAAAATCTAAAATTTACGACCTAGACGGTAAACTCATATTAACCATAAGGTTTGAAGAATTACCGTCAAAAAGTGCCATGAATGGTTTTGCCGATAAATTTAGCCTTGACAGATATACAGAGGATAGATTTGTAAAGCTGAATAAATTTGGTCTTCCAGAATTTAGCATTGTACCTGCTGACTTTGTATACGCATTGAATATAGTTATGGATCTGCCGAGGGTTGAAGATCCAGAAAAGGTTTTCGAAAAATTATTTGAAACTGCAGAGTGGTTATCTTTTCAATTTAATGGCCAAATTATTGATAAGAGTGGTATTGAATTAAAAAGCGATTCTAAAGCAACAATATTAAATCAAGTATTGAGAAAAATACAGTTATTAGAAAAATTTGGACTTATTCCAGGTGGAGAACTTTCTATGAAAGTTTTTAATTAATGACACAGAAAAAAACTATAAATCAAACTCTTGCACTAAAAAAATTAGAGAACGAAGTAAAAAAACACCAGAAAGCCTATCACCATGACGATCAGCCAATCATTTCCGACCATAGTTATGACTTACTGTGTCAAAAACTCAGAGCTCTGGAAAAGAAACTAAATACTCAAGAGAATTCAGTTTTTGAAAATGTTGGTCATCAACCTAAAGCCACATTTATTAACATTCCTCACAAAATGCCAATGCTCTCTCTTGATAATGTTTTTAACTATGATGGTCTGGCAAATTTTTTTTCAAAAACTAATCAAAATTTGATCAATAAAAAAAAATATATTGGTGACCTTCAGTATTCTGTCGAGTTGAAATTTGATGGTTTGGCTTTAAGCTTAATGTATGAAAAAACTAATTTAGTTTATGCTTCAACGCGTGGTAATGGAGCGATTGGTGAGGATGTAACACACAATATTTTAACAATTGATGAAATACCAAAAAAGCTGACATTTAAAAGTGACTCAAGTAAAAAGAGTCCATTTCCGTTAAATGGTTTGATAGAAGTTAGGGGTGAGATTTACATAAATAAAAATGATTTTGTTGAATTAAACAGAAAACAACTTATAAAAAATCAAAAAGAATTTGCAAACCCAAGAAATGCGGCCGCTGGAAGTATCAGGCAGTTGGATTCGTCAAAAGTTGCTGACAGGCCTTTAAAATTTTTTGCCCATGGAATTGGCTTTACTGATCCTGAGATTCTAGAATATTTTCCATATCAATCTGATATTTTGGCTTGGTTTGTATCGTTGGGTTTTCAAGTGTGCAAAACAAGAAAATCGTTTCTCAGTTCACACAAAGTCTTTACCTTTTTAAAATTTATTGAAAAAAATAAATATACATTTGATTTTGAAATTGATGGTGCAGTTATTAAGCTTGAAAAATTAGACTTTCAGAAATTTCTAGGAACCACCTCCAGAGCTCCAAAATATTCTATAGCTTATAAATTTCCCTCTGATGTTGTTGAGACCAAATTATTAAATATAGAAATACAAGTAGGAAGAACCGGAACACTCACTCCGGTTGCAAAACTAGATCCAGTAAGAGTGGGAGGCGTTGTTGTGGCAAATGCAAGTCTTCACAACGAGGATGAGCTTATTAAAAAAGATTTAAGGATTGGAGATTACGTGTTGGTCAGGCGTGCAGGTGACGTTATTCCCGAGGTTTTAGGCTCAATCAAGAAGTCAAGAGTATTAGAATGCAAACCTTTTCTAATGCCAGAAAACTGCCCGGTTTGTGGATCTTCCGCGGTTAGAGAACTAGGTGAGTCAATTAGAAGATGTACTGCAGGTATGAGTTGCTCAGCACAAAAAGTGCAAGCATTGATTCATTTTGTTGGTAAGAATGCTTTAAACATAGATGGGTTTGGTGAAAAATTAGTTCTCCAATTAGTTGAAAAAAAATTAGTAAATACTTTTTCTGATATTTTTAATTTGAGCTTGGAGATTTTGGTTCCCCTCGAAAGAATGGGAATAAAATCAGCTGAAAATTTGATCAATGAAATAACTAAAGCAAGAAAAACATCACTTGACAAGGTGATAAATGGTTTGGGAATTCGGCATGTTGGAGAGAAAACATCATATGAGCTAGCAAAAAAATTTCAAACACTAAAAAATTTGTCCACTGCAAAAATTGAAGAGTTGGAAAACACAGTTGATATTGGTCCCACTGTGGCTGAGTCTGTCAGGAAATTTTTTTCACAATCTGAAAATAAAAAAATAGTTCAAGATTTAACAGATAATTTTGAAAAAAAATCTTTTGATGAAAATCAAACTAATAAAAGGCAAAATTTACTCTTAAATATTGAAAAAAAATTTCTCTTAGATAAAACTGTTTTAGTAACTGGAACACTGGAGTCAATGAAAAGAGAAGATCTAAAAAAACTTATTGAAAATTATGGGGGTAGATTAGTTAAGTCTGTTTCTGCAAAGGTTGATTTCGTAATTGTAGGTCAATCAGCTGGTGCAAAAGCCGATCAAGCTATAAAAATGAATCTAAAAACGATATCAGAAAAAGAATTTTTAAAACTTGTCGATTAATTTAAACTATAGGTGGATAAATAATGTCAATTGCTATAAGAAAAGCGGTTTTCCCTGTTGCTGGACTCGGAACAAGGTTTTTGCCTGCAACAAAAGCCTGCCCAAAAGAAATGCTACCCGTAGTTGATAAGCCACTTATTCAATACGCTCTTGAAGAGGCNGCNGACGCTGGTATCACCGANATGATTTTTGTTACTGGCAGATCNAAAAGAGCAATTGAAGATCACTTTGACAGAGCTTTTGAACTAGAAAGAGANCTTGAGAACAANAATAGTGAATTTATAAGCGTTGTTAAAAGTATTCCTCCAAAAGGAATAAATTGTATTTACATAAGACAAGCCGAGCCTCTTGGTCTTGGCCATGCTATTTTTTGTGCTTACCCTGCGGTTGGAAACGAGCCTTTTGCAATTCTTTTGGCTGACGATTTGATGGATTCAAATATAAATTGTCCTGGGACGTTGGAACAAATGGTTAGGCAATTTAATAAAACAGGTGAAAGTATAATTGCAGTTGAGGAAGTGTTATGGGCAGAAACAAAAAAATATGGAATCATTGAAAATGAAATTTACGATGATGAACTTGGAATGGTAACTAACATTGTTGAGAAACCTAAATCTGAAGATGCTCCATCTAATATTGCGGTTGTTGGAAGATACATACTTACGCCGGAAATCTTCTCGATATTAAAAAGTCAAGAAATAGGTCAAGGCGGAGAAATTCAATTGACAGACGGTATACGCAAGTTGATGAAAACTCATAAAGTTTTCTCTTACAAATTTTTGGGCACAAGATATGATTGCGGTTCGAAACAGGGTTATTTGAGAGCTACTGTATCACTAGGAAGAAAACATCTTTCAGAGGGAAATGCATTTAATTCATGGTTGAAGGAATTAATCTTGTGATATTTTAAAAATTTTAATGAAACTCAAAAATTTTTTACACAATTTAAAACCGCTCTAGTATAGTGGTTGTTTATTATTAAACCTAAATTTCTTAAACAAAAAATGTTTGTCATTAATTTTTTTGTTTGTGGCTCATCTACGAGGAGGCATTATGCCGCGAAATGTTAGATATGGTGATTATGTTCAGGCAGTGACAGTTGATTCGGACGATATAAGCTATTCCAAATTAATGCCCCCTGAGCCTGATAAAGATTCCGGTGGTAATGAGATCCCTCACAAGCCTGAAAAGTTAAAAATGTCTAACTTAGACATGTATAGATTGCTTCAGCCCTATGTGAGCACCAGGTTCATGGATCAAGTCAACGCAGTTGTGCCTTTAGCTGCATATTTGGCTTTATTTCAAATTATTGTTTTACAAGTCCCTGTTGCGGACGCTGGACTATTGAGTATTGGATTAATTGCTGTAATGGCCGGATTGATGCTTTTCATGGAAGGCTTAAAACTTGGTTTAATGCCTTTTGGGGAAATTATAGGCGGCAAATTACCTCTCAAATTACCTCTTGTAGGAGTTTTGTTCATAGCGTTTTTGCTTGGTATCGGTGTAACCTTTGCAGAACCTGCAATAGGTGCGCTTCAAATTGCCGGTCAAATTGTCAAAGCCGAAGATGCTCCTTATTTATATACACTTCTGAATGATAGAGTTGGCACTACAGTTTTGGTTGTTGGGATGGCTGTTGGAATTGCTGCTGTTATTGGAACTCTTAGATTTCTTTACGATTGGAGTTTAAAGCCCTTGATCTATTTGGGTTTAATACCAGTTGTTATTATGACTGGGTTTTGTACTTTTGATGAAGATCTTAGAACTATGGTTGGATTAGCTTGGGATTGTGGTGCTGTCACTACAGGCCCTGTTACAGTTCCATTAGTCCTTGCTCTAGGTATCGGAGTTGCCACTGCCGGTGGTGGTGGTGATAGTAAACTTCAAGGTTTTGGAATTGTTACGTTAGCATCAATACTTCCTATAATGGCAGTTTTAGGTTTGGCAATAGTTCTCAAGTTTACAGTTCCTGTAGATGTGATACTTGCTGAGGCTGCCGCAAAGGCTGAGGCAGCATCTGCTGTTGGTCAAGCTTTATGGTATGAACAATCTCCTTATGCCGAGGTTGTGGGTGGAGTCAGAGCAATTGTTCCATTAGTGATTTTCTTAATGATTGTACTTTTCGTTGTACTCAGAGAGAAGTTACCAAATGCTTTTATTGTCATTTATGGCCTTGTTCTCTCGGTCGTAGGCATGTGTATATTCAGTATAGGACTCACTTACGGGCTTTCACAATTAGGTGGTAGTGCTGGCAGTCTTGTTCCCGGTTTGTTTGTCGAATTAGAATCTATGCCTAATGCTCCTCTTTATCAAGCAGGTGTCGGTATATTCATCACTGCTTTATTTGCTTGGATATTGGGCTTTGGTGCAACATTAGCTGAGCCCGCATTAAATGCACTAGGATTGACAGTACAAAATCTAACTAACGGGTCATTCAAAAAATCCATGTTGATGTATTCTGTTTCTTTTGGAGTTGCTATTGGAATAACGCTTGGAATTATAAAGTTAATTTTTGATTTTAGTATTTTATACATACTTGTTCCTGGTTACATAGCTGGAGTAGTTCTTACTTATTTCTCGACAGAGGAGTTTGTGAATGTTGGCTGGGATAGTGCCGGTGTAACAACTGGTCCGATCACAGTACCACTTGTTTTGGCCATGGGTTTGGGGTTTGGTAACGCGTTAGGTGCCGTTGAGGGTTTCGGTATACTTGCCTCGGCATCGATTTGTCCAATAGTTTCTGTTTTGGCTTTGGGTGTGTATGTTCAGTGGAAGGTTAAACGAGAAAATGAGCGAGCTACTGAAGAAGCTGCTGATGATTTAGCAAAGGCATAGTTTTTTAATTATTAATTTTTTTACTAATAATTATTTATTAAGGGAGTCAGGTAATGGCAAAACGTAAAGTAACTAACCTCACAGACGTAGCACAGATAACATGCGTTGTGCAAAAAGGCATGGCTGATACTATTAACCAGTCACTACTTGATGCCGGCATACAAGGAGCTACTGTTCATGCTGGAGTTGGAACCGGAATTAGAGAGAGAATGGGATTTCTTGGTGTTGCAGTTGAAGTTGAAAGGGAAATTGTTACAGTTCTTGTTTCAAAAGACCAGATAGATAGAATTTTCGAACGCATGTATTTGGCTGGTAGATTAGATACTCCAGGCATGGGATATATTTATGTGACCCCACTTGTTCAAGCTGCAACATATATTCCAGCTCATCTTCTTGAGGATAAAGACTCAATAAGTAGTATGGGTGGACTATGAGCGAAATAAAGATACCCAACATTGACTACACAAGACTCATTACTTGTATTTTGTATGAAGGTGGATCTGTAGAGATTTTGGAGATGCTTCGTTCAAAAGGTGTTAACGAGGCTTTTTTCTATTCAGTCAGAGGCGCACCAATCGGCCGCTCATCTGAGGTTGATGGCTTGCCTGAGATTCCAAAGACAGAGGTCTTAAATGCAATCGTAGCTGCTGATCAAGCCGATTACATCTTTGAAATGATTTATGACATGGCTGAGCTTGACGAACCACAAAAAGGAATAATTACAGTTAACAGGCTTTCTAGGTCATCCGAAATTAACTTACCTAGTGATGATGAGGAACTAAAAGTAGCTTAATATCAATCAAATTGCCCATTCGATTGTAATGAATGGCATTGTATATCGAGGAGAGATAGATGAACGAAGAGTCGGCTGACGTAAAAATTAAGAAAAACAGAAGACGTATTTTTGATGCGGAGACTTTTGTTCAATTTAACCAAGCTCAAGTTTTTGTTGGCAGATCAGTGATAGAAGAAAACAGATCTTTAGCCCTTAAAAATTTCGCAACTGCTGCTCAAGGAAATAGGGAACTATTGCTGAGTACCGTTGCTGATGTTTTAAGAAATAGGCAGGTAATGGTAGATATGTTAGCACCGCAAACACCTGAAGAAGAGCGCTTCAAGTCATCAATGGCTAACAAGGTAAAAATTGAAGAACTCCAGAAGCAAGCAGAATTTAATAAATCAATGCTTGAAATTAATCAATTAATGGTTGATGTTAATAAATTATTGATTGAAATTAATTCGAAAACCAAAGAAACTAACGAAGGTTTGCTAGAACATCTGGACAGTTTGTCAACTTTAAATGCTAAATGGCTAGATGGAGAATTAGAAGCTAATATGAGAGCTTCCAGTGCAACAGAAAATGAGCAAAGAATTGCCTCGAATTCCGCCTCTGCCCAGGAAGTCTCTGAAACAGCTACTAACAACAGAGAAAAAATTACTTCTTTGTATGAGAGAGCTTCAGAGAATCGATCAATCATTTTGAAAACTGCTGAGGCTGTAGCTGAATTGCGTGAGGAAATAGTTGGTGTTAGAGAAAAAATTTCAGCTAACCAGCGTAGGGTGGCTGATAAAATAATAGAACTTTAAGCATTAGCTCATGTAACTTGATAGCCCAAGTGGCTTTCAAAATCGAAATTTAATTTCGATGCTGAAAGTGCTTGGGTTTATTAGATTTTGCTCTGGAATTAGTTTTTAACAAATTTTGTGTAACCAGATTAAAAAGAATGATCTCTAAGCAAAGAATATATGAAATTTTAGACGGTGCGGTTAGAGATCGTGCAAGTAGAATTTGTGAGCTTACAATAATTACAGTAGTTGTAGTTAATGTTTTTGCTGTTATTTTAGACTCTGTTCCCGAAATTCATTCGCAGTATAAGGAATTTTTTCATAACCTAGAACTTCTGAGTGTGATTTTTTTTACAACTGAATATGTTCTAAGGGTCTGGTCATATGGTGCTAAATATGATTCAGAAAATGGTGGTCCATCGAAGGGAAGAAAAGAATATATTTTTAGTTTCTATGGCCTCATTGATTTTGTTGCAACAATGCCTTATTACCTGCAGTTTTTTATACCAGGCATGGATCTCAGGGTATTAAGGGTTCTTAGAATGTTGCGAATTCTCAAACTCACTCATTATAATTCAGCACTTCAAGATCTTTTTGGCGCAGTAATTGCTGAGAGAAGAGCTTTCGGTTCAGCAGTTTTTTTGCTTGCAATTTCAACTATTGTTTCTGCCTCGCTAATGTATTTTGCCGAAGGAGATCTACAACCTGAATACTTTTCTTCCATACCACAAAGTATGTATTGGGCAGTAATAACAATAACATCAGGTTATGGAAATATTGAACCTCTGACTGATACTGGTTGGATGATTTCATCTCTGACAGGCTTTCTTGGAGTGTGCATGGCTGCAATTTTAACAGGTATTGTTGCTTCTTCATTTTCTAATCAATCCGCACGCAAAAGGGCGGCTTTTGAAGCTCAGCTAAAGTTAGCTCTAGTGGATGGAGAAATATCAGATAGTGAGAAAACCACTTTGAAAAGATTACAAATAAAGTATCGAATATCTGATGATGAGCTTAATGAAATGGTTGCGAATTTTACAAACGGAAAAATGACTGAGTTATGAGTCTATCCATAGAAAAATTCCAGTCTAAATTGTGCGGGCTTTTGGATGGCTCAACATACAACACAATAAGTCGTTCAATTGAATACTTTATAGTCACTGTTGTAATTCTTAATGTTCTCATGATAATTCTCGAGTCCGTAAGTGAATTAAGCAATGCGTACTCAAAATATTTTCATAATTTTGAGATATTTAGTGTAATTGTCTTTACTATTGAGTATATTTCTAGGGTATGGTCTTATGGAGCAAAGTACAAGAGTGAAGGCAAAATATGGAAAGGTAGGAAAGAGTACATATTTAGCTTTTATGGTTTAATTGATTTTTTTGCCACTGCGCCTTTTTACTTACAACTTTTATTTCCAGGGTCAGACTTAAGATTTTTAAGAGTTTTTAGACTTCTCAGGATTTTCAAGTTATCCAGATATAATTCAGCCCTCCAAGATTTAGGTGAAGCAGTTGTTGCTGAGAGGGAATCATTTTATTCTGCTATTTTTCTTCTTGTAATTGCATGTTTATTATTTTCATCACTAATTTATATTGTTGAGGGTGCAACCCAGCCGGAAACTTTAGGATCAATACCTCTCGCGATGAAATGGTTTTTAATGACTATAATTGCGGGGTGGGGGGGAGTTGATCCAACCACAGCTTTAGGTTCAGTTTTAATTGTTATCACCCAACTTATTGCAATAATGCTGGCTGCAATTTTAACTGGTGTAGTTGCTACCGCATATAATGCCCAGGTTACTCGAAGAGAAGCTCAATATGAAACTCTTGTTAGAGAAGTGTTAGAGGATGGTGTTGTTGATGCCGAAGAACAAGAGCAGTTAGATTTATTAAAGAAAAAATTTGGCATGACTGATGAACAAGTTGATATGATTGCTGAACAAGTTAGAGTTGAAAACGAGGAAAAGGAAGAAAAAGCTAAATTTTTGAGAGAAAATCCTGAAAAAAACTAAAATGCCTAATATATTTTTTTTAAAAATGATACTTGGTTGATGAGCAAAGACGACTTAAAAAAGAAAACCAATTCTACTAAAACTTCAACAGATGCTTTTCAAGAAGGGGTTAAGTATGCAGAGAGCCTTAACAAATTAAGAGGTGAAGCCCAAGTTCAGAGAGATTGGGGTTTGCCTGTTAGAATTACAGCAATAGTTGCATCCTTAGTTGTTGGATCAATTGTTGGATTAGTCTCATTAACATTACTTTTTTTGGTCGAGTTTTTTAATAATTTGTGGAAGCTTCCACTAGGAACAAGCTTTGAAGATGTAACGTTCTCATGGAATCCAATTTTAGGTCTTTCTCTTTTAGTTACTGCTCTAATTGCGGGTCAGATTTTAATAAGAATAAAAGATGGTCGACCACGAGGACCAGCAGATTTAATCTTTTCAGCTCAAAAAAACAAGCCTCCAGAGTTAAAAAATGGTTTTTTATCTGCATTCCTCGCGATGGTTAGTCTATCTGGAGGTTCATCGGTTGGAATGTTTGGTCCACTTATGCATTTTGGAGGATGTTTTAGTTACAAAGTTGATTCATTTGTTGAAAAAGTATTAAAGGGTTCCAAAAAACTTCCGCTTGATATTGTTTTAGGAAGCGGAGCTGCTGCTGCAATTGCTGCTGTGTTTTCGGCTCCTATAGGAGCTGCAATTTTTGCCCACGAGGCAATAATCAGAAGATTTGGAGCTTTCGGAGCAGGACCTGTCATAGCTGCTGCATTTGGAGCTCACTGGGTGTCAATTTTGCTTACTGGAGAGAATAGATTATTTGATATTACTTCAGGGCCAGAGTTAAATCTTGAGTCAATGTTTATTGCTATTGGTATTGGTCTGGCAAGTGCTGTAGTTGTTATTACTTATATCAATTCAGTCACTGCAATGCCCAAGTTCGTAAATGCAACAAAAATACCTTTGGTTTGGAGGCCACTTATACCTGCATCATTATTATTTGCGCTTTCACCCATTTTCCCCCATCTTCTTGGTCATGGCCTTTGGTCAGTTGATATTGCACTTGCTGGCCAGTTTTCACTTTTGTTTTTGCTTGCTCTTATTGTTTTTAAAATTATTCTAACAAGTTTGTGCATCGGGTTTGGTTTGTTTGGCGGTGTTTTTGCTCCAGCCCTATTTCTTGGGGCAATGGTAGGGGCTTTGGCTGATGTTGTATTATTTGGAAATTCATCTTTAAGTTCAGGTTTTGCTATATTAGGAGCAGCCAGTTGTATTGGGGCTGTAATAGGTGCACCCTTGGCTGCTGTTGTAATTGTTTTTGAACTAACTGGAAGCTACGACTGGGCTGTTTTGGCAATGATTAGTGTTGTTAGTTCTCAACAATTTACAAGAGCTTTTTCAGGTAGATCACTGTTTGATAAACAATTGATGTTAAGAGGCGTTAAATTAGGAGACGATTATAGGTGAATTAAGATTTTTATCTAAGCTTCGAGAGTTGCAATTAGGTCTGATTCAAATTGTATAGAATTTTTTCTGTCATTTAGGCTATTACCCTCAACAACAAACACGTCTTCTACTCTTTCTCCAAGAGTAGAAATTCTTGCCGTTTGAACAGAAATATCATGTTGCTGAAGAACTTTAGCAATTCCAAATAAAAGCCCAGGTTTGTCGCCAGCAGTTAATGAAAGAATATGAAACTCATTCTTTTCATCTGCTGTCAACTCAACAGTTGGGGTAATTGGAAAGTATTTAGACCTTCGTGATTTTCTACCATTNAGAGGTAAAAAANCCTTATTTTCTCTCTTAAGATGNTCTGATAGGCCTTTTTCAATTGTTACTAATGTAATGTTAGTTAAATCGTCAAATGAATTATGATTAATCAAAAATGAATTCAATGCATACCCGTGTTTGGTTGTATTTATTTTTGCATCTAAAATACTGAAGCATATCGAATCAAAAAATTGAACTATTTTTGAAAATAAACCCTTATTTGCTCTTTCATAAACCATGATTTTTATACCGCTAACTTCACTGTCAATTATGGCTTTAACTATTGGGCTTTTTGAATCAATCATTTTGGAAAGGATTTGGGCATGCCATGCTATTTCGGTAGAGTCGTGTTTTAGAAAATATGAAACATTCATTACTGAAAAAAATTGTTGATATCCTTTTGCATTTAATAATGAAGCATCATGTTTTTGGAGGTTATTTTTTCCTAAATTCTTGATAACTGCTATATCGTCATTATTCTTTTTCTGTGAGTTAATACTGCTGTTTATTTTTTTGATTGTATTTTCAAAAAGACGTTCTAATAGTTTACCCTTCCAATTGTTCCATACTTTAGGAGAAGTTCCTCTAATATCGGCGACAGTTAGCAAATAAAGAGCAATAAGCCTCTCCTTTGTTCTAACTTTTTCATAAAATTTTTCTATAGTTTTTGGATCGTCAATATCTTCCTTTTGAGTTAACTGAGACATTGTCAGGTGCTCTTTGACTAAAAATATAATCAATTCAGTATCTTCTTTGTTGAGATTGAAATCTTTACCAAAGTTTTTTGCGTCCTCTGAGCCCAACTCAGAATGATCACCACCCCTACCTTTTCCAATATCATGAAAAAGGGCGCCTAGATAGAGCTTCCAATGACCTTCAAACTTTGACATTAATTGGGAGCAAATTGGAAATTCGTGCGCATGTTCTTGCTGAGTATATCTTTCTATATTTCTGATCACATGAAGGGTATGTTGATCAACAGTGTAAACGTGAAATAAGTCATGTTGCATCTGGCCTACTATGCTGCGAAAGACCGGAAGTACCCTACTTAAAACACCTAAATCGTTCATTAATTTCAGTGTTTTTGTGACGAATTTGGGTTCTTTGAATATTTGAAGAAAAAGTTGCTTGTTGTAAAGGTTTTTTCTAAATTCATTGTTGATTAAATTACGATTATTCCAGACTAATCTGGTAGTTTCTGGATCCAAGGATCTAATCTGATGATTGGTCTGCAAAACATGAAAAATTTTTAAAATTATTGAAGGATAAGAGTAAATCTTGTTTTTGTCCTCTAACTTTAAAAATCCTCTTGTCTCGATGAAATTTATATTAATTTTTTTATCAAAATCTTTTCCTGCATTCGAATTCTTTATATAAGATTTTATTAAATTTTTTGACTCTACCTTTGAATCATTGATATTTGGAAAGAGTTTTGGCTCTAAATTTGTCAAAATCATTTCACTAATTTGTAAAATTAATTTAGCAGCTCTAAAATACTTCTGCATTAATATTTCACTTGCTCGTCTGCCTTTAGAATTAGTGATACCCATCCTACTGGCCACTTCAGATTGTAAATCAAAAACTAAACGGTCTTCTCTTCGTTTAGCTGATAAATGAAGATGTCCTCTAATAGATTGAAGAATTTTTTGTTGCCTATAAAGTTGTCTAGCTTCTTCAATCGTAATTAAGTTATTAAAAGCCAGATGTCGCCAATTTTTACCGTAACCAAATTCTAAACAAATCCAACTTATTGTATGAAGGTCTCGGAGTCCACCTGGCGATTCTTTTACATTTGGCTCAAGGCTGTAAGGAGTGTTTTGATACCTTGCATGTCTTTGACGTAATTCCAAAAGTTTGTGTCTCGCAAAATTTACGGAATCAATCTCAGTAACTCTTTTAAGTTTTAAATCAGTAAATAATGCTTTTTTGCCTGCCAAAAATCTAAGTTCAAGCATTGCCGTCGCAACTGATGTATCGTTTTTTGATAGATTAATTGTTTCATCAATGCTACGTACACTGTGACCAGCCTCAAGACCCACATCCCACATTGTTGAAACAAACGCGGAAATTGATATTGAAAGTTCTTCATGAATTGTTTCCTCAGCAGTCAATATTTGAAGGTCTATGTCCGAGTGCGGAGCTAGCTCTCCTCTTCCAAAGCCTCCAACAGCCAGTAGACAGGTATTTTTTGGAAATTTGAAGCTACACCAGATTTGACATATGATCGCATCAATATTTTTAGATAAATTTTTCATTAATAACGTTGGAGATGAGTTCTTAGTCCACAAAGAGCTTTCATTTATTTTCAATTGTTTAACCAACGGCTTTAATTCAACAACTAATGATTTTTGTTCATTTGTCATGCTTAAATACTCTATTTTATGTTTTTGTGTAAATCAGGACTACCTGCAGAAACCGTCAAAATCTCATAACCATTTTCAGTTACTAAAATAGTGTGTTCCCATTGAGCAGACAGGCTTTTATCTTTAGTTACAATTGTCCATCCATCAGAAAGTTCGCGAACATTCGCCTTTCCTGCATTGACCATCGGCTCAATAGTAAATGTCATTCCTGGAAGTAGTATTTCTCCGGTACTCGGAGTTCCGTAATGCAAAACTTGAGGAGCTTCATGAAAATTTTTTCCAATGCCATGTCCACAAAATTCTTTCACAATGGAAAATCCATTTGACTCTGTAAACTTTTGGATTGCATGACCAATGTCTCCAAGTGTCTTACCTGGTTCAACCTCATTAATTCCATGCCATAAGGCATCATACGTAGTTTCTACCAATCTTCTGGCAGCAATTGAGGGAGGGCCTACAAAAAACATACGACTTGTATCACCATGGAATCCATCCTTAATCACAGTAACATCTATATTTATGATGTCACCACTTTTTAGTGTTTTTTCACTTGGTATGCCATGACAAATTTGATGATTAACAGAGGTGCAAATTGATTTTGGGAATGGTTTGTATCCAGGCGGGCAATAATTTAAAGGGGCTGGTACTGTTCCTTGTGAATCAACCATGTAATTGTGACAAAGTGAATTTAAAAAGTCAGTGGTTACCCCTGGTTTAACATATGGAGTTATGAAGTCCAGAACTTCTGAGGCTAAAAGTCCAGCAACTCTCATTGATTGAATTTCACTTGAAGATTTGATAGAAATGGTCATAAAAGATAGAATAGACTGTTTTACTAATTTTTTGGAGTAGTTAATGTCAATATCGATGCGTGAAATGCTTGATGCCGGAGTTCACTTCGGTCATCAAACCCGTTTTTGGAATCCTGGAATGGCGCCACATATTTTTGGGCACCGAAATAAAATTCATATAATAAACCTCGAATCTACAGTTAGAAAACTTGCTGAAGCTTTAAAATTTACCAAAGATTTGACAAGTCGCAAAGGCTCAATCATGTTTGTAAGTACCAAAAGAGCTTCTAGAGAGATAATAGCAGAAGAAGCTAGTCGAGCTGGCATGCCATACGTAGACCAAAGATGGTTGGGCGGAATGCTTACCAACTTCAAAACTGTTAAAGCCTCAATAAAGCGCCTCAAAGATATGGAGGTTACACTTTCTGAGGGTGGTGTTGAGAGAATGACCAAAAAAGAGGCCCTCTCTTTCACCAGAGAGCTTGAAAAGCTTAACAAGGGTTTGGGGGGCATAAAAGACATGGTTTCTTTACCTGACGCTATTTTTATTATTGATGTTGGGTACCACAAAATTGCAGTGCAAGAGGCCAACAAATTGGGGATTCCTGTTATAGGCGTTGTTGATACAAATCATAGCCCAGATGGAGTCGATTATGTGATTCCTGGCAACGATGATTCCAGTAGAGCAGTTAGATTATATGCCAGAGAAGTGGCTGATTCAATTATAGAGGGGAAAAAGACTTCCTTAGAAGAAATAGTTGAAAATGGTCAACAAAATGAGGAATTTGTTGAGGTAAGTAATGATGGCTGAGATTACTGCAAGCATGGTCAAAACACTAAGGGAAAAAACTGATGCCCCAATGATGGAGTGCAAAAAAGCATTGTCCGAAGCTGGGGGAGACATTTCGAAAGCCGAAGAAATCTTAAGAGTTAAGCTTGGAAGTAAAGCTGGAAAAACCTCTTCAAGAATAACCGCTGAGGGGATAGTTTCAGTGAATGTTAAGGATGGAAAGGCAGCAATGGTGGAGATAAATTGTGAAACAGATTTTGTTGCTAAAAATGATGAATTCATTAGTTTTTCAAAGAAAATTAATGAAATTATCTTGGACAATGAGTCTGATTCAATTGATCAAATGATGGAATCAAAAATTGATGGCTCTTCTGTTGAATCTTACAGAAAAGCTTTAATTGGAAAAATTGGTGAAAATATAAGTATAAGAAGAGCAATTTTTAAAAAATCTAACGGTTCATTTTATTCATACTCACATGGGAATAAGATCGGAGTTTTGGTTGATATATCAATACCAAATGAAACATTAGGTAAAGATATTGCAATGCATATAGCAGCCATGAAACCAAAGGCCATAACATCTTCAGATGTTGACCCAAAATTAATTGAAGTTGAAAAAAGAGTTGCCTCTGAGAAGGCTTTAGAGGCGGGCAAAACCCCAGAAATCATGAAGAAAATGGTTGATGGGGCTGTCAGTAAGTTTTTAAAAGAGGTATCTTTATACGGCCAAGTTTTTGTAAAGTCAGATGACAATAAAACAACTATTGAACAGCTTTTAAAAAACAACCAAGCTTCAATCAATTCTTTTACTGTTTTTACAGTTGGTGAGGGATTAGAAAAAAAATCTGAAAATTTTGCTGAAGAGGTTGCTGCAACCACAGCTGCAGCGAAAGTTCATTAGGCGTTTTTTTAGTGAATTCTTTAACTTCTCCAAAGAATAGTGAAAAAAGATACAAAAGAGTTTTGCTTAAGCTTTCTGGTGAAGCGCTTATGGGAAAAGAAAAATACGGTATCCACAAGCAAACAATTGATGGAATAGTTAATGAAGTTAGCAAAGTTGTGGATATTGGTACTGAATTAGCTATTGTTATCGGTGGAGGTAATATTTTTAGGGGTGTAGCTCTTGGGGCTACTGGTATGGATAGAGCCACAGCCGATTATATGGGTATGATTGGTACCGTCATGAACGCCCTTGCCCTTCAAGATGCCATGAAACTTTCTCAGATTGAATCAAGAGTGCAATCTGCGATTAGAATTGATCAAATTGTTGAGCCTTATATTCGATCTAAAACAATTAGATATTTAAGTGAGAAAAAAGTTGTTATTTTCTCAGCTGGAACTGGTAATCCTTTTTTCACAACTGATACAGCTGGGGCTCTTCGAGGTGCAGAAATCGGTGCTGAAGTATTCATAAAAGCAACAAAAGTTGATGGAATCTATGATTCTGATCCCGAGAAAAACTCCAAAGCAAAATTATTTTCAAATATTACTTTTGACGAGGCAATTTCAAAGAAACTTAGAGTAATGGACGCTACTGCTTTTTCATTATGTCGAGATCAAAATCTTCCAATACAAGTTTTAAACATTTTTAAACCTGGTGCATTATTATCTGCTGTTTTGGGCCGAAATGAAGGAACTCTTGTAACTAACTAAACGCATTGAAAATTTAAAATGAATACACCTGACTCAATATGTAAATCTGCTGAAAAAAAAATGGAAAAAAGTCTTGAGAATTTAAAAATAGAATTCACAAAAATAAGAACTGGAAGAGCTCACCCAGGAGTCTTGGATCATGTAATGGTCGACTATTACGGATCTCTTACTCCTTTGTCTCAATTGGCAAATGTAAACTTAATTGATTCCAGGACTTTGAGTGTTACACCATGGGAAAAACCAATGGTGCAAACAATAGAAAAGGCAATTTCCGAAGCTGGCTTGGGTCTTAATCCCAGTTCAATGGGTGATTTGATCAGGGTTCCTATGCCAGCATTAACAGAGGAAAGGCGCAAAGAACTTACGAAGGTTGCAAAAAATCAATCTGAAGATTCTAAAGTCGCAATAAGAAATATCCGCAGAGAAGCAAATGAAAATCTAAAAAAAATGGTAAAAGACAAAGACATTTCATCAGATGATGAAAAGAGATATCAGGATGTTATTCAAAAATTAACGGATAAATTTGTAAAAGTTATTGACGAGGCATTAGAAAAAAAAGAATCCGATATTTTGACTGTCTGATTCAGATGCAACAATTTAAAAATAATTTACCAATAAGTTCCACTATTTTGGTACCCGATTTTGACCAACTTCCCAGACATATTGCTATTATTATGGACGGTAATGGAAGGTGGGCACAGAAAAAAAAACTACCTCGGAATTTTGGACACGAAAGAGGAGTATCTGCACTAAAAAAAACAATTAAGTGTTGCCTTGAACTAAAAATTAAGCATCTTACAGTTTTTGCTTTTAGCTCTGAAAATTGGAGAAGACCAGAGAGTGAAATTAGTTTTTTGATGTTTCTATTTAAAAAATCTATCAATAAAGAAATCAAAAATCTAAAGCAAAATGGCATTAAGCTACGAATTTTGGGGGATGTCGAGGCTCTATCTTACCAACTTCAAGATCTTATTTTTGAAGCAGAGGAGCAAACCAAAGAAAATGCAATATTAAACCTCAATGTTGCAATTAATTATGGTGGTAAGTGGGACATTCTTCAGGCCATTAGAAAAATGCTTGATTTTTCTCCCGAATTAGCGAGCAAAAACAAGGAAATCAGAGAAGAAGATTTATCACCCTACATGCAAATAAGTGATATTCCTGAACCTGATCTTTTTATTCGTACTGGAGGAGAAAAAAGGTTGAGTAATTTTCTACTTTGGCAATTAGCCTATACAGAGTTTTACTTTTCAAATGTCTTGTGGCCAGAATTTAGTAGAAGCAATTTACTGTTGGCATTGGAATCCTATAAAAAGAGAGAAAGACGATTTGGGAGAGCTCCATCAAAAAATATAAATTTACCCAAAAATGGTCTCACTCCAAATAGTCAAACAAACAAAAAAATTCAAAACACTTCAACAATCGATATTTTAGATGGCTATGAAACTGATGACTAAAAAAGTGGTTTTTTGTTGATAACAAGGTTATTTACTGCGGCCGCTCTTCTGCTAATTACATTTATTTTGGCACTCATTGGTAATTTCTTTTTATTAAAAACCTTTATTTTTTTTATACATACTGCAATTTTATGGGAATGGTTAGGGTTATTAAATAAAAATTTTTTTCAAAAATCATTACCTATTTCTATTTTTTTTCTATGTTCAGCCATAGCCTTTGAAAAAAACGATTATGACCTTTTTATAAGTTTTATTATTAATTTATCAGTATTCTTTTGGATAATTCTTGTTCCTATTATTTTGTATAGAGGAAAAACTTTCTCAGGAGTTCTTGGATTATATTCTGCAGTGCTAATTACTTTGTCTAGTTTTTATGCTTCACTGTGGGCATTGGAAAATGGTTTATTCTATTTTCTATCAATTCTTTTGGTTGTCTGGATTGCAGATACATCAGCCTATATCACTGGTAGAGTTTTGGGCAAAAAAAAACTGGCACCTAAGATCAGTCCAAAAAAAACTATAGAGGGCGTTTATGGAGCATTGTTCGCAAACATTGTATTTGCCTTGATATGCATTGAGTTTCATTTTGGTTGGATGGAAGAATTTAAACAGTTAACAAACTTTTTCTTGGTATTTTTATTGGTTATTTGGGCAACTTTAATTTCGGTGATGGGCGATCTTTTTCAGTCGTTACTAAAAAGAGAAGCTAAGGTCAAAGACTCTGGAAGTTTACTACCCGGTCATGGAGGATTTTACGATAGATTTGACGCAGTAATTGCAGTATGCCCTTTTTTAATGTTCAGCGTTAAACTAGTCCAATGACTTTAAAAATCACAATTCTAGGTGCTACAGGTTCTATCGGTAAAAGCACCCTTGAAATAGTAAGACAACATCCTGACCATTTTAAAATTGTTGGTTTGAGTACTAATACAAATATTAAATTGTTTGAAAAATTAATAAAAGAATTCAGACCAAAAAAAGCTGTAATTGCCAATAAAAGTTTTTTTAAAAAAACACTATCTTTTTCTGGTGTAAAAATAATTGCTGGAGAGGAGGGTCTTTTGGAGATCTCTGGGGACCCTGATACTGATGTTGTTGTTGCTGGAATAGTCGGTTTTGCAGGTTTGTCCTCGGTTATGGCTGCTACTAGAGCTGGAAAAAGAGTTTTATTAGCAAACAAAGAGGCATTAGTATGCGCTGGTAATTTGATGGTGGAGAATTGCTTTGCATCAAATGCAGAAATCATCCCTATAGACAGTGAGCATAACGCGATCTTTCAATGCTTGGGGGTTGGTTATAGGTGTTTTTACAAAGCCAAAAATTTGTCTAAGGTAATTTTGACAGCATCTGGTGGACCTTTTAGAACATGGAAAGAGAAGGAAATAGAAAATGCAACCGTTGAGCAAGCTATTGCGCATCCTAACTGGACAATGGGCAAGAAAATTTCTGTTGATTCGGCGACGATGATAAATAAAGCTTTAGAGATAATTGAGGCACATTGGTTATTTAACCTCAAAAGTAGTGAGATAGAAGTAGTTATTCACCCAGAGAGTATTATTCATTCTATGATTGAATTTTCTGACAAAGCGGTTTTAGCCCAGCTTGGTCAACCTGACATGAGAGTTCCAATAGCTTCTGGCTTAGCTTGGCCTAATAGACTTGATATGGATCTTCAAGGGTTAGATTGGAGAGATATAAAAACTTTTAATTTTGAATCTCCAGATGATAAAAGGTTTCCAGCAATTCCACTAGCTAGAGAAGTACTTAATAGCGGTGGTAGTTTAGGCGCCGTTATGAATGCTGCCAATGAAGTAGCTGTGCTAAGTTTTTTAAATGGAGATATCGCTTTTGGTTCTATCATCGGCATGGTCTATGATAGTCTTGAGAAATTTTCCCAAATTGCAAGCCAAAATATTAGCTCTTTGGATGAATTAATTATTTTGGATAATTCGGTTAGACAGTTTTGTACAAAATTGATAAAAATTTAAGAAAATGATCGCAATCATTTCATTTATCGTTGCCATAACTGCACTCGTGTTCGTTCATGAATTCGGGCATTACATAGTTGCAAGGTTTTACGGTGTTAAGGTTATTAGATTCTCAATAGGATTTGGCACTCCGTTGTTAAGCAAAACCGATTCGCATGGCACTGAGTGGGTATTATCAGCGATTCCCCTTGGAGGATATGTAACTATGTGGGATCATCTAAATTCCAAGCTCACCTCAAAGCATCACGATTTTGAAAAGTCTTACTCAAATAAATCGATTTTTGCCAGAAGTGCAATAGTCATAGGCGGACCACTTGCTAATTTTATTTTTGCAATTTTAGCCTACACATGTATTTATTCACTTGAAAATTATAAAACGATGCCTATTATTGATACACCAGAATTTGGAAGTATTGCTCAGAGAAATGGATTGAAGAAAAACGATAAAATAATTAGGATTAATAAACTAGAAATAGATTCATTTGAAAAAATTGATAGTTATGTTAACGAGATTTTCAATAAATCTGATTTAACGTCCCCACTAATTATAGAATTTTTAAGAGATGATAAAAATTTAAAAAATGTAAACCTAAATATATCTAACTTAAAGATTGATAAATCCGAAAATTTAACTAAAAAAATTGGCTTACTCCCAAGATCAAAAGGTGTAAAAATCATAGACGTTTTAGATAATTCATTGGCACAGGAGTTTGGTCTAAGCAAAGGCGATATTATTCTGTCTATTGATGGAGAGGAAGTGAACTTTCCCAGTCAAGTAACTGATATAATTAAATTAAATAAGAAAAAATCTTTAGAAATACAGTATGTGGCTTCCCCTGTCCTACCGTATTCAAATATGGATCAGAATTTGGGAAATAAAATGAACACGGCAAACGTAATTTTTGATCATTCAAAACAAGTTTTAGGTGTCTATTTGATGGCAAACACTCATAAATTTATTTCTTCAATGTCTTTAGTCGATGCTTTAAAAAACGGTATCAGTCAAACTTTTAAAGTTATTGATTTATGCATAGATGGTATTTATAAACTTTTTACATCAGGCTCTCCTTTCGAGAATATTGGTGGACCTATATCAATTGCAAATGCTGCTGAAAATTCAGCAAATTCAGGCATTCTTCCTTTTGTTGCATTTCTAGCGTTGTTGAGCGTGAGTATTGGGGTTATAAATTTGTTACCAATTCCAATTTTAGATGGAGGACATTTGCTTTATCATATTATTGAATTAATCAAAGGAGAGCCTTTGTCACCGTCTTTTAAACTTATTGGAACATGGTGCGGTTTGTTTTTTATTGTAGGGTTAACAATCTTGGCTGTTTCAAATGATATTTTGCGTTTTTTAACACTTTAGCGACCATAAAAGATTCACATTATATGATTTACAATTCGATTGAAAATAAGTATAAAAATTTTTTTTTGTTAAACCCAAAATTATTTTTTTTCTATTTTCTATTATTCTTGGTTTGTCCATTTACTATAGTTTCAGCTCAATCAGATTCTATTGAGAATTCTTTTAAAATCTCTCAATCTTCAGGTTTAACATCTATAGAAGATCAGAAAATTGTTGTTAATGACATAAGAATTGATGGTTTACAGCGTATTGAACCCGGAACTGTTTTTTCTAACATTTCTATAAATGTAAAAGACAAAATTTCGAGACAACAGATTGCTAAAGCTATAAGGGATCTTTTTTCTACTGGTTTTTTTGAAAATGTTGAAGTCAAATTGGATAAAAATATATTAGTTATTTTAGTTCAAGAAAGACCTTCAATCGGTGCAATTGAAATTTCTGGGTCGAAAGAATTTGATAAGGAAACCTTACTTGAGGCCCTTAAGACAATTGGATTAGGTGAGGCAAGAATCTTCGATAAATCTCTTCTAGACAGAGCTGAGCAAGAGCTCAAAAATCAGTATTTATCAAGAGCAAAATATGATGTAAAGATAAAAAGTAATACCAGTCCTTTGACTAGAAATAGAGTTGCTATTTCCATTGCCATAGATGAAGGAGATGACGCAAGAATTAAAGAAATTAAAATTTTAGGATCAAAAGTTTTTAATGAAAGCGATTTACTTGAGCTTTTTTCATTAACCACTCCAAATTGGATTACTTGGTATACCAAATCTGATCAATATTCGAGAGAAAAACTTAATGGAGACATTGAAGATTTAAAATCGTTTTATCTTGATCGAGGTTATTTGGATTTTTCAGTTGACTCCACCTTGGTTTCATTATCACCTGACAGAACAGAGGTTTTTATTACGATCTTAGTTGATGAGGGCGAAAAATTCACCATTGGTGAAATAAATCTTTCTGGTGAATTACTTGGTCAAGAGAAATATCTCATGAAAAGTATTTTGCTAAAATCTTTAGAGGTTTTTTCCAACAAAAAACTTCAGTTGTCAGTGGAGAAAATTAGTCAGAGAATGGGTGATTTGGGTTATGCATTTGCAAGAGTGTCACCAATTCCAAAGAAAAGGTCTAATAGTCTCGTCGTTGACTTTGATATTAAAGTTGATCCTGGTAGCAGGGTGTATGTCAGAAGAATAAATATTAGCGGCAATGCAAAGACACGCGATGAAGTTATTAGAAGGGAATTACGACAATTGGAAAGTTCATGGTACGACGCAGATAAAATAAGATTATCCAGAAATAGGATTGATAGGTTAGGTTATTTTCAAGGCGTTGAGATGCAAACTAAACCAGTACAAGAAACCACTGATCAAGTAGACATTGACGTTGAGGTTCAAGAAAGGCCTCTTGGTAGTATCACTGCCGGAGTCGGGTTGTCAAGCTCAGAGGATATAGTATTTAATGCAGGGGTATCCCAACAAAATTTTCTTGGTACTGGAACCGATTTGTCTTTTCAACTAAATACCAGTGATATAAGCCAAACATATGCCTTTAGCTACACGGATCCGTATTGGACCGACGATGGAGTTAGTCGAAGTTTTGATATTTATACTCGTAAATTTGACGCCAGTAGAATCACCTCTTTGGGCGACTATACAAGCGATTCTAAAGGATTGGGTATTAGGTTTGGAGTTCCCTATACAGAGTTTGATAAAATCTTTTTTGGTTTTAAATATGAAGCAACTGAACTTGGTTTGGGAAGTAACCCTCCTGGAAGATTTGCTACTTATTGTATTCCTTACTTGCCCGATTGCTCAACCGATTCGTTTATAGCATCTGTAGGATGGTCAAGGGATTCAAGAGATAACGGTTTGGCTCCAACGAAAGGCTCATATCAAAGAGCCAATATTGACTATGCAACCCCTTTAGGAGGAGTAGAGTATGCAAGGCTCACATATAAACTTCAGTGGTTTAAACCTTTAACAAAAAAAATAACTTATGCTACTAATTTGAATACTGGTTACGGAATTGGATTGGGAGGAACTGAGTTTCCTATTTTTAGAAATTTCTATGCTGGAGGTATTGGTTCTCTCAGAGGTTTTGCTAATCGTTCTATTGGCGAGCAAGACGAGACTGACGGCTCATCTATTGGGGGAACAAAAAAAATTGTTATAAACAACGAATTGTTGATGCCTTTGCCAGGAATGGCCCAGGATAGAACCATAAGAATATTTGGATATTTAGATATCGGATCAATATGGGGTAGCGATCAAAAATTAAGTTTTGATGAGGTGCGTGCTTCTATTGGCATCGGCTTTAGTTGGTTTTCTCCAGTAGGGCCACTCAAAGTTAGTTTTGGATCGCCTATTAGAAAAAAAGATTCAGATGATCTTCAAAGAGTTCAGTTTCAGCTTGGCACTGCTTTTTAATTTACTTAACCTACTATAGGAATCGAATAATGTTCTACCAATTTATAAAATTTTTAGTATTTCCACTTCTCTTTTTCTCAACTAATATAGCCATCGCTGCTGATTCAGTTAAGATTGGTTATGTGAAAGTTGAAGAGGTAATTCGAAAAGCAACAATATCTAAAGCTGCCGAGAGTAAACTTAAAAATGAATTTGCTAAAAAAGATGCCGAACTGCAAAAACTCGGTTCTGAGCTAAAAAAGAAGGTGGAAATATTTGATCGGGATCAAGCCATATTATCTAATGATGAAAAAAAGAAAATTCAGAGAGATATGACTGAAATGGAAAGAGATCTTCAGAGAAAACAAAGAGAGGCAAGGGAAGACTTAAACCAAAGAAAAAATGAGGAGTTGGCGGCAGTTGTAGAAAAAGCAAGAGTTGTCATTAAAACAATCGCTAAAAAAGAAAAGTTTGACTTAATAGTCGAGAATGCAGTTTATGCTGCACCCTCAATCAACATTACTGATAAAGTAATAAAAGCTTTGAATGCAAAAAAGTGAAGTTACAGTCTCTGAGTTAGTCTCTGTATTTGGAGGTGATCTGTATGGCAACCAAAAACTTGTCATAAGAAAATTTGTTTCAGTGTATGGTTCTGGTACAAACGATGCCGCTTTTGCAACGGAAAAAATAGTAAAAAGAGATATTTTTGAATGTAATGCATCGTTACTCATCCTTTCTAAAGATCACAACGAAATCAAAAGTGTTTTAAATCATAGAACTGCCCTCGGATTAGCAACTATTATTGTTGATAATCCTTATTTGTTTTTTGCTCGAGCATCCTTACACATTGCCAATATAAAAAAAACTAGGTCATCAAAAATTGGCATACATTCATCAGCTACAGTTGATAAATCAGTTATTTTAAAAAAAGGAGTTTGTATTGGGCCCGGCTGCATAGTAGAGGCTAATGTTGTTATTGGAGATTTTTCAGTTGTTTGTGCATCAACCTTTATTGGAAGAGGCAGTGTTTTAGGAGAAAATTGTTTTGTTCATCCAAAAACGACCATCCTATCAGATGTGATTTTAGGTAACAATGTAATTCTCCACAGTGGATCTGTTTTGGGTTCAGACGGATTTGGATATGTACAAAATAAACAAAACTCTTGGGAAAAGATTCCCCAGAACGGTTCAGTAGTAATTGGGGATAATGTTGAGATTGGCGCAAATACGACTATTGATAGGGGAACTTTTGACTCAACAGTAATCAGTTCTGGAAGCAAACTAGATAACCAAGTTCACATTGCTCATAATGTTAAGATTGGAAAAGACACTGTTATTGCTGGGTGTGTAGGAGTTGCAGGCAGTGCAGAAATTGGTAATCAGTGTCAAATAGGTGGAGCTGCTGGAATTCTTGGTCATTTAAAAGTATGCGATAAAACAATTGTTGGTCCAATGAGTCTTGTGATGTCAGATATTTCAAAACCAGGGAAATATGTAGGTATTTACCCATTACAGACAGATCGTGATTGGAAGCGTTCGTCTTATCTAATCAAGAAGTTGAACGCATTGAGAAAAAAATTGCTCACAGTGAAAATTTAATGAATATCAAAGAAATTTTAAATACATTACCTCATAGATACCCATTTATATTGGTCGATAGAGTTCTGGATTTAACACCTAACAAAAACATTAAAGCCTTGAAAAATGTTTCAATCAATGAACAATTTTTCACTGGACATTTCCCTCACCATCCTGTCATGCCAGGAGTGCTAATAATTGAAGCATTAGCTCAGGCTGCAGGTATTCTCTCTTTTAAATCTATGGACACGTTACCTGACAAAAACTCCTTATATTACTTTGTAGGTATTGATAATTGTAGATTTAAAAATCCCGTGCTACCTGGCGATGCTCTAATTTTAGAAGTGAAAATTGACAGAGTTCGAGGAGGTGTTTGGAAATATCAAGCTATTGCAAAAGTCGACGATAAAGTTTGTGCCGAAGCAACACTTCTTTGTGCTTTACGTAAAGTTTAAAGTATGTCCTCAGTACACCCAACAGCAATTATTGATCCACACGCGAAAATTTCTAATGATGTTTCAATTGGTCCTTATACCCTCATTGAGGCTGATGTTGTTATAGGTCCGGGTTGTAAAATTCACAATCACGTAACAATTACTGGGCACACAAAAATTGGCAAAGACAATATTATTCATCCATATACTGCTATTGGGGTTCCTCCTCAAGATATTAGCTACTCTGATGAACCAACAGAATTAATTATTGGAAATAGGAATATAATAAGAGAAAATTGCACAGTTAGCATTGGCACGGTGAGAGGAATCGGCGAAACTTCAATCGGAAATGATAATCTTATTATGGCATATAGTCACATTGCTCACGACTGTACGATAGGGAGTCACATTCTTATGGCTAATGGGGCGCAACTAGCTGGACATGTTCTCATCGAAGATTACGCTACCCTAGGTGGTTTTAGCCTAATTCATCAATTTGTTCGTATTGGAAGAAACTCATTTACTAGTATGGGGTCAGCAGTTAATCTTGATTTACCCCCTTATTGTCTTGCTTCTGGGAATTATGCCAGGGCAATTGGCTTAAACAGAGTTGGCCTTAGAAGGTTTGGTATGGAATCCGAAACCCTTGATGCTCTTTCTAGAGCTTTTCGTATGTTAGTTCAAAGAAGGTTAGAGCCTGACGAAGATGAATTATTAGAGCTTAGTAATAAACATCCAGAAGTCAAAAATTTTGTTTCTTTTATCAAGTCCTCAAAACGAGGAACAGTCAGAACACATTTAAAGGCAAGAACCTAATTTGACATTTGAATCACCAATTTTGCTACAGATTGTGATGCAGATTTTTTCCCAAGCATTTTTCTTATTTCTTTGAATTCATTTAACTGTTTTTTTTGTTTTTCCATTGAATTTAAAAGATCTAACATGGCATTTGTTAGAGCTACAGAATTGGCATTTTTTTGGATTAGTTCAGGAACTGATTCACGTCCAAGTAAAATGTTAACCAGCGAAATGTATTTAACTAGTATTAGCTTTTTTAAAATAAAGTAAGAGATATGAGAGGTTTTATAAAAAACCACCATCGGCGTCCTTAATAGAGCGCACTCAAGAGTTGCAGTTCCAGATGCAACGGCAATAATATCTGCCGCAGCGATTATTTCATAAGTTTTGTTGTACATGACTTTTACTGTCACACCATTCTCATAAAGATCAGAGGTCCAAGAGGAAATTAAATCCCTTAGCACCATATTCGGAGCACCAGCCATTAGAAAAATACAATTTTGGTCAATTTTATTTAATTTGAAAATTGTGTTTTTTAAAATTGGCAAATGTTTTTTGAGTTCAGATACTCGACTACCTGGTAATATTCCAATTAACTTTTGATTTGTAGAAATTTTAAGTTCTGCTCTGGCCTGATTTTGGTTTAATGAAGAGGATATAATTTCGGTTAATGGGTGACCAACATAGCTAGCATTAATTTTGGTTGATTCATACATATCTACTTCAAATGGAAAAATACTTGCGATTCTATCTGTTGCATTCACAATTCTTTTTATTCTTTGTTTTCCCCACGCCCAAATCTGAGGACTAACATAAAATAAAACTGGGATATTTAGTAATTTCGCAACTTTTCCTAACCTTAAGTTGAACTCAACATAGTCAACTAAAATTAAGACATCAGGGGGGTTGCAGAGAAGTTCATCTCGCATTTTTTTTTGTGCTCGTTGCAAAGAAAACCATTTTTGAAACACTTCAACAAATCCTATTACTGCTAGATCACTTGAATCTACAATCAATTCAAGTCCGCATGATTGTAATCTTTCCCCACCCATACCAAAAAAAACTATATTACCATTCGTTAAAATTTTTAATTTTTTGATAACTTCTATTGCCAGCATTTCTCCCGATGGTTCTCCAACTGAAAACATTATTTTTTTCATCTTATTTCTACTTGAGTGAAAGAGACAAGACTTTAATAATTAAATGGAGTTAATAATTACACGAGAAATTTTTTCAATTTCTTCATATTTAAGTTCAGGATATATGGGCAAGGAAAGACAATTGTTTGAAACGAATTCAGCTACAGGAAAAGATTTCTCTCCATGATCTCTTTTGTAAACTTTTTGTTTGTGGAGTGGAATAGGGTAATAAATGGCTGATGAAATCTTTTCATCACTTAACAGTTTTTGAACTTTTTCTCTATTATCTATTAAGATAGTGTATTGATGATAAACATGGTTACCAATATTATCAGCATATGGTGTCATAATTTTTGTGTTTTGAAAAAAGTTTGAATATGTTGTTGCAACTCTTCGACGATCATTGTTAAAGGATTCAATATGTTTAAATTTGACTCTTAAAATTGCGGCTTGTATTTCATCAAGTCTGCTATTGTAGCCAACAATATCATGATGATAACGTTTGTTACTTCCGTGGTTCCTAAGCATTAGGATTATTTTCGCTAGATCGTCGTCATTAGTCGTTATCAAACCTCCGTCCCCGTAAGCGCCTAAATTTTTACTTGGAAAAAAACTATAGCATCCAAAATCTCCAAAAGTACCAGTGTATTTAGTTTGTAGTTTGGCCCCAAAAGATTGTGCACAGTCTTCAACAATTTTTATATTGCTTTTTTCACAGATTGACATTAGTTGATTCATATCAACTGGCTGTCCAAAAAGATGTACAGGAATAATTGCTTTGGTGCTCTCTGTAATAGACTGCTTGACCTGATTTAAATCTATGTTAAAGGTTTTAGGGTCAATATCAACAAATACAGGAGTTGCACCACAATATGAAATGGCCCAAGCTGTTGAAATAAATGTGAATGGTGTAGTAATAACTTCATCTCCCGGTCCAATTTTTAATGCTTCAATTGACATCTGTAAAGCGTCTGTTCCGGATGCACAACTAAAAACATGTTTAACATCAAATAATTCTTTTATTTCATTTTCGAAAGCTTTTACATTGGGTCCATTAATAAATTGAGTGGACTCCATGACCCTCAGAACTTCTTCATTAATTTCTTTTTTGAATTTCTCATGCTGGAGTTTTAAATTGACCATTGGAATCATTTTTTTTCCTTAACGAACAGAGTCATTTATTTTTTGGGTTATTAAATTTGCAGTCTCAAGTGCTTTTATTCCACTACTTGCACTTACAGCGACCGGGGTAGAGGAGACAAAACTATTAATAAATTTTTTAATTTCAGTTTCTAATGCATCAACTGGTTGAATTTTATGAGTTTTAGTGACGAATTCGGGATCAATTTTTGAACTAACATTGCTTTCTTTTAAGTGGGTTGATCTAAGTTGCTTGTCTTGAAAGTTTATGGAGTAGTAAGTTTTTTTTGTAAACACTCTCATTTTTCTTTCAGTCTTTTCACTTATTCGGCTGGATGTAAGGTTGGCAACGCAACCATTAAGAAACTCTATTCTAGCATTAGCTATATCAATAGTTTTTGATAAAACTTTTGTACCTTTAGCAAAAATTTGAGAAATTGGAGAATTTACCATTTCTAGAATCAGATCAATGTCATGAATCATCAAATCAATTATGACATCAACATCCGTGGCTCTTAGCTTGAAAGGAGCGATCCTAATTGCTTCAATGAAGTTTGGAATAAGTTTTTCTCCGCTAAAACATTGTTCTTCATTTGTAATTGCTTTAAATTCCAGCATTGCGGGGTTAAATCTCTCAAGATGGCCAATTTGAAGTAAAAGCTTATTTTCTGTTGCTAATTTATCTAGTAATTTAGCTTCTTTAACGCAACTTGTAATGGGTTTTTCCAAAAGGACACTCACACCAGATTTTAAAACCTCTGAAGTGATTTCGTAATGTAACGATGTTGGAGCGGCAATACTAACAACATCAACATATTTCAGTATTTCTTTGTAATTTTTAAAATAGTCGCATTTGAGTTCTTTAGATAGAGCTAATGCATTTTTTGGGCTTGGATCTGCTAGTGCAATTAGTTCACAATTTTCTATCATAGAGTACTTTTGCGCATGAAATTTTCCCAAATGACCGACTCCGATCACTCCGCAACGAACAACAGTCACATTAACCCCTTAAAATATCTCTAATATGGTTAAAGTGTATCCTAAAAAAAAAGTAATTATTGGTATTGATGAGGTAGGAAGGGGCTCTCTTGCAGGTCCAGTTTGCTCTGCCGCAGTCGTGTTGTTTGGAGGATCTGGTGGTCAGGCATCGAAAGGTTTAATTAACGAAATAAGAGATTCCAAACAACTTACCTTTAGTAAAAGATTAGGGATTTATCAACAAATGATTTCACAAAATATTACTTATGGATTGGGTTGGTCAAGCGTTCAGGAAATTGATAATTTAAATATTTTGAATGCAACCCTGTTATCAATGGTTCGCGCATTTGAAATATGTAAAACTAAATTATTAATGCATGAAAATATGCTCAGTGTAAAAATTGACGGAATTTTTTCCCCTAAAGATTTTAATGGACCCTGGGGAAATTGGACAGTCGAGACGGAAACAATTAAAAATGGTGACAAATTAGTAAAAGAAATAGCTGCCTCGTCTATATTAGCTAAAGTAACAAGAGATAATTTAATGATTAAGCTAGATAAAAAATATCCTGATTACTTATTTAAAAAAAATATGGGTTATGGTACACAACAACATATAAAAACATTAAAATCCATTGGGCCCTGCCCTGTACATAGAAAAACTTTTAATCCTATAAAAAAATTATGAATAATTTTTTTTTATTACAAAAAACTCACACAATTTGTTCCAAACAAAACTCTCAGGTAAAAGAATTACAAAAAATTATTTTTTCAAACAAGTATAGACATACAAAAAAATTGCTTTGGATTGAGGGAAAAAAATTATGTGAAAGTTATTTTCAAAACATCAAGAATCCAAAAAAAATAACTTTTGTTTTTGATGCTTCAACAAACAAAGATAATATTCGCATGTTTTTAAAGGAGAATATTGGTATAGATATAAATTTTATTTGCTTAAAGTCGGATTTATTTAGGGAAATAAGTCAAATTGAAAATAGCTCAGGTTGGGGAATAATTGTCCAATTCCCGAAAATACAAACCAAAAGAATGTCTATGGATGATTTAATAATTTTAGATGGAATTCAAGATCCAGGTAACTTGGGAAATATTATTAGAACATCTGCAGCCGCAGGAATAGTCAATATTTGGTTAACTAACGGTACAACTGATCCCTTTTCGCCTAAGGTTTTAAGAGCAGGCAGTGGGGGACAGTTTCTTATAAAGTTTTCTTTTTTTTCGGATTTGAAAGAAATTTTAAAGAGGCATGAAATCACTCAAATGCAAGTGCTAGCAACAGAATTAAAAGGTGAATCAATCAATTTATTTCATAAAAAAGTTGACTTAAGGCATAAATGTGCTTGGGTTTTTGGTTCAGAGGGGATGGGATTATCTCAAGAGTTAGTGAAAAAAAATAAATTATTGAGTCTGAAAGTACCCCATTCCAAAAAAATAGATTCGTTGAATGTAGCTTCAGCAGTAGCTATTTGTCTCTTTGAAATGAAACGGCAAAGATCAATGTAACTAATGGAGGATGTTCTTAGTTTGAATGAGATTTAATTACCTCAACAATAACCTTTTCATTTAAATTGTAAGTGAAGATTGTCAAACTAGCATCTTGAACATCTCCATTTTTGTCGAAAGAAATTGGTCCGGTAACTCCAGAATATTTTATATTGGCAATTTCTTTTGAATAAATTTTCGGGTTTACTGAATCTGCAGTTTTCATTGCTTCAACCAAAATCATTGTTGCGTCATAAACATAAGGAGAATAAAGCTTAACCTCTTTGCCAGTTTCTTTTTTGAATCTCGACCTAAAACTTTCATTCTTTTTAATACTTTTTTTATCAATTAAACCACCAGCCTCAGCACAAAATATATTTTTATTTCCAATGGCTTTTCCGGCAAGCTTCGGAAGTTCTGCAGTGCAGATGCCATCACCACCCATAAATGGAACTTCTATACCTAACTGCTTAATTTGTCTAATCATTGGCCCCGCCACAGCATCCATACCTCCAAAAAAAATAACATCAGGTTTTTTGGATTTGATGGAGGTAAGAATTGCAAAGAAATCTGTCGATTTATCGTTTGTGTATTGATGCACGATTACACTACCACCAGATTTTTCGAAGCCCTTTTTAAATTCAGTAGCAACTCCTGCCCCGTAAGCGGATCTGTCGTCGATAATAGCCACTCTCTTGGCGTTAAGACTATTAACAGCATAATTTCCCAGGCTTCCCCCAAGTTGAACGTCGTTAGCAACTACCCTAAAAGCTGTTTTGTATCCTTGTTGGGTATATTTTGGCAATGTAGCAGAAGGCGATATCTGAGGAATACCCGCACGATGATACATTGTTGATGCTGGAACTGTTGTTCCAGAGTTTAAATGCCCTATAACTCCCACAACCTCAGAATCTATCAACTTTTGAGCAGCAGAAGTACCCTGTTTGGGATCAGCAGCATCATCTTCAGAAATTAGAACAAATTTTACTTTTTCCCCACTAATCACAATATTTGAATTGTTTAAATCCTTGATTGCTAAAACCGCTCCGGCTTCATTGTCTTTACCAAGATGCGCTTGATTACCTGTGAGTGGAGCAACGTGTCCTATTTTTACAGAATTATCATCAACTTTACTGCAGGAGGAGATTACGAACAGCATCAAAACAGTAATATGAGTAAACTTTAATATATTCAATAATTTAAAATACATTTTTATACCTTTTTTTTAAGATAGTTATGAATTAATTTCTTTTAGGATTATTAACCTCTTTCAGAATTCTTTGTTCCTGCCTTTTCCAATCTCTATCTTTAATCGATTGTCTTTTGTCATGCAGTTTTTTCCCTTTTGCCAAACCAATTTCAATTTTAATTCTTCCCTTTGAAAAATGCAGGTTTAAGGGTACCAAGGAATAACCAGCTCTCTCAGTTTTACCAATAAGTTTTTCAATTTCACACATTTTTAAAAGTAATTTGCGAGTTCTGGTGGGATTAGGGAATATATGAGTCGAGGTTGTAGTCAAAGGGGAAAAATGAGCCCCAATTAAATAAACTTCAGCTTTTCTGATGACAACATAAGCTTCTTTTAATTGTGCCTTTCCTTCTCGTATAGATTTTGCTTCCCAACCTTGAAGAACTAATCCAGCTTCAAATCTTTCTTCAACAAAATATTCGTGAAAAGCCTTTTTATTTTGAACTATGCTCATAGAATAATAGTATGCCAAAAATAATCAAAAAATCATTAGTTCAACGCCCAGTTGAATCAATGTACCGTTTAGTTGAAAACGTTGAAGAATACCCAAATTTTCTTCCATGGTGCGAAGGGTCCTCTTCCATAATACAAGCCGATGGAAGTATTGTCGCAACCTTAGATATAGTTTTTAAAGGGATTCCATTAACCTTCTCGACAATTAACTTACATAATCCCCCAAATAAAATTACGATGAAACTATCGAAAGGACCTTTCAAATCGATGTATGGATATTGGGAATTCATAGAAATCGATAAGAGTTCTTGTCAAATTAATTTTTTTCTGGAGTATTCTTTTTCTAATTTTATTGTCGAAAAAACTACAGGGTATATTTTTAATGAACTTTCTCAGAGTTTAATGGATTCATTTATAAAACAGTCAGAAAAAAATGAATGAAAAAATCTTAGTCGAACTTTTACTAGCATTTCCTGAAGAGGCTTTTGTTCAAAACATACATGTTATTAAAGGAACCACTGTTGGTGATATCAAAAAAAGAAAAGACCTTTTGCCAGTGTTTTTAAATGCCTTAGATAAGAGCAAAAGCATTGCTATAAACGGGAAAAACGTTGGTGATGACCGTCAAATATTACAGCATGAACGTCTTGTTTTTTTAAGGCACTTAATTATGGATCCTAAGGAAATGCGCCGAAGAAGATCTAATAAACTATAATTATGTTAAGAGTATAAAATAAAAATTTAATAATAATGAAAATTGAAAAAAAAGGTTTAACATTTGACGATGTTTTGATTCTTCCCGGCTATTCTGAGGTTTTGCCTAAAGACGTAACTCTCAAGACATCTTTGACCACCAAATTGTCAATTAATTTACCAATTGTTTCTGCTGCAATGGATACCGTAACTGAGTCTAAATTAGCAATTGCTTTGGCAGAAGAGGGTGGTATTGGAATAATTCACAAAAATTTAAGTCCAGAACTTCAAGCTTTGGAAGTAATGAAAGTCAAGAGATTTGAGGCTGGGGTTGTCAAGGAACCAATTACAATTTCCCCGGAAATGAGTGTCAGAGAGGTTATGAGAGTTAAGTCAAAAGAACAGATTTCAGGCTTGCCTGTTATTGACAAAGAAAAAAAAGTTGTTGGAATTGTAACTAATAGAGATTTAAGGTTTGAAACAGAGCTAGATCAACCAGTTTCAAATATTATGACGCCCAAAGAACTTTTAGTTACAGTTAAAGAGGGTGTTTCAATAGATGTTGCCAAAGCACTAATGCATAAACACAGGATCGAAAGAGTGTTGGTAATTGATGGCCAATTTTATTTAAGAGGGCTTATAACAGTTAAAGACATCTTAAAGGGCATCGAACACCCACTTGCAGCTAGAGATGATCAAGGTAAATTAATCGCCGGAGCTGCCGTAGGTGTCGCCGGGGACACTGAAGATAGAGTTGAAAGGCTTATCTCTGCAGGTGTAGACTTGATTGTTGTTGATACAGCTCATGGCCATTCCAAGGGGGTAATTAAAAGAATTAAATGGATTAAATCTAAATATCCAAATATTCAAATCATTGGCGGAAATGTAGCTACTGGAGCCGCCGCAAAATCACTTGTGGATGCTGGCGTTGACGGTGTTAAAGTTGGTATTGGTCCAGGGTCAATTTGCACTACAAGAATAGTTGCAGGTGTCGGTGTTCCTCAAATTACAGCTATTGACGAAGTTTCAAATGTGCTTTCTGATATGCCAATTCCTGTTATTGCTGATGGTGGAATTAGATATTCTGGAGATATTGGCAAAGCCCTTGCTGCAGGAGCAAATGCAGTAATGGTTGGGAGTATGTTTGCTGGTGCTGATGAAGCACCAGGGGAGATAATTTTTTATCAAGGTAGATCTTTTAAAAGTTATCGAGGGATGGGTTCTGTTGGAGCCATGCAGGATGGATCAGCTGATAGATATTTTCAAGAAGGTGATAATCCCGCTTCGGAAAAATTTGTTCCTGAAGGAATAGAGGGTAGAGTACCCTGCAAAGGCTCCATTAAACAAATTCTTTACCAGTTAGCTGGTGGAATTAAAGCCTGCCTAGGTTACACTGGCAGCAATTCTATCGAAGAACTCCATACAAATGCAAAATTCATTGAAGCTACATCTGCTGGAATGCGCGAATCTCATGTTCATGATGTTCAAATAACAAAAGAAGCTCCTAATTACCAAATTGATTAAGGCCTTAAGAAAACTGCGTCAATTAATATTAATCATCGACTTTGGGTCGCAAGTAACTCAGCTTATTGCTCGAAGAGTTAGAGAAATTGGTGTTTATGCTGAAATACATCCTTTTGACAAACAAAATGAAGCCATCAATTTCTATAGTTCATTGAATTCAGATAAAAAGTTAATTGGAGTAATTTTGTCAGGTGGGCCGATGTCGGTCAGTGATCTTTCCTCTCCAAGTATGGATAGTAATCTTTTTTATAGCAATATACCAATTCTAGGCATTTGTTACGGTATGCAAGTTATGGCAAAAGCACTTGGAGGAAAAGTTGAGTCCAAAGGAATGCGGGAGTTTGGCCATGCAACTGTGAGAGCCAGAGGGCATTCACTGTTACTCGAACAAATTTTTGATAATGTTAATGAGGAAGGTCACGGTCTTTTAGATGTCTGGATGAGCCATGGAGATAGGGTTACAGAAATCCCAGTCGATTTTAAAGTTATGTGTTCAACCGAAAACTGTCCCATTGCAGGAATTGCTAATGATGAAAAAAGACTCTACGGAGTTCAATTTCATCCTGAGGTTACTCATACAAAACAGGGTCTTCAAATTATAAAGAGATTCGTTCATGAAATCTGCAATGCTACGCCCAATTGGACAATGACAAACTATATTGAAGAAGCTGTAAAAAACATTAAACAAAAAGTTGGTTCAGATGGGGTTTTACTTGGACTATCTGGAGGCGTTGATTCTTCTGTTGCTGCAACTTTGCTTCAAAAAGCGATAGGGAAACAATTAACCTGTATCTTTGTTGATCATGGAATGTTAAGAAAAAACGAATCCAAAATTGTAACGGATGTTATTGCTAAAAAACTTGGAATCAATATTCACATCGCAAATGCTTCAGAAGAGTTCCTCAAAGAACTTAAAGGCATCTCTGATCCTGAGGATAAAAGGAAAATCATTGGAAAATTGTTTGTAGATGTGTTCCAAAGGGAGGCAAAAAAAATTAAGAATGTTAAATGGCTTGCTCAAGGAACAATATATCCAGATGTTATCGAATCTGCCGACAGCACCAGTAAAAATACGGCGAAAATAAAAAGTCATCACAATGTTGGAGGTTTGCCAGATACCCTCAACCTTAAGTTGTTGGAACCATTAAGNGAATTATTTAAGGATGAGGTCAGAAAACTTGGTATGAGTTTAGGTTTAGGTGCTGATTTGATTAATAGACATCCGTTTCCTGGTCCTGGATTAGCTGTAAGAATTTTAGGGGCAATAGAAAAAGAATATATTGAAATTCTTCAAAAAGCTGATCACATTTTTATAAATAAATTGAAAAATTCAATTGCTTCTGAAGGTGATTATAAAAATGGACTTTGTGAAATTAATGAGATTGGAAAAACATGNTATGAACTGTCAAGTCAATCTTTTGTNGTTTTTTTGCCTGTAAAGTCTGTCGGTGTAATGGGGGATGGAAGAACTTATGAATGGACAGTTGTTCTTCGTTCGGTTAAAACCTCAGACTTTATGACTGCATCATGGTCAAGATTACCATATGACCTAATCCAGGAGGTTTCAAATTCCATAATCAACGAAGTACCTGGGATTAACAGAGTTGCTTATGATGTATCAAGTAAACCTCCTGCAACAATTGAGTGGGAGTAAAAATGTCGGNTGAAGCAATTAAACATATTATGGCAACAGTTTTCTCTGCTCAAAATGCATTACGTTCACTCGCTCCAGAATTTAAATGGGCAGGAATGGGTAATTTACTGGGTGACTATGGTGAATATATTTGCATTGAAGTTTATGGATTAAAAAAAGCACCTGCAGGATCAGATGGTTATGATGCAATTAATCCTGAAGGTAAAACTGTTCAAATAAAAACTAATCATGCTNCCAAGATNGTTGGTTATAGANGGGGATGCAGACTTATTTTTAGCAATCCATGTTGATGTTAACGGAAATTACGAGGAAATATACTACGGAGATTTCAACATTGCTAAAGAAAATAGCAATTTTTCAAAAAGAGATAACAAGCGAACAATAACGATATCTAANTTAAAAAAATTATNTGAAGAAAGAAGGTTATTCACAGAAAATTAGATGAAATTCAAAATAATTGTAATAAAAAATTTACTACATGCTCAGGAATTTAGTTTGTTTCATTATGAAACAAGTTTGCAACTCTCTCTGCGCNGCTTATTAATTTGACTGGCATCAGAATAAACATGCCCACTCTATGCACTACAAAAACACTGCAAAGTAAGTTTCACTGCTGTGTAACACAGGTATTTTCTGGGTTTGAGTTAGAGTAGTTATTGAGTGGGAATAAACAAGAAATTAAACTTTTAAAAAATTTTTAGTAATTTGGTTTGTACAAATCATAAGAAACGAGTCCTCTTCTATATTTGCTTGGATTTCTTAGTTTTTTGCCCTTTCCAAGTAAAAGTAGATTATTTAGATAACCGTATTTTTTACTCGTCGTACGAAGAGAAATTCCTGTAAACCAGTATTGGATACCATCGTTTTTAACTAAACTCTTACCAGATTCAATATTTTTGCCCCAGTTTTTGTCTGGCACTACTCGCCCATAATATTCTAGATAAAGTGCACTATTGTCTGACATCATTAGTCGACAGGTAACATTTAGTGCAATTGTTTGTTTATCATTAGCGATGAAATCAGAGAACTCAGTGCATACTTTAACTTTGCCACTTCCGCCATCATTGAATGTAATCTTCCCTGGTCCAAAATCCGCAATCATTTTGTACTCGTCTGCCAAATAAAATGCTGACATTTCAAATTCAAGAGTGCCCAAATGGTCTAGTTTCGGAATCGTAGTTGCTAAAATGGTTGTCTGTACTGCGAGAAACAAAAAAAGGGCAAGTAATTTTTTCATATTTTTTTTGACTATCCAGAGACTATAAATCCCATTATAACTTAAAAGTATTTTTAGAAAACTAAGTTTTTAATTAATACTTTTATAGTTTTAATTATAATTAGTTACTTAAGGGATATGAGGCAGGACAAGTGGTATATAATAGAAATACTGTAAAAGCAGAGGAGTTTTACAATGACTGAGGAAAAATATATAGAGACTTGTTGTAAACAGACTTGTTGTGCAGATGGTTGCTGTAGTGATGATTGCAATACTGGAGAGTGCAGTACAAGTTGTTGCAGTAACGGGTGTTGTAATGACTTAGTTAACTGTTGCACAGAGAAAAACTCCACTCAATAAAAACGTCCTTTTATCTCCACATCAATGATTGAGTATGGGTTTATTTCCATACGTATCGACTCATTGATTTGCAGACGTCTTACAGACAAATAAAAAGTGTATATAAATCAATAGTTTAAATATATACGACTAATGAGAGGTTGTGTAAGTAATTCTATAT
>NHCU01000038.1 GCA_002167365.1 Betaproteobacteria bacterium TMED41 | reverse complement strand
CACTCCGAAGAGTCCGCTGCCGTTCGACTTGCATGTGTAAGGCATGCCGCTAGCGTTCAATCTGAGCCAGGATCAAACTCTTCAGTTTAATCTATAGTTATTTCTATGCTCAAAATATTGACGTTATATTGAGAAAATATTCTCGCTAAAACTTTATATTCGCATGAGCATAAGTTTTATTGCTGTGCAATATCACAAAAATGCCCACACTTATCGGTTGTTAATTTTTAAAGATCGAATATCCTTGCGGAACCCCAAATGTTATTATGTCAGTGACTTATTGTCAATCTATAATTCAGAATTTTTCAAGCAATGTCTTTAAAGTAGCGCCAGGGTTTTTTTTCTTCATAAAAAATTCGCCGATTAAAAAACCAAAAATTCCTGCAGTCATAAGACTAGTAATATCTTTATGAGAAGAAATCCCACTCTCCGAAACGATAAATTTGTTCTTGGGAGCAATTGCACTTAATTTAAAACTATTTTCAAGATTTACATCAAAGGTATTTAGATTTCTGTTGTTGATTCCAATTAAATTAGTCTTACAAGACAAAGCTAAATCAAGTTCAGACTCGTTATGAACTTCAACAAGAACGCTCATTCCAAGTGAAATAGCAAGATCTTCAAGCTCAATCATCTGATTCAGGCTTAGAGCAGCGGCAATCAAAAGAATACAGTCTGCTCCATATGCTCGTGATTGAAATACTTGATAGGGGTCAATTACGAAATCTTTCCTTAAGACAGGGAGTCTACAACTTTTCTTTACGCTTACAAGGTCGTCAATTGAACCTTGAAAGTAAGCGATATCTGTTAAAATAGATATACAAGCTGCTCCTGCCAACTCGTATTTCATGGCAATATTAGATGGGTCAAAACTTTTCTTCAAAACACCCTTACTAGGACTCGCTTTTTTAATTTCAGCAATAATTCCTGGTTTTTTTAAATTGGCATAATTGACTATTTTTTTTTCAAAATCGTAAATTTCAAATAGATCTCGATCTGCCTCTAAGGAGTGCACGCTTCTATTCTTTTTAGCATCTTTAACCTCTGAAACTTTCGAGGTCAAAATTTCTTTAAGGATTTCTCTCAAACTAATTTTTCTGAATTGTAGATGTATATTTAACGAAGTTATCTAGTTTCTCTCTTGCAACCCCGGATTTTATTGTTTCCATTGCCTTCACAAATCCCTCTTTGAGAGTAGGAGCAGCCCCACCAACATAAAGTGCAGCTGCAGAATTCAAGGCGACTATTCTTTGAGCATTTCCTGGGTTCGAGGACAAAGACTCCAAAACCAGATTTTTACTTTGTTCTAGGTTTTCTATTTTTATGGACTCTAATGAATCCCCGGAAACAGACCCATCACAACCAAAATTTTCAGGAGTAATAATACCCTCAGTGATTTTGCCTTCTTTTAATTCAGCAAAAAAGGTTTTTCCATCAAGTGCAATTTCGTCAAGACCATTTTCACTGTGAACCAACAAAACATGCTCCGAACCAAGAGTTTTCAAAACCTCAGCTAGAGGTCTTAATAAACCTTTATCAAATATTCCCATCAACTGCCTTTTCGCTCTCGCAGGATTTGTAAGCGGACCAAGAACGTTAAAAATAGTCCTAACACCCAAATCACGCCTTACTGGGGCAACATGCTTCATCGCAGGATGGTGGTTAGGAGCAAACATAAAACCTATTCCAGTACTTTCAACACAATCTCTAACCTCTATAGAGGAAAGGTTAATATTAACACCAAAGCCCTCAAGAAGATCTGCACTACCAGATGCAGAAGATACAGCTCTTCCCCCATGTTTTGCTACCTTTAAGCCCGCACCAGCGACAACGAACATTGCGGCAGTTGAAATATTAAAAGTACTAGCTCCGTCTCCACCCGTGCCGCACAAGTCAACTATCTCATCTGATCCCAAATTAACCTCTGTAACTAACTCTCTCATGATTTCAACTGCACCCACTATCTCTTCTACAGTTTCCCCTTTAACTCTTAATGCAATTATTATTGCAGCAACTTGAGCAACAGACAGATCTCCTGTCATTATTTTTTTCATCAATGAACGCATTTCACCTCTGGATAAATCAATTTTTTTTGATAATTTACCAAGTGCATCTAAAACTTTTGGGTGAGGAACCCCTGATAACAAAACTGATGAATTCATTTATAGTCCAAAAAATTTTTCAAGAGATCAAATCCATACTCAGTAAGAATGGCCTCAGGGTGATATTGAACCCCGAAAAATGGCAAAGTTTTGTGATTAATTGCCATAATTTCTTGATCATCAGTCCAAGCGGTGATGTCAAAACAAGGCGGTAAATTTTTTTTCTCAAGAGCTAATGAATGATATCTAGTGACATTATATGGACTCGGCAAACCAGAAAACAGGCCTTTTTTTCCATGAATAACAGCAGACACTTTTCCATGCATGATGGATTTTGCTCTAACAACGTTAGCCCCGAAAGCCACCCCAATTGATTGGTGACCAAGGCATACACCTAAAATTGGAATAGGCCTTTTAAGGCTAGCGATACGGCGAATTAGTTCCACAGAAATTCCTGCAGTTTGGGGTTTTCCTGGGCCAGGAGAAACTACAATTCTATCCGGATAGTGCGATAACCCTCTGGACATGATTTGATCAACAGAAATAATATCGTTCCTTATTGTCTCCACATCTACACCAAGCTCTGAAAAATATTGTACAAGGTTGTAGGTGAATGAATCATAGTTATCAATCATCAACAATTTCATTAATTTAATCTTCTCAATTTAACTTTATTTGAAAATAAATTACTGCATGTTTTTTTCTACCATTTCTGCAGCCCTTAAAACTGCCATAGCTTTTTGCTCACTCTCTAACCATTCATTCTCAGGAACAGAATCAGCCACAATCCCTGCGCCAGCTTGAACAGTTAGCAATCCTTCTTTCAAAATTCCTGTTCTTATGGTGATAGCTAAATCCATTTCCCCAGAGAAAGATAAGTATCCGCAAGCACCCCCATAAAGACCTCTCTTAATTGGTTCTAATTCATCAATAATTTCCATCGCTCTGATTTTAGGAGCACCAGATAGAGTTCCTGCTGGAAAAGTAGCTCTTAAAACATCCATGAATGATAAATCCGGCATTAACAATCCTTCGACCTCGGATACTAAATGCATTACGTGTGAATACCTTTCAATAATCATTTTTTCAGTTAGTCTTACACTTCCTGATTTTGCGATCCTCCCTATATCATTTCTAGCTAAATCAATCAGCATAACGTGTTCTGCGCATTCTTTAGGATCATTTTTAAGTTCTTCCTCATTTTTGCGGTCTTCCTCCTCGTTTTTTCCACGAGGTCTTGTTCCAGCAATTGGCCTAATTGTGACCTTGCTAGATTTCTTATTATCTCTTTTATTCCAATCTTGCCTGACCAATATTTCAGGTGATGCCCCAACGACCTGAAAATCTCCAACATCGTAATAATACATGTAAGGAGATGGATTTATTGCGCGAAGAGCTCTGTATAGTGTCAGAGGGCAACCATCAAAAGCCTTAGTAAGAGACTGACCTATAACCACCTGCATAATATCTCCCTCAGCAATATATTCCTTTGCCTTCAAAACCGCAGATAAAAAATTTTCCTTAGGAAAATGTCTAACAACTTCTGTAGAGATCAGCTCTTTTCTATCAGAGGTGATTAAAGTGTTGGAGAGAGACGCCAACAATTCGTCTAGTCTTTCATTTCCTTTTATAAATGAATTTTTTAGAGTTGGATCAGCGTAAACAATTAAAAATAAATTTCCAGTCAGATTATCAAAAACAACCAGCTCCTCGGTAAGCATTAAAAGAATATCGGGAACATTTGGTTTGGCAGCTTTTTGAGAGGAATTTGATGAATTCAATCTAGGCTCTATGTATCTAATTGTGTCATATCCAAAATAGCCTGCAAGACCGCCGCAAAATCTAGGTAAAATTTCGTGGGTAGGTGCAACCTTAAACCTACCCATAAAATTTTTTATATAATCCAAAGGATCACCGTTATGAGATTCAACAAGCTCACCTTTATCAATTAACTTTAAATTTTTTTCATATACCTCAATTCTCTTTTTGGCGGGTAAGCCAATAAAGGAGTACCGACCAAATTTTTCCCCACCATGAACTGACTCAAGCAAATAGCTATTAGGGCCATTGACGAGCTTCATGTATACCGACAAAGGGGTATCTAAATCCGCAAGAACTTGCCTTATTATAGGGACTCTGTTGTAACCTTGATCCGCGAAATTTAAAAAATCTTTATGCGAAATGGACTTCATATAACTAAAATTCCAACGCTTTTCTAAAATCAGTCATAATTTTTTGATAACCTAAGTTTTGGGATGCGTCTGGAAAATTAAAAATACCCGACCCTATAACAAAAGTATCAGCTCCTGCCCTCTTAACAGCTTGTATATTTTCAACTTTAATCCCTCCATCGACCTCTAACCTTATGGAATGCCCACCTTTATTTAAGAACTCATCAATTTTTTGTCGAACTGCAATTATTTTTGAAAAAGTGTTTTCTATAAAAGTTTGGCCACCAAACCCAGGATTTACCGACATTATTAATATTATGTCAAGTTTAGGTAGAACCCAATCTAGACAATTGATTGGCGTAGCAGGATTTAAAACTAACCCAGTTTTACAGCCATTATCACGTGCAATAGACAAACTTCTATCAATATGATTGGATGCTTCAGGATGAAAAGTGATTATACTTGCTCCAGCATCAATAAAATCTTCAATTAATCTATCAACAGGAGAAACCATAAGATGAACATCTATGGGCACCTCAACTATTGATCGAACTGCGCGGCAAATTAAAGGACCAAAAGTTAGATTTGGAACAAAATGGTTATCCATGACATCAAAATGGATATAATCAGCCCCAGCTTTTTCTACTGCGACTATCTCCTCACCTAAAGATAAAAAATTTGCAGATAGAATACTGGGAGCTATAAAATTTGATTGTTTATTTTTTTTCATAACTTAATTACTCATTGATAAACTACAGGAACTTATGAAAAGATTACTTTTTTCCTTTAAAAGTCCACCAAACAAAAAGACCTAAAATTAAACCCGCCAATAAAGCTTCCGCAAGAATAATAATCATGTCAAATTTTTTCCTTTTAAAATTCCAAAAACTTAAATTAACTGAAAAAATATTTACCATATTCTTCAGTTCTATTTTAATTGGTTGTTCATTTAACAAACAAAAAAGCCCTGCCCCAATTTTCAAGAATGAGGCGAAAACAACTACTAATAAAGAGAGCTTGAATTATAAAACAAAAAAGCCCCCAGCTACTCAAGAAACTGCATTGTCCCTCATTTGGTCAAAAAAAGGTAAACTACTGCCCAAAACTTTTTCAGAACTATCTGGATGGGCTGATGAAGATTTTTCAGATGTTTGGCAAGCGTGGGAGAAAAACTGTGATGTAATGTCTAAAAAAAAATTACTGTTTAAAAAAATCTGCAAAAAGTCAAAAAAAATCAACTTTTCCAGCCAAGAAGAAATAAAACTATTTTTTGAAAAAAATTTTAATCCTTACCAGATAGATTTTTCACCCAACACCATAACAGGATACTATGAACCAATTTTAAAAGGTTCGTTAAAACGATCAAAACGATTTTCGTACCCACTCTACAAAAAACCCGACGACCTGATTATTAAAAGAATTACCAAGAACGGTCAACCTACAGAAAAATGGTTTCACGGGAAAAAAATCAAAACTAAAAATGGTTTAAAAATAATCCCTTACCCATCTCGCAAAGAACTATCCTCTTCCAACAGTCTCAAAGGATTCGAGATTGTTTACTTGGATAATGCTATTGACGCCTTTTTTTTACAAATTCAAGGTTCAGGAAGAATAGAGCTTCAAGATAAATCATCAATCAGACTCGGCTACTCTGCCTCTAATGGTCACCCATATCGGTCGATCGGAAGCTGGCTTATAAAAAACAATGAATTGTCCGCCTCTTCAGCAAGTATGAAAGGTATCAAAAATTGGCTAAAAAAAAACCCATCTCGTCAAAGTGAACTTTTAAATCAAAACCCCAGAATCATTTTTTTTCAAGATTTAACAAAAAAAATCAAAATCAATGACGGACCCATAGGTTCACTTGGTGTGCCCTTGACTGCAGGCAGATCAATAGCAGTCGATACAAATTATGTAAGCTTAGGACTACCGGTTTTTCTATCAACAGTTATCCCAAAATCAAAAACTATACTTAAAAAAATATCCAGTGGAAATCGACTTGTGTTTGCTCAAGACACTGGAAAAGCTATCAGAGGACCAAATCGCGGTGATTTGTATTTTGGATCCGGAAAGGATGCTGGGAACCAAGCAGGTCGTATGAAATACCCCGGAATCATGACTATATTTGTACCGAATTAATCTAATGATTTTTATAATTGGTTAAATTCCCCTTCCAACAATTCTTGACTTACAGCCCCAGGTATCCTTTTTCCAGAGACCAAATAGGATGTAGGAGTAGCGTTTATGCCAAGTTTTTTTCCCAAACCCAATAATTTATCTTTGGGAAACTCGCAGTTGGTTAAAATTTCGGGAGGTTTTATTCCACGAATTATGAAATTCTCCCATGCTTTAGAATTGTCCTCTGAACACCAAATCTCTCTTGAGATTTCAACTGATTCTTTACTAAGTATCGGAAAAAGGAAAGTATAAATAGTCAAATCCTTAATTTTCTCTAAATTCATCCTATATTTCTTGCAGTAAGTGCAATACGGATCCTCAAAAACTGCAATCGTTTTGGCTTTTCCACCATCCTTACCAGTTTGTGTCTTTATAGCAAGTTCAAGTGGCAGGCTTTCAAAATCAATGGACAAAATTTTATCAAGTCGTATTGCTGTCAAATCTTCACCTGACTTTAGATTAATCATTCGGCCTTCTAAAATTGCAAATTTTGCTTTATTGTCAACGTAGAATAACTCATTACCAATTCTTACTTCAAAAATTTCCTTGATGGGAGTTTCGGATACCTCATCAACCTTGTATCTTCCTTGTAACCATCTCTCAACTGACTGGGATACAAAAGCTTTTTTCTTATCAGAAACTGGGGGGAATTCCTCTGCTAGTGCTACCTGGCTTATATAAAAAAAAGGAAGTATTGTTAAAAACTTACGTACGAATTTCATTTCAAGAACTCCAGATATTTTTAGATTACAGTTTGAGCCTGTTTTATTAAGTTGCTCTTTATGAGTGAAGAATTATCAACAAAGTTCATACCCAAACTTCTAACAGAACTAGCAAAAGGACCTGGAATAGCGAATAGTCCGACCAGTGAGTCTAGTGAGTGTTGAACTAATGGAATTTTTCTTACGCGGTTTTTATGAAAATTAAGTAACTTTCTTTTGTGGCCCGGATCGAAAAGTGGTTCCTTTTCTGCCCTAAACCAATCACCTTGTTCAACAAGTGAAATTAAATCATATATTCCTAGATTTAATCCCAATCCTGCTAGGGGGTGGACTGTATGGGCTGAATCTCCCAAAAGGGCAATTCTTTTACCATAAAAGTTATCTGCGAAACTCATAGACAAGTTAAAACTTATTGGTTTGGTGTTCATTTTTAAAATGCCAAATTTGCCTCGACTTATTTTATGCAAATGATTTAAAAAAATTTCCAGAGGTTGCTTCATGATTCTATCTGCAAAACTTGATTTAACAGACCAAACCATTGATAAATTCCCATTGTGACACGGCAATAAAGCCAAAATTCCTTCGTTGTAAAACCACTGGCAAGCAACACCTTGGTGATCATTCTCTGGAACGATTTCAGACACGATAGCTTTTTGGTTATAGTTTTTAATTGCCCAGGATATTCCAGCCGATTGTCTAACCCATGACGATACTCCATCAGCTCCAATAATTAACTTTGAACTAACTTGAAAAGTTTTTTGCTCACTAAAAAACTGTAAGATAATTCGCTCCCCATCATCGGTATGTTTATAGTCAATGGATTGCGGTTTGGTTTCTAAAAATTTTACAAACTCACTGTCATTCGAATTTAAAAGGTAATCCATTAAACTCGAATGGTTGACTATCTTTGCTAAATATTTTTTTTTAACCTCTTCAGCTTTTAAAATGACCTTTGCCGTGTTACTGATTATATGCATTGAAGAAATATTTTGATCTTCTAATTCGATCTTTTTTCCTTCAGTAACACTGCTGATAAAATCAATTGAAGATGGTGATAATGCATAAGAGCGAGAACCATAAACTTTTTTTGTGGTTACATTTTCTTTTGGACCGACAACAAGAACCCTTAAGTTTGCTTTACTTGCTGTTAAGGCAGCAAGGTTACCCATAACTCCTCTTCCTACAACAATAACGTCAAATTCTTCCATTTTTGCTACTCTCTTAATCGATGGCATCTTTAGCAATATCTTTTCTAAATTGCATTTTCTCGAAATCAATTTTGTTAACGACCGAGTAAACTTTATCCCTTGCTTTAGACAAATCATTGTCCAAAACTGAAACGCAGAAAACTCTTCCTCCTGAGGTTAGCAAAAAACCGTCTTTAAAATTTGTGCCCGCATAAAAAATTTTTATCGAGTCACTACTAGGGTCGAATTCAGGGGAGATTTTAATTTTTTCTCCCAATTCAGGGTTTTTTGGATACCCGGCTGTTGCAATGACAACCCCTAATGATGAACGACAATCCCAAAAATCATTGTAGTCATTAAATTGTTCTAAATTTTTATCAACTGCGAGTTCCAAAACATTCAGAAAATCACCTTTCATTTTCATCATCAAAACCTGAGCTTCAGGATCACCCAAACGACAATTATATTCTAAAACTTTAATATCGTTATCGGGCGAAATCATCAAACCGGCGTACAAAAAACCTGTGTAGGGCGTGCCTTCTTTTTTCATACCATTAATGGTTGGTTTAATTACAACTTCAACAATTTTCCTGTGTAACTTGTCATCCACAAAGCCTACAGGTGAATAAGCTCCCATTCCTCCCGTATTTGGCCCTTGATCATCATCCAATAATCTTTTGTGATCCTGACTTAAAGGAAATGAAAAAAACGAATTACCATCTGTTAATGCTATGAAACTTACTTCTCTTCCAACTACAAAATCTTCAATTACGATAGTGTTAGTCGAAGTACCGAATCGTTTTTTTTCTAAATAGTCGTCAATAGTAAAATATCCCTCAGATAAAGACTTTACAACAGTCACACCTTTTCCCCCTGCAAGACCATCGGCCTTGATAACCAAGGGGAAATTTTGTTTTTTGATGTACTCTTTTGCATCAAAACTATTTGTAAAACTCTCAAAGTTTGAAGTTGGAATTGCATGTTTCAACATAAAAGATTTTGAAAAGTTTTTAGAGCCTTCAAGTCTTGCGGCCGATTTTGTAGGACCAATAATTTTCAAACCCTTTAATTTAAACAAATCAACAATTCCCTCAACAAGGAATTTTTCAGGACCAACTATAGTTAAGTCAATATTTTTTTCTGTTGCAAATTCGACCAAGCCCTCTGGATTGTATCGCTCACCAAGATCAATGTTTTTAATTTTTTTTTCATTTGCTGTTCCGGCGTTACCAGGCAGAACAAAGACTTTAACAACTTTTGGAGATTGTGCTATTTTCCATGCAATTGCATGCTCTCTTCCACCACCCCCAATGACCAAGACTCTCATATAACCTATTCCTGATTGATTACAAAATTTGTATATACATTTTGGACGTCATCAATTGCTTCTATTACATCAAGTAATTTTTGTATTTGTAATGCAGTTGAACCTGACAATTTGATTTCATTTTCAGCTCTCATTGTTACTTCAGCAAAAATAGGATTTAAATTATGCAAGACTAAAGATTTTTTAAGCTCAGAAAAATCCTTCGGCTGCCCTAATACTTCAATTGACCCAACTTCATCAACCCTAACGTCATCTGCACCGGCCTGCAAAGCTATTTCAAGTATAGTTTCTTCATTATGCTCAGCTTCAAAGATAAATTGGCTACAATGCCTAAATAGAAACGAAACCGATCCGTCAGTTCCAAGATTGCCACCATTCTTTGTGAAGGCATGCCTAACCTCAGAAACAGTTCTGGTTTTATTATCAGTAACACAATCTATAATTATCGCTACTCCACCAGGACCATATCCTTCATAGCGAATTTCCTCGTAATTTACACCCTCAAGCTGACCGGTTCCTCTTTTAATAGCATCGTTAACTTTGTCCTTTGGTAAGTTTGCCTCTCTTGCCTTATCCATAGCAAGGCGTAGCCTTGGATTGGAGGAAGAATCACTTCCTCCAATCCTTGAAGCAACAGTAATCTCTTTAATTAACCTGCCAAAAGTTCGGCCTCTACGTTCATCTTGACGATTTTTCCTATGTTGTATGTTAGCCCATTTGGAGTGTCCGGCCATATTGAGTTCTCACGCCATTAATATGAAAAGTATTTGGATAAATTTTTAAAAACATTAATTAATTACATAAACTATAACAGTAGTAAAATTTAATAAATCAGAAATCAAAAGGAAAAAAATTGGAATACTGTATAGAAATTACTAAGAACGGGCCTCCTGAAGTAATGGAAATAATGAAAACTCCAATTAAATCACCTGCTGAGGGTGAAGTGCTTATTCGTCATAAAGCTATTGGAGTAAACTATATTGATGTCTACTACAGAAATGGAGTTTACCCTTTAGCTAATTTACCAGGGAAAATCGGCCATGAGGCATCTGGAATAGTTGAAGTTATTGGTAAAGGTGTCAAAGGTTTTAAAGAAGGAGATCGAGTAGCGTATGTGTCCCCATCACCTGGTAGTTATTGCACATATAGGAATATACCTGCTGAGATTTTAATCAAGATCCCTGATCAAATTAATTTTGAAACTGCTGCTGCTATGCTTTTAAAAGGAATGACTGTCCATTACCTTTTTAAACGGACATCAAATCTACAAAAATTTCATACAATTCTTTTTCATGCGGCAGCAGGTGGTACTGGCTTAATCGCGATGCAATGGGCAAAACTTATCGGGGCCAAAGTCATCGGGACGGTGAGTTCTGAGGATAAGATAAAACTTGCCAAAAAATATGGCGCTGATGATGTAATAAATTATGCTCGTAATGATTTTGTAGAAAGCTGCCTTAATATCTCGTCTGGTAAAGGAGTTGATGTTGTTTTTGATTCTGTTGGTCAAAAAACATTTTATGAATCATTAAGGTGTTTAAAAAAGTATGGACTAATGGTCGCATTTGGGAATGCCTCAGGTAAATTGCCATCTTTTGACCTTGGTCTTTTGAATGGGAATTTATTTATAACAAGACCAACACTATGGCAATACACATCAGACGAAATTGAACTTAAAACAACTGCTCAAGAACTCATTTCACTGGTTTTGTCTAAAAAAATAGAGATCCCAGTTTTCCAAAGTTATCCACTTGTTGAGGCTGTAAAAGTACATGCTCTTTTAGAGGCGAGAAAAACAATCGGTGCCACAATTCTCAAGCCTTGATGTAATGAAACGCTCTTTTGTTTCCACTAGTAAATTATTTGAGAAGGAATCATATGAAAAACTTTGCAATTATAGAGTTGGAATCATTGGTTTGGGAGGAGTAGGTTCATGGGTTGCAGAGGCTTTAACAAGAAGTGGTATAAAAAAATTAGTATTAGTCGACTGCGATCACATTACTGAGTCAAATATCAATCGACAAGTCCAAGCCACTATTAACACTCTTGGGTTGCCAAAAACTGCTGCTTTAGAAAAAAGACTAATTGAAATAAACCCAGCAATGGAAGTTGTACTCCACGAAGTGTTCTTTGCCAAAGAAAATAATTTAAAAATATTAAATCAACAGCCCACAGATTTTTGGATTGACGCATGTGATGATATGAACGCAAAAATTCTGTTAATAAACTCCTTTAATGGCGGTGATCGGAGGAAAAAAATATTAATATGTGGAGGTGCTGGTGGTAAGACAGACCCCTTCAAAATAGTTCATACAGATCTTCACGAAACAACTAATGATCCACTACTATCCAAATTAAGGTACAAACTTCGAAGAGAATATAAATTTCCAAGAGCAGGTAAAATGCAAATCCCAGTCCTTTCATCAAATCAGAGTCCAATAAAAATAACAAAAAATACTTCCTCAAGACTTGGGTGCTCTGGATATGGATCTATTGTGACAATGACGGCCTCATTTGGAATGAAGGCATCATTTGTTGCAATAAATCAGTTATTAAAAAAATAAGGAATTAATTCGAAAATTTCCTCATGTCTATTACAAATCTGTACTTAACGTCATTTTTTCTCATACGATCATAAGCTTCATTTATAGTTTGTATTTTTATAATTTCTACATCAGAGGTAATATTTTTTTCACCGCAAAAACTTAACATTTTTTGTGTTTCTTTCATTCCACCCACCAAGGAACCTGCTATTCTTCTTCTTCCAAAAATTAATGGTCTAGTATTCAACTCACCTGTAGAACCAATTGAACCAACAACACAGAGTGTTCCGTCAACCTTAAGTAAAGGCATGTATTTTGAAACCTCATGCGGAATCGGAACGGTATCCAAAATAAAATCAAAGTTGCCATTTTTTTTTCTCAAAGCGCTTTGATCAAAAGACAAAACAACGTTGTCAGCACCAAGTCTATATCCATCAATAGTTTTTTTTTCCGAGGTTGTAAATACAGTGGTATTAGCACCCATGGCGCTTGCAAACTTTACTGCCATATGACCCAAACCACCAAGCCCTATTATTCCTACATTCATTCCCTGACCAACTCTCCAATGGTTCAAGGGAGAAAATGTGGTTATTCCTGCACATAAAAGAGGAGCTGCGCCAGCGGGATCTAGGTTTTGAGGTACTGAAAAAACAAAATGTTCGTCTACAACTATAGATTTAGAATAACCCCCAAATGTGTAGCCTCCAGGATCTAAAGTGGGGTCGTTATAAGTTTTTACCAAGCCATTTGCGCAGTACTGCTCAAGATTGTTATGACATGAATTACAAGCTCTACAAGAATTGACGAAACATCCTACTGCAACCCTATCACCTAAATTAAATTTTTTTACGTCTACACCTAATTTTTTTACGACTCCTATTATTTCGTGTCCTCCAACAAATGGATATTTGGTAATTCCCCAATCATTTTTCGCATAATGATAATCAGTGTGGCATACTCCACAAAATTCAATTTCAACAAAAACATCCTTTTTACCAATCTCACGTCTAGAAATAGTATGATGAATTAGCGGGCTGTTTTGTGAAAGGGCTGCATAGCACTTTGTCTGGTGCATTAAATAGTCCTCTTTAAGTAATGGAAAAAGATAATCACAGTCATAGTTAATTATACTAAGGATTACCGTATAATTCATTTAATGGCCAAGTAGCTCAGTCGGTAGAGCAGAGGACTGAAAATCCTTGTGTCGGTGGTTCGATTCCGCCCTTGGCCACCTTTTTTAATGGGGAAAATTGGATCATCTAATAAAACTCAATCTTGGTTGCGGCGACAAAATTTTACCTGGTTACACAAATGTTGATGTTGTCTCTGAAAGAGCTGGCAACAAACCTGACGTTAATTGTGACATTAGAAAATTAAATATTTTTGAATCCGATTATGCAGATGAGATTCTTGCAGTTCATGTAGTTGAGCATTTTTGGAGATGGGAAGTTAATGACGTAATTAAGGATTGGGTCAGAGTTTTGAAACCTGGAGGGAAATTAATTCTCGAATGCCCAAATTTAGTTTCTGCTTGTCAAGAGTTTCTTAAAAATCCTGATTTAAATGCTCTGCCAGGGGTAGAAGGTCAAAAAACAATGTGGGTTTTTTATGGTGATCCGAGATGGAAGGACCCTTTGATGGTCCATAGATGGGGCTACACACCTCAAAGCTTAGGAAGGCTACTACATGAATGCGGACTAAAAAATCTAAAACAAGAACCCGCTCAGTTTAAATTAAAAGAGCCACGCGACATGCGGATAACTGGAGTAAAGTAATTCTAGAACAACCCAATAACTTTGCCAGAATTATCAACATCAATTTTTTCGGCACTCGGAACCTTTGGAAGTCCTGGCATGGTCATTACATCCCCACAGACCATAACTATAAATTCTGCACCAGCTGCGAGCCTAACTTCTCTTACATTAACAGTGTGCCCAGATGGTGCACCTCTTTCAGTAGCATCAGTTGAAAATGAAGACTGAGTTTTTGCCACACATATTGGATAACTTCCAAATCCCGCCTTTTCCCATTCAAGAAGTTGTTTTTTTACCTTAGTCGAGGCAGTTACTTCAGAAGCCCCATAAATTTTTGTGGCAACTTTTTTTAATTTATCCCAAAGACTATCATCATTATCATATACAAATTTTGGGCCGGTTCCTTGCTGAACAAGTTTTACAACTTCTTTTGCTAAGTCTTCAGCTCCTTCTCCTCCCTTGGACCAGTGTTCTGCGAGAACAACTGACACACCAAGATTGTGCATTTTCTCTTTTATCAAACTGATTTCACTTTCGGTATCGTGAGTAAACCTGTTTATAGAAACAACGCAAGGTAGTCCATAGTTTTTCGTCACGTTATGAACGTGTCGTTCAAGATTTACTAACCCTTTTTCAAGGGCCTCACAATTTTCTGAATTGAGTTCTTTTAAATCTATACCACCGTGATATTTCAAAGCTCTAACTGTTGCAACTATTACCGCCACTTTTGGTTTTAAACCAGTTTTCCTACATTTTATATCTACAAACTTTTCTGCTCCTAAGTCAGCTCCAAAACCTGCTTCAGTAACAACAAAATCAGCTAAACGTAAGGCGCTTTTTGTTGCAATGACAGAATTACAGCCATGTGCAATATTTGCAAAAGGACCACCATGCACAAAGGCAGGATTATTTTCAAGAGTTTGAACAAGGTTAGGTTGAAGAGCATCTTTTAACAAAACAGTCATAGCACCATGCGCATTAAGATCGCGCGCACGTATTAATTGTCCATCCCTTGTTGAACCGATAACGATTTGACCCAATCTACTTTTTAAATCTTGAACGGATTCAGCCAAGCAAAAAATAGCCATGACTTCAGATGCAACAACAATATCAAAACCATCTTGTCGTGTGTAACCGTTTCCAGGACCTCCCAAACCAACAGCAACATCCCTGAGAGCGCGATCATTCATATCAACAACCCTTTTCCAACTAACACGCCTAGAGTCGATGCCAAGACTATTTCCTTGGTGTATGTGGTTGTCAATCATCGCTGCAAGCAAATTATTTGCAAGGGCAATAGCAGAAAAATCACCAGTAAAATGTAGATTTATATCTTCCATTGGAACAATTTGGGCATAACCCCCACCGGCAGCTCCTCCTTTAACCCCAAAAACTGGGCCCAAAGATGGTTCTCTTAAACATATTAAAGTTTTCTTGCCAATTCGATTAAGGCCATCTCCAAGACCTACAGTCGTGGTGGTTTTACCTTCACCTGCAGGCGTAGGACTAATAGCAGAAACCAGAATCAAATTTCCCTCAGGGTTATTATCAAGACTATTTAAAAATTCTAACGAAATTTTGGCTTTGTCATGTCCATAAGGAATCAAATGCTCTTCTGAAATATTTATTTTTGAGGCTATGTTGGAGATTTTTTCAATGTTCGCTTTTTGGGCTATTTCAATGTCACTTGGCATTAGTGGGCTCCTAGTTATTTTTTTTCAGTATTACATCAGAAACATATAAGAAAATCTCATTTTCCTCGATATCAACAACTTTAGCTAATTGACTAATTTCATCAATTTTTTTTTCAGCTAGTTTCCTATCATTAAGTGCTGAGGCATTTACATAAACGTTTAACTCTGCACTCTTGAATGCTGCTCTAGCAGCCAAAACTGCCACTCCGGCATCAGAAATTATGTTAACGTTCCCGATTTCAGCAATTGTTTTGGTAAGCGGAATAACTTTGGCAGCTAAAATGGCACATTCCATGGGAGCATCAATAGCAATTTTTAATGCCTCTTGGATTTTTTCACTACGAGTTGATTTTTCCTCATCGGTCTCTTTAGGTAATGCATACGCGGACATAACCTCATCAAATGCTTCCACATCTTTTTTGACAGCATCTTCCAGTGATACCCTTAAAAGTTCGGATTCTTCTAAAACTTTTAAAACCTCTGGCTCTACCGATTCATACTTCTTTTTTCCTTTTGTTAGATTAGCTACCATAGAGACCAATGCAGCACCCATCGACCCAATTAATGCCGCGGCACTTCCTCCTCCTGGAGTTGCAGATGAAGAGCTCAATTCAGTTAGAAAAACATTGACCGGTTTTTCAGTCATCAAACCATCTCTTTGGCTAGTTTATAAATTTCTTCCGCATCAAAAATGGTATTGTTATTGAGAAATAGTCGACTGATACACTCTCTATGTACACCAATTTTCAGGCCTCCAAAACCTATAGCTCCAAAAGTTTTTTTTCCATTTCTATCAGTGGCTTTGTCATTCATTTCTATACCCTGAATACCCAGTGGCGGCATTGCGTTGGCATCGCAGAGAACCTCAATATTCTTATTTGAAATCCAATCTGATTCCTCAAGTAGTAGTACTCCACTCGCTCCAGTTGCCATAACAACAGAAGCATCCTTTATAGACGAGACTCGATCTTGATGTGTCTCACCAGGAAGTGCACCGCAGGTTGTACTAAATCTGGTATTTACTTGATTTGAAACTTTTTCGGCTTTTTCAATACTTCTTGAAGTGATAAAAACCTCTGCACCCTCGCTAGCAAAGAGAGCAGCTGCACGTTGTCCAACAGGACCAGTGCCACCTAATATAACAACTTTTTTTCCATGTAATTCACAAACTCTGGCAATATTTGCAACAGCTGCGGCGGCAGTTGTGTTCGAGCCATTGGAATCAAACATTACTGAGACTCTAAAATTGGAAAAAAAACGATTCTTAACAGAGTCAAACACCATCTGTCCCTCGTACAGAGAGCTTCCACCTACAAAAATTCCGGTAAATTGTTTTTCTTTTGGTGGCCTTGTGTATATACAACCATCTACCATTGCCAAGACATTTTCAGGAGTTACATTACTTATTCCGGTAACGTGATCCACCCCTCCATCATATGCGACAACAGTATCAAATACACTTGGTGTTACATCAGTGTCGAACTGAAATAGTAATTTTTTAGACATCAAGTCACCAGATGCTGGGGGTCACCAGAAATAAATAACTCAACATTATCTATCAGCTGATCGGCCAAAAATTGCATGGCGCCATCTGAAGCCCATGCAACATGAGGTGTAAGAATAAAATTTGGCAAATTAATATCCAACAAAGGATTTCCCTCTATTGGAGGCTCCTTTGTGAGAACATCAAAGCCAGCCCCGGCAATTAACCCCTCTTTAAGAGCGATTACAAGATCTTGTTCATTAACAAGACCACCTCTAGCAGTATTAATCAAAATTGCTTTTTTTTTCATTTTTTTAAACTCATTTAAACCAATAAAGTTTCTAGAACTCTCGGTCAATGGGCAATGGAGTGATATTACATCTGCTTCTCGAAGTAATTCCTCAGGATCAGTAAATTTTACTCCCTCAGCTTTAGGAGGGGGGTGATCTGCAAACAAAACATTCATTCCAAAAGCCTTGGCAATTTTTGCGGTTCCCTGACCCAAAACACCTTCTCCAAAAATTCCAATTGTACTTCCAGAAAGATCGCCAATAGGATAATCAAAAAAACAAAATTGATCATGCTTTTGCCATCTTCCAGCTAATATATCTTTTCTGTATGCTACTAAATTTCTCTTCAATGAAAGTATCAACGAAAATGTATGTTCAGGAACAGTATTTACAGCATAATTTCTGATATTTGCCACACTTATGCCCCTGTCTTTACATGCAGGGATGTCTATGACGTCATATCCAGTGGCAGCAACAGCAATAAACTTTAAATCAGGTAGTTGATCGATAGAATCTTTCCTAATCGGAACCTTGTTGGTTATTGCAATGGTAGCTCCTTTTAGACGATCAACCACGTCAGAAGATAATGTTTGATCAAATTCTCCCCATTCATGATCGAAAGAAGGTCTTCTGAGGTTTGCCTTAAGTGAGTTACGATCTAAAAATACAACTTTTTCCATGAGTTTCTTACCTCACTAGTAATCCAGGGGGAGGGGTGTTGTTTCTCCAATATTCAGAGGCTGCAGCAACGCCACTACCAGGCTTGACTTTAACGCCATTATCTAACATGGACATCTCAGCACCAGATATACCTGCACATAAATGAACCTCATTCATGTCCCCAAGATGCCCAATACGAAATAACTTTCCAGCAACTTTAGAAAGTCCGGCACCCAATGAGACATTGTAGCGTTTAAAAGCTTGAGAGATAATATCAGCACCAGATATTCCCTCCGGAAGCATAACTGCTGTTACTGTATCAGAGTACCATTTTGGTTCTTTTGCACATAATTTAAGGCCCCAACCATTAAATACGGCTGCTCTTGCGCCCTCAGCCAAATAATGATGTCTTGCAATTATATTGTCCAAACCCTCCTCTTCAATAACAGTAAGAGCTTCCTTGAGGCCATAAAATAGAGGCAGTGCGGGGGTGTAAGGGAAATAACCGGTTGAGTTTGCATTGAGCATTTGGTCCAAATCAAAATAGTCCCTCTTAAGTCCAGCTTGTTTTCTCAGTTCCAAAGCTTTAGAACTAACACACAAAATACCCAAACCGGCAGGTAGCATCAAACCTTTTTGTGAACCGGTCACGCACATATCTACTTTCCAATCGTCGAATCGAAAATCAACTGAGCCTAATGCGGAAACGCTATCAACAAAAAGTAAAGAAGGATGGTTAGCGTCATCTAAAACTTTTCTAACTCCAGATATATCTGATGTTACTCCAGTGGCAGTTTCGTTTTGGCAGGCCAATACTGCCTTGATACCATGTGATGTATCTTTCGATAATATCTCGGAATACTTCTCCAGTGGAACTCCGGTACCCCATTCACAATCGATTTCAATGACTTCAAGGCCATGGTTCTTACACATTTCGATCCATAGATGACTGAATTGACCAAACCTGGATGCAAGCACTTTATCACCTGGTGACAGAGTATTTGTTATTGCTGCTTCCCAACATCCTGAACCTGATGAAGGGAAGATAAAAGGAGTACCAGTTGTTGTCCTAAAGAGTTTTTTTAATCCTGGTAATATTGATTCATAGAGCCTTGGGAAAATAGGTGACCTATGATCTTCCATAGAAATAATCATCGATCTGTTAATACGATCGGGCACATTAGTAGGGCCTGGGACAAATAAAAAGTTGCGACCTGCCAAAAGAATTCTCCTCAAAAAAATAAAAAAATTACGAGAAGAAAATTCTTCTCACCCAAATTACTAAATCAAGCCTATTTACTATAAACCGGGAATTGTTTCGTTAACTTTGAAACTCCTGATTTGACACTATTGAGCACAGCATCGTCATTAGGAGCATCAAGTAAATCGGCGATGAGATTGGACAAAGTTATGGCTTCATTTTCCTTAAAACCACGAGTAGTCATGGCTGGGGCTCCAATTCTAATGCCAGAGGTAACAAATGGCTTTTCAGGATCGTTAGGAATGGCATTTTTATTAACAGTAATGTGAGCTTTTCCTAAAACTTCTTCAGCGAGCTTTCCCGTAATGTTTTTCGCTCTTAAATCAACCAACATCAAATGACAATCTGTTTTACCAGAAACAATTCTAAGTCCTCGATCAGATAATGTATTAGCCATTGTTGAGGCATTTTTTAGAACTTGTTCTTGGTAAGATTTAAATTCAGGTGATAAAGCTTCTTTAAATGCAGCTGCTTTAGCAGCAATTACATGCATCAATGGACCTCCTTGAATCCCAGGAAAGATCAAAGAGTTAAGCTTTTTCGCATGCTCTTCTTGGGACAAGATGATTCCACCTCGAGGACCTCGTAATGTTTTATGGGTAGTGCTGGTAACAAAATCAGCAATTCCAACTGGGCTGGGGTAGACCCCGCCAGCAATTAATCCTGAGTAGTGGGCCATGTCAACCATTAAATAAGCTCCAATCTCATCGGCTATTTGTCTAAACTTTCCCCAATCAATAACTAGAGAGTAAGCAGAAGCACCCGCGATGATCATTTTTGGATTGTGTTCTTGCGCTAACTTACGAACCTGATCATAGTCAATCGTCTCGTCATCGCTTTTCAAACCATACTGAACAGCATTGAAAACTTTTCCTGATAAATTAACAGAAGCTCCATGTGTTAAGTGACCTCCATCCGCAAGAGACATTCCAAGAATGGTGTCTCCAGGTTTGAGATATGCAAAAAAAACTGCCTGATTTGCCTGTGAACCAGAATGAGGCTGAACATTTGCATATTCGGCTTTATAAAGTTCTTTTAATCTTGAAATTGCCAACTCCTCAGCAACATCCACAAATTCACAACCGCCGTAATACCTTTTGCCCGGGTACCCCTCGGCATATTTATTGGTCATAACGGAGCCTTGTGCTTGCATAACTACTGGACTCGTATAATTTTCTGAAGCTATAAGCTCAATATGATCTTCTTGCCTTTGAATTTCATCTTGCATCGCTACCCAAAGCTCTGGGTCACTTATATCCATAGACAAGTTGTTGGGAAAGGCACATACCTGAATTTCAGGGGGTTGCTTGGTCATAAATAAACTCCTGTTTGTACTTATGTTTTTTAAATAAGCTCAATATTTATATTAAATTAGTCAAACCGATAGTGTAAAGAATTAACCACTAGTTGTTACTGGCAATTCGAGAATAATAACCTTTTGACTATGCTTCATCAATAGTAGAATACTCCAGAACATTAATTCCTGAGGCCAAACTGCTAAAATCGACTTCAACAAGTCCTCGAAGTGAGTTGCAAATGTAAACACTCTCAGCCTCGATAACATCTTTGGGAGTCAGTGGCGCTTCTTGCACTTTTGTATCCTTATCTTTTATTATTATCGCACGCATTACACCAGGCAACAATCCACATGATATTGGCGGTGTTTGCCAATTATCGCCATTCCTAATGAACAAATTAGTTCTTCCACCCTCAGTGACTTGCCCCTTTTCGTTGATAAAAATCCCATCAAACCCACCTTTTTTTTCAGCCTCTTTCCAAGCACGATCGTAAATATACCTGCTGGTTGTCTTGTGATAAAAAGTTGGATCTCTACTATCAACAACTGATTTTTGTTTTCCAATCAATTCTGCAGCCCAGAAGATTTTTGGAAAAGGGTCAATGTTTTCCAATGGATTTATCTCAATGTCATAATTTCCCTCAGGAGAAAGGGTTATTTTTAATTTATAAAGCTTGTTCTTCTGAATATTATCCCGACTAATTTTTTGGTGGACCAACTCTTCTAAAAGGTCTGGATCACATGGTATTCCAAAATTTCCTGCAGATTTGATTAATCTAATTATATGATTTTTAAGGAATTTTGGAACATTTCCCTCAATTCTGATAGTCTCAAATAAACCAACCCCACTGGGCAACCTGACCAAAAAAGATGCTTTCAATAAACACTCTTTCCACTCTTCTTTGTAATTTGAATCGATAGTTATTCCGGATCCCACGCCAAAAGTTAAATTGTGTCCCGACATGACTGCAGTTCTGATACTGACACTCATCATAAGATTACCAAGTAAACTATTTGGCGAGGAACAAGGGTCCAGCCACCCAATTGATCCACAATAAAACCCTCTATCTTCGTTTTCCAAATCTTTTATAATTTTCATTGTTTGGTTTTTTGGGGCACCAGTCACTGAACCACAAGGATAAATTGCCTCAAGAAGTTTTTCTAAACCAATATTTTTTTTTATTTTTGACTCCACAGTAGAAGTCATTTGAAATATTTCCCCGACCCGTTCAATTTCAAAAAGTTTAGGGACTTTGACACTTCCAATCTCACTTATGCGACCTAAATCATTTCTTAATAGATCAACTATCATAATATTTTCTGCTCTGTTTTTTTTGTCCTTGCTTAAATCTGAAGGCTTACTGCCTGCAACTGCCAATGTGCCTTTCATGGGCTTTGCTCTCAAGGTCCCATTATCAAGCTCAACAAACCACTCAGGAGAGAAAGACATGACATTAAAACCGTTATCTCGAATCAAAGCCCCAAACCTACTAGGTTGTCTTTCTCTAAGTTTCATATACAAATCTACTGGAGAGCCGTATGCATTTGCATAAACTTTAAAAGTGTAATTTACCTGATACGTATTGCCTAAAAGGATATTTTGGAAAATTTTTTTTATTTTTTTTTCGTATTGCATCTCATTAGAATTCATACGAACATTACAAATTCCCGAGTTGTTTAATGATTTTTTAGAGCCCTTTGCATCTTCCTCAATTTCTTGGCTTAACCAAAGATCCACAGAGGATTTTGATACTTTTTCAACCTTTTTAAAAGCCCAGGCAATAATTAGGGGTTTTTGAAATTTTCCAAGGGACAAATTATTGAAAAAACCCCCTAACTCATAGGAAAATAAAGCAACTATAAATAATCCGTCCCCTAAAGCCTTCTCAATCTCTGCAATTACATCCTTAACTTCGGAATAAGAAATAGCGACCATTTTTTTTTGAGGATTACTATATATCCTACTTGATAACTTGGATTGACAACTGGAAAAATCATCTAAAAGTATTGATGTTTTGTTAGTGTTCACATTGATTAAATAATTTGAAGATAAGCATAATTCGTTTCTAGTACAGAAGTTTAAATAAAATTAAATTTATTTAACAAGGCGATTTTTGTCATCAACCAACACTATTATAGGCTTGTGAGCGATAACCTCATCGATGTCTAGAGTAAGGTAACTACAAACTATAACCAAATCGCCGATAACAGCCTTGCGAGCCGCAGCTCCATTTAGGGCAATAATTCCCGACCCTCGAGGCGCTGCAATTATATAAGTTTCAAATCTTTCGCCAGTATTAATATTGTATATTTCTATCTTCTCAAAGAGGTTCATGCCTGCTACATCTATAAGATCTTCATCAATTGCGCATGAACCCTCATAATGAAGATCGTTCCCTGTCACGGTTGCACGATGAATTTTTGCTCCAAGCATGATTTTTTTCATTTAATTTTCTTTTTTTTGTAAAATATATACTAATTTTAACCCTGAACGCCTACATTAGAACTGATTCATATAAATCAGCAATAAGAAAACAAGAGAAAACACAATTTGACCAATAATACTCAACTTCCAAATGAAAAAAAAACATGGCTTGATTTGATTGAAGAAGCGACAAAAATTAAATCAACAGTCGCAAATGAAGAAAAAAAACTTGCTACTCAATTCATAATAAAAAAATGCGGTATCACTGTAGATTTTTCAAGACAAAATATTAACTCTAAAATATTAAAAAAACTTATTTTTTTAGCTGAAGATTCCCAATTAAAACAAAAAATGTTGGAGTTTTATTCCACCAAAAACAAGGCTACATTTTCTCATACGGTTTTGAGGGCGGGGAAAAAATCTCCAATACTAGAAAATCAAATCAAAGGTGAGGTGGAGTACGAATTAGAAAAATTTCTTTTTTTTGCCGATCAATTAAGGAGTTCCAAGATTTTAGGGTGGAGAAACAATCCAATTAAAAATGTAGTTGTTCTTGGATTAGGAGGCTCGGTTTTGGGTCCTAAGTTTGCAACAGAAGCGCTTAAATCAAATGATAATTCCAAAATGATAAATCTTTTTTTTGTTTCTAATCCAGATTGTTGTTATTTTAATGAGATTTTACAAAAGCTAAAGCCAAGTGAGACCCTTTTTTTAATTCAAAGTAAGTCCTTCAAAACTCCCGAAATTTTAATTTTAAAAAATTATGCCCGCAGATGGATGCTTACTCAGGGTTGTTCAAATAGTGACTTAAAAAAACACTTCTCAGTTGTTACTGCTAATTTGGCCAAAAGTAGATCCGAAGGCTATTTAGAGAATTACACTTTTCGGATTTGGGATTGGATTAGAGGAAGGTTTTCAGTTTGGTCATCTATGGGGCTTCCCCTAGCGATCAGCATTGGAACAAAAAAATTTCGGGAATTTTTAAATGGTGCAAAAGAAATGGATGATCACTTTTTAAATACGGATTTCTCATTAAATTTGCCAATACTTTCTGCTCTAATATCGTTATGGAATAGAAGCTTTCTTAATATTCCATCTTACGTTGTTGCCACTTATTCCTCAAAATTAGACCAATTGGTTACATACCTTCAACAATTAGACATGGAGTCTTTGGGTAAGAATGTACACACAAATGGAGAATTGTGTCAGTTCAAAACCGGACAGATAGTTTGGGGAGGACCAGGTATTGAGGGTCAGCATGCCTACTTTCAACTTCTCCACCAGGGCAAAGAAATTATTCCTATAGATTTCTATGGTCTAAAAGAATCTAGTTGTGTTGATAAAAGCAATGATCTGTATTCTGCTTTTATGCTCTCTAGTTTAAAAGCCCAAGCAGATGCACTTTTTTTTGGAGATAAAAAAAATAACTTTTTTGGAAACCGACCATCAACTATTTTTTGTCTCGATGAAATCACCCCTCAAACGCTCGGTTCCTTGTTGTCAATGCAAGAGCATAAAATTTTTGTCTTAGCATGCATATGGAACATAAACCCCTTTGATCAACCTGGTGTAGAACTCGGGAAAAAACTTCTACTCAAAAGGTTTGAAGGAAAAATTGAATAAATATCTTGATCAAGTCCAAATTGCCAGTCATGTGGCGATAATTTCTGTTCTTGGTCTCATCCCAAAAATTGATTTGCCTTTTTTGCCAGGTGTTCCAATTACTGCCCAAACTTTAGGAGTTATGTTGTCAGGGACCTTACTTTCGTATAGAAACTCAATCTATTCTGTCGGTATTTTTTTAATGTTGGTACTTATCGGTGCTCCACTTTTGTCTGGAGGAAGAGGGGGTATTTCGGTTTTTTTTGCCCCCTCAGCGGGATACTTATTTGGGTGGATTATAGGAGCTGGCACCATATCCATAATTTTTGCAGTTCTTAAGAACCATCTTAAAATTTATTTAGCGTCTGTATTTGCTTGCTTCATTGGCGGAATAATAACTATCCATGCATGCGGAATTATTGGATTAGTTTTAATCACTGAATTAAACTTTCTTCAAGCTTCATACCTTACTTTGGCATTTATTCCAGGAGACATCATAAAATGTTTCCTAGCAGCATTCATTACTAGTAAGTTAAATCATAAATTTTCAACTGACTGACCTTTTTCCCCCAAGATTTCTATTTTTTTTTTCACTCTATCAATATCATTTCTAAATATTCGAACATTTTTTACAAAGTCCTCAAAATCACCCCGAATCAAAAATGTCTTCTCTTTTTGCAAATAATATTCAAAGAAATTTTTCATAGTCATATTTACTGACGATTTTTTTATGTAACTTGCAAGAGGTGATAAGTCACTTAGGATTAATTCTAGTAGTGGAGCTAGTTCCTGAATGGTGCTGGCGTCACCTTCGATTTTTAATCCGGATGTAAAAACATTTGCATCCGGTAAATCTGATTTGTTAAAATCAAAACCCCATCCCACAAACTCCTTACCAACATTAGTGAAGTAAGCATTATCTAAACTGACAACAATATCTACTGCTGAACTCTCCATAGGTGAATTCCCATGTTCGAATTCTTTAGCGTTGTTGATGGACGAGGACTTTAGCAACCCGTCTCCATCAATACTGAAGACCAAATAATAATCTCTTAATGGTTTGTCAACAAAACGGATATGAATGAAGGTATTTTTAAATTTTTTAAGATTGCTCCACAGCTCTGGATTGTCCTCTATTTTTAAATTTATAAAATCCCGCAATCCTGGCAAAAGCTTAATCACGGAATTAGTTTACTTGGGTTATTCCAGCTATGAGCCAGCCATCACTGGTAGATTTTATTCTTTGCAAGGTCCAAGTCTCCGAAAATTGATTAGTCAAACCATTTTCTTGCTCTCTAATCATTCCTGAGAACAAAATATATACTTCCTCATATTCGGTTCCATCATCGTTTGTATAAGAATCCATACCTTCCCAGGTCGCATTCAATTGAGTTATTGATGATTTGCTTGCCTCATTAATTTTTTCTTTTATTTGATCACTAAGTTGCAAAATTAAGTCTTCAGTGCAAAAATTTTTCAAATTTTCGACATTTCCAGAGTCCCAGATCTTTTGTATTTCAACAAATTGTTTTTTTGAATTTTCTAAAAAATTATCTATTTCATCTTGTGAAACCTCATTACTTGCCTCACGCAAAATAGTACTCGGTGCACCAGTTTTTAAACCAATAGTCTCACTAGTAATTTCCCTGTTTAAATTTGATGGAACACCCTCATAAGAGGGATTATTTTGCATGCTTCGCAAAAAAAACCTTACAACAAAATAAATAGCAGCAATTGCCAATAGTATTAAGAGAAATCCCATCAATTCTGAGCCAATGCCCAAGTAAGAAGCCAATGCAGCTAATCCTAATCCAGCAGCTAATCCTGCTAAAGGTCCCATAAAACCTCCTCGAGTTTTATTATTAGCCGCACTAACTCCTTTCACGGGTGTTTTGTCCACCGACTTTTTTACACCTTGAGATGGGGGAATCATTTGACGTTTCATAGGAGGGGGTTTTCCAATAGATCTACCAAAACCCATTCTTCTGGCCTCAGCAGATTCAACTGCTAGAAATAATGAAACAGTAAAAAAAATTAAAATTAAAAAAAAGTTGAAAACTTTAAATTGTATGTTGTTCATAAAATTTCCTAATAATAGTTCAACCAGAAATGGCTTGATGAATTGAGACAACTCCAAATGACATTGTTTGAAAACGAGCAGACAAAAAACCCGCCCCCAGAATCAAATTCGATACCTCTTCAGGAGTTGGATATTGTCTTATGGACTCAGCCAAATATTTATATGCATTTCTTGTTCCAGCAACTCGCTCACCGACTAGTGGCATCACATTAAATGAGTACCAATCATATATGGGTGCAACTGATTTAATGATTTTGGAAAATTCCAAAATAACCAATTTTCCACTAGGCTTGAGAACGCGATTCATTTCTTTCAATGCAACTGCTTTTTTGGTGATGTTTCTAAGCCCAAAAGCAATAGAAACCTTATCAAAAGTTGAATCTTTAAATGGTAATGATTCTGCACTACAATTGATTGCGAAAGAATCCACGCCTTTATCTAACAACCTATCCCTCCCATTTAAAAGCATCTTATTGTTAATATCTGAGACGATTATTGAACCGCTAGTACCGATTTTTTTTGATATGGAATAAGCCATGTCACCTGTACCAGAAGCCACATCTAGGACAACATCTCCGAGGCTTAAGTTCATTAATTTAACTGCTTGTTTTTTCCATAAGCGGTGTAATCCAAATGATGACAGATCATTCATCAGATCATATTTATCTGCCACATCATTAAATACCTCGTTGACTAATTTTTCTTTCTCTGAGGCAGGCACTGCTTGAAAACCAAAATCCACCATTTTTTTATTTTTTTTTGAATTCACCATCTGTATTTTTTAAATTAGGCTGAAGCTCATCCTTAATTCTTGAAGCACCAATATCCTCTAGCTTTTTTAAATATTTATCCCATAATAAATCTTTGTTGTCCAGTAACCAAGACAAATAAGACCATGAGTATATTCCGGTATTATGATCGTCAGAAAATTTGGGTTTCACACCATAATTCCCAATGTGCTCAAGTTTTACTATTTTGACATCTTTTTTTCCTACTTGGACAACCTCTTGTCCTTTACCATGCCCAACTACCTCAGCGGAGGGGGAATGAACTCTTAAAAACTCAAAAGATAAAGTGCGATTGTTGCCTTGTGAAAATAAAAATTCAAGACATGATTGTTTTTGATTGACAACAATTTCTGAAGGTATGTCTTCTACTTTTTCATTTGTCATTTACATGTAATATTTCTATAATAGTTTATAATTATGAATTGTAATATATTAGTCATCGAAGACGAACCAGCAATCTCCGAAATTATTGCGGTCAATTTAACTTATGCTGGCCATAAAGTTCTTCGCGCAATGGACACGAGTCAGGCTGAAGCGTTAATTAAACTAGAGTTACCAGATCTTATTTTATTAGATTGGATGCTCCCGGGTACAAATGGTTCTCAATATGCAAAACATTTAAGAACTTGTGATAGAACAAAATTAGTTCCAATAATAATGCTAACCGCTAGGACTTGTGAAGAGGACAAAATAGAGGGGTTGGAAAGTGGTGCTGATGACTATATAACTAAGCCCTTTTCCCCTAAAGAGTTAGTAGCCCGTATCAAAGCCGTTCTCAGAAGAAGGGCTCCACAACTAACAGATGATTGTGTCTCAATGTCCGGTATTGTTTTAGATCCTTCAACTCACAGAATAACTGCAAATGATAAATCTCTGTCTCTTGGCCCGACTGAATTCAGACTTCTCCATTTTTTTTTGACACACTCAGAAAGAGTTCATAGTAGAAGCCAACTGCTCGATCATGTTTGGGGAGACCATATTTTTGTCGAAGAGAGAACGGTTGACGTTCATATCCGAAGGTTAAGAAAAGCACTTATACCGACATCTCATCACATACACCTTGAAACCATAAGAGGCAGTGGATACAGATTTACACAAAGCCCAACAAAAAAAGCTTAAGACAGAAAGTGAAATTTTACTAAAAACAAAAGGTAGTATTCACTCAAATTCATTTTTAAGTTTTTGGTCTCGGGTATTTTTTTCAATTCTTGCAATTTTTGCAACAAGTTTAATTATTGGTAAAACTTTTTCAGTAGAATTAGGTTTTATTACAGCAATAATTCTTCTTATTTCCTGGTTAATATTTCAATATTGGGAATTACAAAAAATTGCTAAATGGATCAACAACCCAACTAAAAAAAATTATCACGGTAGCATTGGAATCTATGATCTCATTCATGCTGAAATTACTCGATTGATTAGGTCGGTTACTCATCAACAAGAAACTTTAAATAAAAAGCTTGCAGGATTTAAAAGATCTACTGAGGCTATGCCTGATGGAGTGGTAATTATTGATAACAACAACCAAATTGTTTTCGCCACGCCTAAAGCTGAAAGTTATCTGAGCATTAGATCTGATTATGACTTAGGTAAAAATATAATAAATATAATTAGAAACCCCAGTTTCGACGAGTTTCTCCAAAAAAAAGATTGGTCTGAGTCAATAATTTTAGAAAATTTACCCGTTGAAAATCGCGTAATAGAATTGCAAATTCTACCCTATGACGAAAACGAGAGACTTTTGATCTGTAGAGATATTACCAAATTAAAAAGGCTTGAATCCTCCAAAAAAGACTTTGTTGCAAATGTTTCACATGAGTTAAAAACTCCGTTAACAATACTGAGTGGCTTCATAGAAACAATGATTGAAGTTCCTTTGGACAAAAAAAAAACACAGTCTATGTTGAAAGAGATGTCTCAACAAACTTGTAGAATGGAAAATTTAGTTCGCGATTTGTTAGTTTTGTCTCGATTAGACACCCAGCAAATTTCCGCGACTCGCATCGAAGTTGACCTAGAAAGTCTATTTTGTAAAATGTTAGAAGTTACACTTCAAATCAGCAAAAATCGTCATCAAGTAACATTAAATAACGAAAAAAAATTTAACCTGCTTGGAAATTATGAGCAAGTTTTTAGCGCTTTCTGGAACCTTATAAATAACTCTATTACCTATACTGAGCCAGGTGGAGAAATTCAAATCTCCTGGCAAGTTAATACAAATCAGGAAGGTATATTTAAGGTAACTGATACTGGCCCAGGTATTGAGGCTCATCACTTACCATTCATATCGGAACGTTTTTATAGAGTTGAAAAATCACGCTCACAAAAAAGTGGTGGAACAGGACTGGGACTTTCAATAGTGAAAAATATTGCTTTAAAACATGAGTCAAAATTAAAAATTGAGAGCAAAATAGGGAAAGGAAGTACTTTTAAAATAATTTTTCCATCTGAAAGAATTAAAAAAATTAATGAAAAACATGAAAAAGATTCAAACAAATAATGTTTTAAATTTTTATTTAAAAAAAATACTCGACTCAAATGTCTATGATGTTGCTAAAGAAACTCCCCTTGATTTTGCAACCAATCTGAGTGAGAAATTAAACAATAAAATCTTTCTGAAAAGAGAGGACACTCAGCCAACATTTTCTTTCAAAATAAGAGGAGCTTATAACAAAATCGTAAATCTTGATGCAAAAGATCTCAAGAAAGGTATCATTGCTGCTTCTGCCGGCAATCATGCACAAGGTGTAAGTTTGGCAGCTAATAGGCTCGGAATTTCTTCTACTATAGTGATGCCAAACACCACTCCAAGAGTAAAAGTCGAAGCAGTAAAACAACTTGGTTCCAAAATTATCATTTCAGGTGATTCATACTCTGACGCTTATGAGTATGCAATGCAGGTAGGCAACAAAGAAAAATTAGTCTTTATTCATCCATTTGACGATGATGACGTTATTGCAGGACAAGGGACAGTTGGAATGGAAATTTTAAGACAAAGTTCAAGTGATCTTGAAGCTATCTTTGTTGCAGTTGGTGGGGGAGGGCTAATTTCTGGGGTAGGAGCCTATATCAAAGCTGTGCGACCTTATATAAAAATTATTGGTGTTCAAACTGAAGACTCAGATGCAATGACTAAGTCACTAAGATGTAAAAAAAGAATTTTACTAAAAAATGTAGGGCTATTCTCCGATGGAACAGCAGTAAAACAAGTCGGAAAAAAAACTTTCAAGCTATCAAAAATCGTAGTTGATGAAATGATCTTAGTAAATACTGATGAAGTCTGTGCTGCTATTAAAGATATATTTGAAGACACCAGATGTATCCAAGAACCTGCAGGTGCCCTAGCATTAGCTGGACTAAAAAAATGGGTCAATTTGAACAAAATCTCAGCTAAAAACATCGTGGCAATTACCTGTGGAGCAAATATTAACTTTGACAGACTTCGTTTTATCTCTGAAAGATCTGAGTTGGGCGAAGAAAAGGAAACTCTCCTATCTGTAACGCTTCCCGAGGAAAGAGGAAGTTTTTTAAAGTTTTGTAGTCTTATAGAAAATAGAAATGTTACTGAGTTCAACTATAGAATTTCAAACGATTCCTCTGCTAATGTATTTGTGGGCATTCAGGTAAAAGATAGGGCGGAAGGGAAAGTCGTAATTAAAGTTTTAAAAAAAGAGGGTTTTCTTGTCAACGACCTTACCTATGATGAACTATCTAAATTGCATGTTAGGCATATGGTCGGTGGAAGGTCCACACTTGCCACTAATGAAAAATTATACAGGTTTGAGTTCCCAGAAAGGCCTGGAGCATTGATGAAATTCTTATCTTCAATGAACAGTGGTTGGAATATTTCCTTGTTTCACTATCGAAATCATGGTTCGGATACTGGAAGAATCATGGTGGGTCTTCAAGTACCTACTGGAGAAGCAGACGAGTTGAACATTTTTCTCAAATCATTGGGATATAATTACGTAAATGAGACAAAAAACACTGCATACAACCTGTTTTTAAAATAGATTTATATTGTAATTTTATTAATAATCTATGGATGTCGCTACATGGTTTACTATCTAAGTGACATTAGCTAACGTCTATTTAAAAATTATTCTTAATTATATTAAAAACCCAAAATATGGAATTATTAGCAATTGGATTAAATCATCAGTCAGCATCCCTTGCTTTAAGAGAAAAACTTGCCTTCCCAGGAGAAATGTTAGTCAAAGCACTTGCTGATGCCAAAAAAACCCTTGATCCCTTGGCTACGGAGTTGGCATTAATATCTACTTGTAACAGAACTGAACTTTATTTGGCTGGAAGTAAAGCAGACAAGATAATTCTCGAAGCTCAAACTTGGCTGTCTGATTATGCAAGATCCGAAGTCAGTGAGCTTAAAAAACATCTTTATCTTCATCGAAACCACGAAACTATTAGACACATTTTTCGTGTTTGTTCTGGGTTAGATTCGATGATTTTAGGTGAACCCCAAATTCTTGGACAAGTTAAATTAGCTGCTCGTCAGGCTCATGCTTCAGGTAATTTGGGAACGAATTTACATCAATTATTTCAAAGAGCGTTCTATGTTGCTAAAGACGTCAGGTCTAATACGGAGATTGGTGCGCAATCAATTTCCATTGCCGCAGCATCTGTTAAGATTGCTCAACAAATATTTGGAAATCTTACAAGGACCAGAATTTTATTTATAGGAGCAGGGGACATGATCCGCCTCTGTATTCCTCACTACGTTAGTCAAAACCCGAAGCAAGTTGTCATAGCAAATAGAAATGTTGAAAACAGTTTAGATCTTGCCAAAAGCATTGGTGCTACTACTATCCCACTAAGTCGACTGCATGAAATACTTCATCGGTTTGACGTAATAGTAAGTTGCACGGCAAGCACATTGCCAATTCTTGGTCTAGGGATGGTTCAAAGCGCGTTAAAAAAAAGAAAGAATAAACCCTTCGCCCTGATTGATTTAGCTATCCCTAGAGATGTTGAACCAGAAGTTAAAAAAGTTGACAACGTTTTTATATACACATTAGATGATATAGGTTCATTAGTTCAACGAAATCTAGACAGTAGACACTCCGCAATTGAAAAAGCTGAAGAAATAATTGAAAAAAACGTATTAACTTTTAAAAAATGGCAAAGCAACAGAGAACAAATTCCGCTCCTAAAAGCTCTTACTAAACACTCTGAAATTATTCAACAGAATGAAATTACAATAGCGCTAAAGAGGCTGTCCAAGGAGGAAAATATTGAAAATGTTCTAAGAAGTTTAGCAAGAGGGATTTCACAAAAGTATTTGCATGGAGCATACAATTTACTTCAAACGGAAACTGAAAAATCGAACGAAGAAGTTACCAAATGGATCAACCAATTATATGGATTAAGTTCTAAAAATAAGGAAAATTATGAAAAAAAGCCTGATAAATAGGCTTAAACAAATAAAAGAGCGAATGCTTGAGTTAGAGGCTGAACTTTCGAATCCTGAAATAACAAGCAATAAAGAAAAACTCTTAAAACTATCAAAAGAGAGATCAGAAATTTTTCCTGTTGTTGAAACATTCAACGAATTTTCTGACATCAGTAACGATATTTTAGTGGCCGAGGAATGGTTAAATGAACCCGACCTCAAACAGGAAGCCTTAGTCGAATTGGAGTCTCTCAAATCAAGACTCTCCTCTGTCGAAAAAAAGCTACATTCACTTCTCTTACCCAGAGATCCTAATGATAGTAAAAATGTTATTGTTGAAATCAGGGCAGGTACAGGGGGAGATGAGTCGGCTTTATTTGCATCAGATTTATATCGCATGTATGCACGCTATGCTGAGAGAAAAGAATGGAAATCAGAAGTGTTGTCCAGGAGTGAATCTGACCTAGGTGGATTTAAGGAAATTGTTATACGACTGACTGGCGAAAATGTTTATTCTTTACTAAAATTTGAATCAGGAGGACACAGAGTTCAAAGAGTTCCAACCACAGAAACACAAGGTCGTATACACACGTCGGCGTGCACAGTAGCTGTTCTCCCTGAAGTTGAAGAATCTAGCCAAATATTATTACCTCCCGACGAAATAAGAATTGATGTTTTTCGAGCATCCGGGGCTGGAGGTCAGCATGTCAATAAAACAGAATCAGCTGTGCGTGTAACCCATCTTCCAACTGGTACAGTGGCAGAGTGCCAGGATGGAAGAAGCCAACACAAAAATCGAGAACAAGCTATGAAGGTTCTAATTGCTAGAGTTCAAGATCGGGAAAATCAAATTCAACAAAAAAAAATTGCCAGTCAAAGAAAAAGTTTAATCGGTTCAGGAGATCGATCTGAGAGAATTAGAACATACAATTTTCCTCAGGGCCGCGTTACTGATCACAGAATAAATCTCACCAGTTATAAACTTGAACAAGTTTTAGATGGTTTTTTGGAAGAATTCAGTAACAACTTAATAGCAGAGCACCAGGCTAACCTTCTAGCAGAGATAAACAATTAAGTAATTTAAAAAATTAGATGCGAAGTGAATATATCAAAATAAATAGAAGTAAGCTTGCCAACTTGATTATGCACATTAGTGGTAAGGCTTATTCTTGGTGCTTGACTAATTCAAACACTGAATTATCACTTCCAGAATACGCTCTATTATCTAGATGGTTAAAGCTACTTCAGCAAGGAGTTCCTCTAGCTTATATTTTGGGTTTTAGAGAATTCTTCTCAAGAAATTTCTGGGTAAACTCTAATGTACTAATTCCGCGACAAGAATCAGAACTACTTGTTGAGGTTGCTATCAATTCAGTAACTGCATGGGAGAGTTGTAAATTTAAAAAAAAAATTAAAATTCTGGAACTTGGTACTGGAAGTGGAGCTGTGATTATAAGTCTAGTATTAGAGCTCATAAAACGAGGAATTCATGTAAACGCACATGCAACAGATTTGAGCAAAAATGCTTTGTCTGTTGCAAAAAACAATGCCCTTTGGTTGGGAGCAGATATTTCCTTTTCTCGTGGAAATTGGTTTGATGCCTTTAAATTAAGCAAACAAACCTTTGACCTTATTATCGTGAATCCTCCTTATGTGGGTCTTAATCACAGTGAGTACTTATCCAAACGTGAACTTTCGTTTGAACCAAAATTAGCACTTTATGGATTAAATCCATCGAGCGATGGAATGGGTGACTTTAAGAAAATAATAAATGGGCTCAAAGAAAATACTCAAACCGGATCTGTATTGATTATGGAACATGGCTGTATGCAAAAAAAACAAATAAGAATTCTTCTGCAGTCCAGCGGACTTTCAAATTTTGAGGAATTTAATGATCACTCTGGTCTACCCCGCCTTGTGAAAGTTCGTTTATGATATTAGTAATTGGAATAAATCCTAAATTAATTTACTTTAAGGAACTTTTATGAATGCTGAAAAATTTATTGAGGATACACTTAAGAAGAACACAATAGTGTTATTTATGAAAGGAACTGCTCAATTTCCTCAATGTGGCTTTTCAAGTAATGTGGTTGAAACGTTAAAAAAAATTGGGGTTAACAATTTAGCAACCGTTAATGTTTTAGATGATCAGGATGTAAGACAAGGTATAAAAGATTTTTCAAATTGGCCGACTATTCCCCAGCTATATATTGATGGAGAGTTTATAGGTGGTTCGGATATTATCTCTGAAATGTTTGAAAATGGAGAGTTAAAAGAGTTATTGAAAGAAAAAAATCTACTGGTGCCGACTATCTGATTTGAACAGATGACCTACCGCTTACAAGGCGGTTGCTCTACCACTGAGCTAAGCCGGCAAATTATTTGATAATTTTTAAATGTTTTGAATTGTTCTTCTTGTTTTGTTTAGGCGCCTTTTTTGAAGATTTTTTATTGTGAGTCTTGCTGGCATCTTTGGCAAATAATAAAGTTTCATTTTCAGAAATTAATTTTAGAGAGTTTTTTAGGATTGGAGGATTATTAGATTCTTGATGCTCAGCGATTTTACTCGATGTAATTTCAAAAGATATCCCTTGACCATTTTCTTTTGCAAATATTGCCAAAACATTGAAAATTGGAACTGAAACTTCCTGAGGTTTCCCAGCAAACCTGCCCATAAAAGTAATCTCTTGTTTGGTTATTTTGAGTGCATGAGTAGCTAACTGGCCAATGTTTAACACTATTTCTCCATTTCTAACATAATCACTTGGAACTCTAACATCGGGAGTAACTAGGACAGAAAGATGAGGCGTAAACCCACAATCAGTGCACCACTCAAAAATTGCTTGGATTAGATACGATTTAATTGGAGGTATAACCGGTTTCATTTGAAAACTTTATTTGAATTTCATTTTCTCATGACTTTTTCTGACGGGGTTAGCGCCTCAAAAAAAGCTGGTCGGGAAAAAACCCTTTCTGCATACTTTAAGATTGGTGCAGCTGCTTTGGGAAGAATCACGCCATAAAAATCAAGTCTCCATAACAATGGGGCTAAGGCTACATCAATCATTGAAAAATCTTCTCCGAGCATAAATTTCGACTTTGCAATTATTGGGGATAATTGGCATAAACGGTCTTTGACACTACTTCTAGCTTGATCATTGTTTTCGCTATCCTTGTTTTCAAGGTTGTCTATTTGCGAGAAGACCTCTCGCTCAAAGTTAAATAAAAGTAATCTGGCTCTGGCCCTTTGAACTGGATCAGAGGGCATTAATTGTGGGTGAGGAAAGCGCTCATCAATATATTCATTTATAACATTAGATTCATATAAAACCAATTCTCTTTCAATAAGGATGGGAACTTGGCCGTAGGGATTCATCAAGGAAATATTTTCTGGCTTGTTAAACAAATCAACGTCCCTAATTTCAAAATCCATCCCTTTCTCGTACAAAACGAATCTACACCTATGACTAAATGGACATGTGGTACCAGAAAATAGAATCATCATTGCAAAAGAACTCCAAGAAAATGGGGTTAAAAATGTTAGAAAATCTTAAAAGATTAACAAATTTGTAGAAAATTAGCTCTGATATTTTAAAACAAACTTAGCGTCGGATAAATTATTTGATGTCTTTCCAATATGCTGCATTGAGACGCCAGGCAATAAACACAAACAAGCTCAAAAAAAGTATCACCCAAACACCCAAGCGCTTTCTAAATTGACCAACTGGTTCTGCAACCCAAACCATGAATGCAGTCAAATCAGCAATGTTGTTATCGTACTCAGCTTGTGTAAAGTTCCCCTCTGATTCCGTTACAAGTTTTTTGAATGTTTTTTTTATAACACCTTGTTCAACTTCCTCAGTGTAAGAGGCTTTTTTAATACCCTCCATTTCCCATAGTACATGCGGCATTCCAACTCCTGGGTATACCAAATTGTTCCAACCAGTAGCTTGATCTGAGTCCTTATAATAACTTCGCAAGTAGGTATAAATCCAATCGGCTCCAGATCCAGCTCCAGAAGACCTGGAACGGGCGGTTAAAGAAAGATCAGGAGGTGCTTTACCGAACCATTCTTTTGAATCAGTCTTTTTCATTGAAGCAACAATTGGAGAGGCTAAAGTTGCTTGAGAATTTAAAATCAAATTATCTTTAATTTGAGACTTAGTTAAACCCAAATCCTTTAATCTGCCGTACCTAACTTGAGAAATCCCATGGCAACCAGCACAGTAATTCATAAAGAGTTTTGAGCCATTTTGTAGTGCAGCCATGTCATTAAGTTTTTTAGAGGGGAACGAGTCTAAAACAATCGAAGATTCAGCAGCAATAATTGAACCGATTGAAAAATGACAAAAGAAAAAAATTAATAAATATTTTTTTGTAGATTTGTAAAAATTTTTCATAAAAAAGCTATTTTTTAATGGGGTGAATATAAAACTCTAGATGGAACCGACTTAAAGTTTCCTAATTTTGTCCAAAAAGGCATAAGAATAAAAAACCCGAAGTAATAAACCGTACCAAGTTGGGAAACCAGTTCACCAACTGGAGAAGGCGGAAGTACACCAAGGTAACCAAGAACAAAGAAATTAACCACGAATATACCATACAAAATTTTGTGCCAGTTAGGTCTATACCTAATTGATTTAACAGGAGATTTATCAAGCCAAGGAAGCAGAAAAAGAATCAAAACTGCTCCGCCCATAACTACCACACCCCAGAATTTGGCGTCAAAAATTCTGAAAGTAGCGGCTAATATTAGTGCCAGCGCAAGTGCTACACCCTTGTATGTAAAAGAAATACGAGAAAAAATTATTGCCACAGCGAAGGTTGCTACTCCACCAACCATTACCCAAGTAAAAACATCATTGACAGCTCTTAACATAGAATAATATGGAGTGAAATACCAAACAGGAGCAATATGCGAAGGAGTAACGAGGGGATCAGCAGGTATGAAATTGTTGTACTCTAAAAAATATCCCCCAAACTCAGGTGCAAAAAAAACAACTGCGGCAAAAATCACCAAAAATACAGACAAACCAAAAATATCATGAATTGAGTAGTATGGATGAAATGGAATTCCGTCCAGCGGAACTCCATTAGCATCTTTTTGTTTTTTAATTTCAACCCCGTCAGGATTGTTAGAACCAACTTCATGAAGAGCAATTATGTGAGCAGTAACCAAGCCTGCAATAACAAAAGGGATTGCTATAACGTGAAATGCAAAAAAACGATTCAATGTAGCATCACCAACAACAAAATCACCTCGTATCCAAACTGCAAGATCAGGCCCAATGAGTGGAACTGCAGCGAATAAATTAACTATTACTTGAGCGCCCCAAAAAGACATTTGTCCCCAGGGAAGCAAGTACCCAAAGAAAGCTTCTGCCATTAAAGACAAAAATATAAGACATCCAAATATCCAAACCAATTCTCTAGGTTCACGATATGAGCCGTAAATAAGTCCTCTAAACATATGCAGATAAATAACAACAAAAAAAGCGGACGCTCCAGTTGAATGCATGTATCTAATAAGCCATCCAAAAGGCACTTCTCTCATGATGTATTCGACGCTTGCGAATGCGACGGGTATACCTGCACTATTCAATGAAGCGTCAGGCTTGTAGTGCATAACAAGCAATATTCCAGTAACAATCTGTAATGCCAAAATTACCGTTGCTAAACTACCGAAAAAATACCAAAAATTAAAGTTTTTTGGGGCATAGTACTCCGCAAGATGGTTCTTTAAAAGGGGCGTTAACGGAAACCTTTTGTCCAACCAACCATATAAACCCTTTGAATCAACTGTTCTCTCAGATGCCATACAATATTCCTTTTCTAGCCTTAGTTAGGCTTCTCCATTTTTATCTTTTCCAATAATCAATTTAGTATCAGATAAGTACATGTGGCGAGGTACTTCTAAATTATCAGGCGCAGGCTTGTTTGCAAATACCCTGCCAGCAATATCAAAAGTCGAACCATGGCAAGGACAAAGAAAACCTCCGGGCCATTCATCACCTAAATTCGCAGATGGGCCAGAAACAAACTTTGAAATTGGCGAGCATCCTAAATGAGAGCAAATACCAACAACGACAGAAATTTCAGGTTTTATTGATCTGTGTTGATTTTTTGCGTAGTCAGGAGTTGGATACTGTTTACGATCAGAATTGGGATCGGCCAATTTTGAATCTATATCCTTGAGACTTTCAAGCATTTCAGGTGTTCTTCTTATGACCCATACCGGCTTACCCCTCCATTCAACAGTCTTCAATCCCCCTGGGGGGATATCAGATAAATCTACTTCAACTGGAGCACCAGCAGATCTGGCTCTTTCAGAGGGACTCATTGAAACAGCAAAAGATACAGCAGTAGAAACAGCCGCCAATCCTCCAGTAGCACCACAAGCAATTAGCCAGGTTCTACGTGTTGACTCACTCGGTGGTCTTTGAACAAAAGATTCACCACTGTTAACAACTGAGTCAGAATTTTTTATATTGTCATGTGCCATAAAGTCCCCAAAATAATACTCACACTGCTAATACTGTTATGGATAACGTAAATTATTTACTATAGAGATGTATTATAGAAATAAAGTTCAAGAAAATCCCTTGATAATACCATGATATTAAAAAATTAGAGGTTAAGTAACATTGTCTATTGTTTCAAAAATCTGGTTAACATTCTGTCAAGCCACAACGATTCTTGTTGCAATTTTTTTTGTGGTCACGACTTTAAAACCTTTTTGGATCGAAATTTTACTAAGCAACACCAATAATTTTGAAAGTTTTGTTATCGAAAAGGAGAGAGACAACGTTAAAACATTTTCAAATAATATCNAAANCGCTCCTAGTGATTCAAACTATTTGCGAAATGCTGCCTCAAAGGCAATGCCTTCGGTGGTTCACATTTACACTACTCAAAAGAAATTACAAGCAAATAGTAATTTACTTTTAAATGACCCCTTTTTTAAAAGATTTTTCAATGAGGAGTTCAATCTAATGAACCCCAACATTCAACCTAAAACCGGATTAGGTTCAGGGGTCATCGTGAATAACAATGGCAANATAATAACAAANCATCATGTGATTGAAGGTGCTGAAAAAATTGAAATAGCCCTTTCTGATGGTAGAAAAGCCACAGCATCTGTTGTAGGTGCTGACCCAGAGACTGATCTCGCAGTTCTTCAAATTAATCTTAAAAATATTAATGCCATTTCCTTTGCTGANTCGAAATTATCTTTTGTTGGAGATACTGTTTTGGCTATTGGTAACCCGTTTGGTGTTGGGCAAACCGCAACACAAGGAATCATCAGTGCTCTAGGTAGGAACAAACTTAACATAAATACTTTCGAAAACTTCATTCAAACTGATGCCGCCATTAACCCCGGCAACTCGGGGGGAGCACTTGTAAATACAATGGGAGAGCTAGTAGGAATCAACACTGCTATTTACTCTCAATCTGGCGGAAGTGTTGGCATTGGCTTTGCAATTCCAACCTCAACAGTTGAATTAGTACTGAATAGTATTTTAATTGATGGAAAAGTTACAAGAGGTTTTCTAGGGGTTCAGCCAGCAGCAATAACTCTTTCCATAGCTCAAGGACTTAAGCTTCCGAATAAAAATGGAGCTTTCATAAGCAGGATTGTTACCGACGGACCAGCAGACAAAGCTGGATTAGTTCCTGGTGATATCGTCACTAAAATAGACAATTCTCCNATAAAAGACAAAGAGGACCTGCTCTCTACAGTAGCAAACATTAAACCTGGTTCTGAAATTGAGGTAGAAGTGTANAGGAAGGGAAAAAAATTACTAATCCCAACTAAAGTTGGCGAACGGCCTAAGTAAGAAATATCCAAGATCAAATTTATACATTACTAATTAAATTATTTTGAAGTTTTTCGCTTAAACCAAAANGATAGCCATATACCAATCTGAAAAAGCAAACACAATGGAATTGCCAACATCAGTTGGGAAATAATATCTGGCGGAGTTACTATCGCNGCAATGATAAAAGAAATAACNATAAAATATGGTCTAAATGAAATCATCTTCTCTATCGATACGATATCNAATCTAACTAAAATCATCTGAACAACAGGGGTTTCGAAAGAGAGACCAAAAACAAAAAACAAAGAAATGGCAAAATTAAAATACTTGTTAATGTCAGTAGCCATCAAAACTTCGTCAGGTGTATAAGATGATACAAAGCCAAATGCAGCTGGAAATACNATAAAATAGGCGAATGCCATNCCAACTAAAAACAAAATAAAGCTACTTAATATAATAGGAACTGCNAGTTTTTTCTCTTCCTGGTACAAACCTGGNGCNACAAACAACCATGCCTGAAAAAGGACAAAAGGAAGAGCTAGAACGAAGGCAACTAACATTGTTACTTTGATGGGTACAAAGAATGGCGCCGCAACATCTGTTGCAATCATAGAAGTGCCTGCCGGTAAAACTTTAATTAGCGGAAGAGCNAATATTGTATAAATCTGAGGAGCCCANAAAACGATTGAAAAAAAAATAACTAAAATCATAGCTAATGACTTAATTACTCGATTTCTAAGCTCCAACAAATGAGAAATAAAACCCTCCTCTACAAGTTCTTTGTCAGAATTATCCACTACGACTTTCTATTTTTTAATAATCTTTGTTTATTTCTCTCTAGCAAGCGATCACGTAGCCGTGCATAAGAATTTTCCTCAGGCCAGGACAACGGTGAGGAGCCAATGAAAAANCCATTATTTTTTCCAAAGCCAGCATCTGACGGAATATTTTTATTAAGGTCCTCTGTGACATCTGATAATCCCTTTTCTAAAGAAGAAATTTCTTGGGTAACTTCCTTGCCAATTTTAGAGATATTTTCTTTGGTTTTCGACAATTCCTCTAATTCAATCTGTTTTTGAATATCGTCTTTAACTTCAGAAACATAACTTTGAGCTTTACCAATCAAAGTTCCAATAGTACGAAAAAACAAGGGAAGTTTTTCGGGACCAAGAACTACTAAAGCCAAAGCAGCAACAACAACTAGCTCCGTTACCCCAATATCAAACAATTAGAATTCCAACCAAATAAATTAACTAGATTAAGACTTATCTTTTGCACTAACATTGATTGATGTATCAGGGTTTTTCTTAGAAACGGGAACACTTTCCTCAAGCTTTTTTTCCACTGATGATCCAGCANTACTTCCGTCCNTAAGCCCATCTTTAAACCCCCTAACAGCTCCACCAATATCCGATCCCATATTTTTTAGCTTCTTAGTGCCAAAAACAAGAACAACTACTAACAAAACAATAAGCCAATGCCAGATACTAAAAGAACCCATAGTAACTCCAAAAAAATTATAAAACTAAAAGCTTAAAACCATAAAAGTAACCTAAGTTTATTTTTTCAACCACNTTAAACATAAATANTATACCAGCTACAAACTAATTTTCATAAAATTAAAGTCTGTTTTAAACCTATTGATAGAGCAACTCTTTCGTGTTGATTTGGTTACAAACTTTGTTATTAAGGCTAAGAAAAGATTCCTGNNAAATTACTTGTGACATCTTTTAAAAAAACAATTAAAGGAAAATAAAAAACCAAGCTAAGCAATATAAAAAAACCTTTGTACAGAGAGATTTATTAGTTTCAAGTAATACTTTAGAAGAATTTTNAGTAACAATTATTTTAAAAAAAATCANCACTAGTTATAAAATCACTTCTCAAATCGNAGGCCTTGAATTTTTTTCATCAATTCCGGATATCCCCTCTCTATTCTGAAGCTCTCTAAGTATGTCTTCAAACTTGACGTCAAAATATTCAAGTGTCACAAGCAAATGAAAAAATAGATCTGCAACCTCTGAAATCAACTCTTTTTTTGTTCCTGTTTTCCCGGCTAATATTACTTCAGTTGCCTCCTCACCAATCTTTTTTAATAGTAAATCATCTTTGGCATTTAATAATTTTGATACATAAGACTTAGCAGGATTTGAATTTTTTTTCAACGCAATTGTTGTAACCAATCTTTCGACAACAGCGATATTTGTAATTTTGTTTTTGTTTTCCATTGTAGCTCTTTAATCTTTGCTGTGTTTATAGATCTCCGAAGAGGATTTTATTATTTTCTCGTCATTTATCCATTTATCATCAGATAATCTTTGAAAAAAACACGATTCTCTTCCTGTATGACAGGCGATACCTTTTTCTTGTTTAACCTTTAACAAAATAGTATCACCATCACAATCTAGTCTTANTTCATAAACAGTTTGAAAATGACCTGACTCTTCACCTTTTAACCATAATTTGGATCTGGATCGGGAAAAGTAAACTGCTTTTCCNGAAAGCGCAGTTTNGATCAATGATTCTTTGCTCATCCATGCAAGCATAAGAACTTTACCTGTTTTATGATCTTGCGCAATAGCTGGAATTAGACCCTTCTCATTAAAACATATTTTATTGATCCAAGCGTACACAGACCCCTCTCTCCTTCAAGAAGATTTTTGCTTCTTTGATAGTGTTTCTATTAAAGTGAAAAATACTAGCCGCAAGAACGGCAGATGCTCCCCCGTTGGTTAATCCCTCAAATAGGTCATTAAGACATCCAACACCTCCCGAGGCAATGACAGGGATTTGCACTAATTTCGAAATCTCACGAGTTAAGACAAGATCGAATCCTTTGCCTGTTCCATCCATATCCATACTTGTCACTAAAAGTTCTCCGGCACCATAATCTGACATTTGAATTGACCACTCTAAGGCATCAATTCCTGTAGATTTTCGACCACCGTGAGTATAAACTTCCCAAAAATTTTTTTCGCGGTTCATTTTTACGTCTATAGCCACAACGATGCATTGAGAACCGAAGNTCTTGGAACATTCAGAGATCAAACTTGGATTCAAAACAGCCGCGGAGTTTATACTAACCTTATCTGCTCCAGCTAATAATGCTTTTCTTACATCATCCGGCGATCTAATGCCACCTCCTACAGTCAGAGGAACAAAAACTTTTTCAGAAACTTTCTCAATAATCTCTAAAATGGTCTTTCTATTGTCAGAAGAAGCTGTGATGTCCAAAAAAGCAATTTCATCTGCACCTTCCTGGTCATATTTACTTGCTACGCTTACAGGATCACCAGCATCTTTAAGGTCAACAAAATTCGTACCCTTAACTACCCGCCCATTATTTACATCCAAGCAAGGAATGATTCTCTTAGCCAGCATAAATCAACAATCTGCTAAATTTTCAACATATTTTTGAGCAAACTCGAAGTCTATTTTGCCTTCGTAAATAGATCTTCCAAGGATAGTGCCCATAACTCCCTCTTGTTCAATTTTACAAAGATTTTTTATTTCAGACATATCCGCTAACCCACCTGATGCTATTACAGGAATAGAAATTGATTGCGCTAGCTCAAGGGTAGCGTCAAGATTAATTCCAGAAAGCATGCCATCTCTCCCAATATCAGTGTAAAGAATTGCTTCTACTCCATCATCTTCATATTTTTTGGCCAAATCTATTACTTCATGTCCTGAAAGTTTGCTCCAACCATCCGTTGCGACTTTTCCATCTTTGGCATCAATAGATACAATAATATGGCCTAAAAATGCTGCGCAAGCATCTTTTAGTAAACCCGGGGTTTTAACAGCAGCTGTACCTATAACTACATATGTAACTCCAATGTCAATAGTGCTTTCAATCGTATCCAAATCCCTAATTCCCCCGCCAACTTGAATTGGAATTTTATCTCCAACCGAGCTCAAAATACTTTGAATGACTGATTTATTTTTGGGATAACCGGCAACTGCACCATCTAAGTCGACAACATGTAATCTTTTAGCTCCTTTACTAATCCATTTATTAGCTGTCTCCACTGGATTGTCAGAAAATACTGTTACATCATCATATTCACCTTGTCTTAAGCGAACGCATTGCCCGTTCTTAAGATCTATTGCGGGAATTAACAAAAAAGACATTTACCTTTGAACTCCAATCCAAAAAATTTTAGTAAAGTTTGTTTCTTGACGGCAAGAAAATCATAATTTCCATGAAACAAAATTTTTAAGAAATAACAAACCAGATTTAGCGCTTTTTTCAGGGTGAAATTGTGTTGCAACAATATTATCTTTGGCAACTACACTTGTAAAATCTTGTCCATAGTTTGTATAAGCCAAAGTTATTTTTGGATCTTTGGGCTTCACAAAAAAACTATGTACAAAATAAAACCAGTTTGAAAGACTACCTTTCGTGTTGATCAATCTATCAAAACCTTTAAAAATTTGATGATCTCTTTCTATTCTAACTTGGTTCCAACCCATATGAGGAATTTTAAAATCTAAGCAAGTGTTGTTATTGAAATCCATAGAACGATCAAATTTAACGACTTTACCTTTGAGCAGGCCAAGGCCAAGACTATCACCTTCCTCAGATTCATCAAAGAGTATTTGTTTTCCAAGGCAAATGCCTAAAAAGGGGCGATCTGAAACATTGTTCATTATCTCTTCATATAATCCGTTTAGTTTAAGTTTTTCAACACACCCAAACATTGATCCCTGACCAGGAAAAACTATTTTTTTTGCTTGTTTAAGTTCGGCCGGATTAGAAGTTACACAAATTTTTTCATCTGGAGCTACCTTAAGCAGGGCCAAAAAAATACTTCTAATATTTCCAGTTCCTACATTAACAACAGCAATCATTTTTCCAAACCCAATCTTTGTTACAAAATTCCTTTTGTTGATGGAATTTTTTTTGATGTCAAATCGATGCTAACAGCAACCTTCAAAGCTCTAGAAAAGGACTTAAATACACTTTCACACTGATGGTGGGCATTATTTCCAAACAAGTTGTCAATGTGAAGTGTAATAAATGAATGATTGACGAAGCCTTGAAAAAATTCATGGATAAGATCCAAATCAAACTCTCCAACTACAGGCCTTTTCCATTCACACCGAAACTCTAAACCAGGCCGACCAGAAATATCTACTACTGTTCTGGATAAAGCCTCATCGAGGGGAGCGTATGCGTGACCGAAACGGGTAATTCCCACTTTATTACCAAGTGCTTTACTGATGGCTTGCCCTAAAGTTATGCCAACATCTTCTACAGTGTGGTGAGCGTCAATTTCTAGATCTCCATGGGCAATTACTTTCAAGTCAAACATTCCATGACGAGCAATCTGATCTAACATGTGGTCTAAAAACGGAATGCCAGTTTTAAAATCACCATTTCCATCACCATCAAGATTTAAAGATATTTGAATCGAAGTTTCACCAGTTTCTCTGGTAATCTCAGAAGTGCGCATTTTTATAATATATATTTAAGTTAATTTATTAATCATACAGTGACAAGCGAGTAATAATGACAAAACAAAGATTGTCAAAAAAATTTTGGAACCCCTATTTAAATAAACTATCCCCCTACACGCCAGGCGAACAGCCTACTATGAGTAATTATATTAAATTAAACACAAATGAAAACCCCTTAGGGCCATCGACACATGTAAAAAATGCAATATTAAAAGTTTTGAAAACTAATGGCACTGAATTAAGGCTGTATCCAGAACCCGAGAGTCAAAGTTTAAAAAAAGTTATTTCTCAGCACTATAAAGTTAACAATAATCAAATTTTTGTTGGGAACGGCTCAGATGAAGTTTTGGCTTTTTGTTTCCAAGCACTTCTTGCTAATAGAGGCAATTTGGCAATTCCTGAAATCACTTACAGTTTTTATCCATCACTGGCAAAACTTTTTGCGATTAATATTAACCTTATCAAACTCTCAAATGATTTCTCATTTAATCTAAATAATTTGAATTCCAATGTGAGCTCTGTACTGTTTGCTAATCCAAATGCAACAACTGGAATTTCACTAAATAAGATTCAAATACAGCAATTTTTAACCAAAAACCCACAAATACTAGTTATTGTTGATGAGGCATACGTGGATTTCGGCGCACAGTCTTGTATAAGTTTAATTAAAAAATACAAAAATATTTTAATTACACGTACCTTTTCAAAATCAAGAGGCTTAGCTGGGATGCGTTTGGGATTCGCTGTTGGTAATCATGACTTGATACATGCACTAAATTTAGTAAAGAACAGTTTCAACACATACCCAGTTGATAAACTAGCGTCCGCTGCTGGGATTGCATCACTAAAAGACAAAAAATGGTTTGACTCCAACAAACAAAAAATTATTAGAAATCGCGAGTTCTTAACAAGAAAACTTAAAACTATTGGATTTGAGGTATTACCATCTCAGGCAAATTTTATTTTAGCCTCACACTTAAAAGTGAGCGGAACAAAAATTTTTAGTGAACTAAAAAAAAATAAAATAATTGTGCGGCATTTCAATAACCCCAAAATAAAAAACTGGGTGCGAATTTCAATTGGAACCAAAGTCCAATGTGAGAAACTTTTGAAAGTTTTAAAATCTTTCATCATCTAAAAAGTTAATTTTAGACTTTACTAGAAAAATGATTTTTCATTCTGTACTCAGCAGCCAATGCATGAGCAGAGAGTTTTTCTCCATTTGCCAAAGTTGATGCCACTCTACCCAAAACATCTGCGCCCTCTTCAGAAACAGCTATAACACTGATCCTTTTTTTAAAGTCATATACACTCAGACCAGATGAAAATCTTGCTGACCCTGAGGTTGGAAGAACATGATTTGGACCTGCACAGTAGTCCCCCAGAGACTCGGAGGAATATCTACCTAAAAACAACGAGCCTGCATTGGTAATCAATTTCGACCAGCTCTGACTATTTTCAACAGAGAGTTCAAGGTGTTCTGGAGCAATACGATTTGCAAGAGAACAAGCTTCCGTCAAGTTATCTACATAAATCAGTGCTCCCCTATCTTTTAATGACTTTGCAATAACCGATTTTCTATCCATTTTTGGTAATAAATTCTGCATTGAACTATGGACTTTACTGATAAAATTTCTATCTGTGCTCACTAAAATCGCTTGTGCTGATTCATCGTGCTCAGCCTGTGAGAATAAATCTAAAGCTACCCAATCCGGATTAGTTTTACCATCACAAACCACTAAGATTTCTGAGGGTCCTGCAACCATATCTATGCCCACCATCCCGAAAACTTGTTTTTTTGCTTCAGCAACATAGGAATTTCCAGGGCCAACAATTTTATCAACTTTAGGAACTATCTTTGTACCAAAAGCCAAGGCCGCAATAGCATGAGCTCCGCCTAATTTAAAGACTTTACTAACTCCAGCCAAGTGAGCTGCGGCCAAAACCATTGGGTTTAAAATTCCACCTGGAGAGGGGACAACCATGACTATTTCTTTAACATTTGCAACTCTAGCTGGTATTGCATTCATTAATACAGATGAAGGGTATGCAGCAGTACCACCGGGAACATAAATTCCAACTTTTTCAATTGGCAAAACTCTCATGGAGATTTGGGATCCATACTCGTCAAGATAGGAATAAGATTTTAATTCTTGATTTTCGTGATACTTGTAGATTCGATCTGCTGCAGTGTTTAGCGCACTTCTCTCAGCAAATGAAATTGAACTGTATGCATCTTGGAGAGACTTTTTACTAACTTCTAGTTCCGTTACAGACGAAACAGAGTAATTATCAAACTTTGAAGAATACTCCAGCAACGCATCGTCACCCTTAATTTTAATTTTATTTATGATGCTCTCAACTTTTTCAAACAACAATTTATTATGCTGGGGATCAAACGCCAAAAGTAATTCTAACTGTTCACCAAAACTATTATCATTAGAATCTAAAATTTTAATTAAATTATCTGATTTATTAATTGAATTCATAATTAGAGTAACTACCCTTTTCTCGCTGAAGATAAAGCTGTAATGAATTTGCCCAAAATGTCATTTTTCATTTTAAAAGAAGCCTTATTAACAATAAGCCTGGACGTAATATCTTTAATTACTTCTATTTCAACTAAGCCATTTGCTTTTAAAGTTTGACCTGAAGAAACTAAATCTACTATTACATCTGACAATCCTACTAGTGGAGAAAGTTCCATTGATCCATATAGTTTTATAATGTCCACCTGTATACCTTTTAGTGCAAAATATTCTAAAGCTTGTTTTGGATACTTAGTGGCCACACGAAGCTTGACGCCTCTTTTAATGAGGGAGTAATAATCCACTTCCTTTGGAATCGCTAATGATAATCTGCAAACACCTGTGTTTAAATCAACAGGCTGGTAAAGACCGTCTGTAGCAGTTTCAAAAAGAACATCTGAGCCGACCACACCCATGTCCGCTGCGCCAAATCGAACATACGTGGGTACATCACTTGTCCTAACAATTAGCAACCTAAGGTCTGGATTTTTAGTTTCAATTATCAACTTTCTTGACAAGTCAGGACTCTCAAACAATTCAACACCTGCTGCCTCAAGTAAAGGTAAAACGTCATGAAAAATTCGACCCTTGGGTATCGCCAGTGTTATCAACCCTTAACCCTATCCACTGAAGCCCCAAGTAAATTCAATTTTTTATCCATTCCTTCATAACCTCTATCTAAATGATAAATGCGGTCAATCATAGATTGTCCGTGAGCGGCCATCGCGGCAATTACCAGGCCAGCTGAAGCTCTAAGGTCAGTGGCCATTACTCCAGCTCCTTTTAAAACATCAACCCCTGTTACAACAGCAGTGTTGCCTCTGACACTTATTTTTGCTCCTAATCTAAGCATTTCTTGAACATGCATAAACCTATTTTCGAAAATACTCTCCTTAATGATTGATGTTCCTTTAGCCACTGCATTAACAGCCATGAACTGAGCTTGCATATCGGTAGCAAAACCAGGGAATGAGGAAGTCTGAAAGCTAACAGAATTGGGTCTTTTAAAAAATTTTATTCTGATTCCAGATTGGTCATGAATGATTTTACCTCCACATTCTCGTAATTTTTCCAATGTCATGCCCATTGCTTCCTTGTTAACCCCACTTAACAGTATATCTCCTCCACATGCAGCAACTGCACAAAAAAAAGTTCCAGCTTCTATACGATCAAAAATAATGGTGTGACAAGCTCCATTTAGTTTTTTCTTTCCAAAAATTTCAATTTTATTTGAACCATCACCCGATATTTCAGCTCCCATTGATCTTAAAAAATTAGCTAGGTCAACTATTTCTGGTTCTTCAGCGGAATTTTCTAAAACGGTTTTTCCCTCGGCAAGGCAAGCGGCCATCATCAGGTTTTCCGTTCCCGTAACTGAAATAACATCACTAGTGATTTTTGCACCAAACAACTTTTTAGCTTTAGCAGTTATGTACCCATTTTCCAATTTAATTTTAGCCCCCATCAATCTCAGTCCTTTAATGTGCTGGTCAACTGGCCTTTGTCCGATTGCACACCCACCGGGAAGACTGACTTTAGCTTCTCCATATTTAGCTAGCAGAGGCCCCAACACAAGAATTGAGGCTCTCATAGTCTTAACTAATTCGTACGGAGCCTCAATTGAGTGAACAGAATTTGCCCGTATCTCGCATTGTTTATTTTTTTTGTCGAGCTCTACTTTCACCCCTAATTTACGAAGCAAAGAAAACATTGTAGAAACATCCTTTAAGTCAGGGACGTTTGAAATTTCCACAGTTTCAGAGGTTAAAATACTTGCACAAAAAATGGGTAATGCTGCATTTTTTGCACCGCTAATTGAAACTTCTCCAGCGAGCTTAGTTGGACCGGAAACCCTAAACTTTTCCACTCAATTTTTCCGCCCATTCTTTTGATGTAAAGGCTTTTATTGATAAGGCATGAATTTCAGATTTCATTTTATCACCTAAAATTTGGTATATGAGCTGGTGTCTGTTTACTCTGTTCACACCGGAAAATTTATCACTCACGATTAAGGCCTCAAAATGAACACCATCGCCTTCCACTGATATGAATTTGCAATCCAGATTTTCTACTATGTAACTTTTAATTTTTTCTGGGGTCATTTTTAAAAAACTTATATCGTTTCTAATGTTTGCTTAAATACCGTTCTTATACCACCCGGCTGATTTACAAAATCAGCAACATTTTGAATCGACGATAACTTGCCTTGGTTCATGAAAGCAACTCTGTTGCAAAGTTCCTCGGCCTCTTCAAGGTAGTGGGTGGTTAGAATAATTGTATGACCCAAGTTATTTAATTTTTTAATAAATTTCCATAAATTTTCTCTCAATTCAACATCTACTCCAGCTGTGGGTTCATCAAGAACAATTACAGGCGGCTTATGAATTAGTGCTTGTGCAATTAATACTCTTCTTTTCATCCCCCCAGATAAACTCCTCATATTAGCGTTTGTTTTCTGCTCAAGCCCTAGTTCAAAAAGACACTCTTCAATCCATAAATCATTATCTTTAATGCCAAAAAAACCAGACTGTATTCTCAACAATTCTTTTACAGTGAAAAAAGGGTCAAATACTAATTCCTGTGGGACTATCCCTATAGCTCTCCTTACCCTTTGTGGTTCCTTTAAAACATCCATTCCAAAAACAAATGCCGTTCCTTTTGTTGGTCTAGTCAAACCTCCAAGAACATTAATTAGAGTGGTTTTTCCAGCACCATTTGGACCAAGCAAACCAAAAAACTCACCCATGTGCACTTTAAAGGAAACCTCATCCAATGCCATGATCGGAGTTTTTACGCTATCAAATTTTTTTTCTAAGTTTGAGAAGACTACAGCTTCATTCATTTCACTTAAATTCCAAATAATCAGTTAAACCAGACAAATCAGCTAAAGAAATTAAATCAGAGGGAACATTTTGCCAGAGTAAACTTAAGATTGGTTTGCCTTTTGACAAAATTTTAATTTTCTTTTCAATCTCTAAAACAAGTGCCAAAGCACACATGTCAACCTTTGTTACCTCAGATAAATCTAATATTATTTGATTAGGATCAGTGGACAAAGAGACATCAAGATTAGAAACAATTTCTTCTAATTCCAATGCTTTTTTTTCCATTAAATTTTGAACTGACTCCCAAGTAATCTCACCGGAAAATTTGATTTTTGAAGGAGTCTTACTTTGCAATTTATGCCCGCTGTTGTGCATAAGTGATTATTTACTTTTTGACAAAGATTTATTTTTGTTTTCAATAGCAGTGACCAAACCAGAGATCCCATCTCTACTGACTATCTGAGTAAATTGAGAGCGATAATTTTCAATTAACCACAAACCTAATACATTAAGATCGATTATTCTCCATCCTGAATCACTTTTTCTTAATCTGTAGTCAATAGGAACAGCCTGCCTACCGGGCACTGTTACTCTTGTTCTTACCACCACATCAATATCCCCTGGATTTCTTCTGGGGGGGAGTATTTTCATGTCTGCTTTGTCAGCAAACCTAATTGCGCCAGAATAGCTCAACAAAAGTAACTCTCTAAAAACTTTCATTAGCTCATTTTTTTGAACCGGAGAAGCTGAACGCCAGTGTCTTCCGACCGCTAAAGCAGTCATCTTTTCAAAATCAATTACGGGCATAACCTTTTCGTCAACTAATACATTAATTTTGACCCAATCACCAGCAGCTAAATCAGGATCATTTTTAATTTCATTAAGTATTTCTCCTGTAATTTTTGAAATTATTCTCTCAGGGCTATCCGTTGTTTCCTGAGCATTAGTCCCAGTGATAAAAAGGAATACAAAAATAAAAAATGTACTTAGCCAAATAAAACCCATGTTCTTGAGAATGAAATCGTTCTCACAATATATTTTTTTACTGGTCATTAATTTGAGCCTTTCTATTGGCCAGATAAGCATTTTTTACACCTATATATCTATCAAATGCCAAAGCTTCAAAAGCTTGCTCAGCCGAGAGCAAAGAGGCTCTGGTTTCTATCACCCTAAGTGAATTTCCAGCCAATCTTGCAGAGTCGTCTTTTACGGTCGTTTGGATTGGGTCTACTAAAATATCCATAACTTTACCAACTCCGTCTCTAACAGTACTTGGTCCAAAAAAAGGTAAAACCAAATATGCACCTGGACCAACCCCAAACGCACCCATGGTTTGACCAAAGTCCTCATTAGTTTTTGGGATTCCCATGCCAGATGCAACGTCTCTAAAACCCAAAATTCCAACTGTTGAATTTATGAGAAATCTTGACGCCGACGAAGTGGTTTTTTTGAAATCTAACTGAAGAAAATGTTGAATGGTAGTAACTAAATCAGATAAGTTACCAAAAAAATTTGAAATTCCATTTCTGATTGTATCTGGAACAACATTCTCGTAACCCAGAGCCAAAGGTTTAAATACAGTTTTATCAACTACATCATTAAATTTAAATATTTTTCTATTGGTGCTTTCAAGAGGATCTCTTGGGTCATACGATTCATTATTTCCAAGGCTCGCACAGCCAGAAAAAACTCCTATTAAGAGGAAACAAGTTCCTAATTTAAGAAAGCCAATCAGATACTGCATTTTACTCTCCGTTGTTTGTCTTAACACTCAAAAAATGATTTTTGAAGTCATATTTTAAAATTGTAATTAATCATTTAAAGATTTCTCCTGAGCCACTCACCTTGCCACTGGCATCATCATTAGAACTCTGATTAAAAAGAAACTGAGAAATAATGTTTTCCAAAATAACAGCGGATTGTGTCATTTGAATTTTATCGTCTTTTTTGAGGAAATCAATTTCAGCTCCGGGCGTAATTCCTATGTATTTTTCTCCCAAAAGTCCTGCTGTAAGAATAGTTGCTGAACTATCCAAAGGAAACCTAACACCACGCTGCATCTCAATCACTACTTTTGCCTGGTACCTTTTGCTATCAAATTCGATGTCCTTCACGCGCCCCACTAGTACGCCTGAACTCCTAACAGCTGCCTTTGGTTTTAAACCACCAATATCATCAAAATAAGCTAATAATTCATACTCCGAATCAATACTAGAGCCAACTAAGTTGCTTACGTTTAGGGATAAAAACATTAACGAAGCCATTCCTAATAGGAAAAAAATTCCAACAGAAAAATTTATTTTATTCATAGTATAAGTTGATCATAGTCATAACATCTTAAACAACATTTATTTAATTATATTCAATTAAACATCAAAGCGGTAAGTATAAAGTCTATTCCTAGTATTGAAAAAGCGCTTACAACAACCGTTCGGGTGGTTGCAGAGGAAACTCCTTCTGGAGTTGGCGTGGCCGTGTAACCCATAAAAAGTGAAATTTGTGTAACGATAGTTCCAAAGACCAAGCTTTTGAGAAAACCATTAACTATATCTCCCCAAAAATCTACCCCTTCGGACATTTGTGACCAAAAAGCTCCGGAGTCGACACCAATCATTAAAACTGCCACTATCCAACCTCCTATAATTCCGATGGCAGAAAATAAGCCAGCTAAAAGTGGAACAACTATCACCCCAGCAATAAATCTGGGGCAAAGAATTCGCGAGATTGGACTTACACCCATTGCTTCTAGAGCGGATAACTGCTCTCCTGCTTTCATCAAGCCAATTTCAGCGGTTAGGGAAGTACCTGCTCTTCCGGAAAACAATAATGCTGAGACAACTGGTCCCAACTCTCGAACAAGAGATAGAGCAACCAAAAGTCCCAGTGCCTCCTCTGATCCATACCTTCTCAGAGTATAGTAGCCTTGTAAACCCAGGACCAAACCAACAAACAAGCCTGAAATTAATATTATTGTTAAAGAATAGTTTCCCAAAAACCGAATCTGAAAACTAATTAAATCAAACCTTCTTAACGCAATTGATGATCTGAAAAGAACTCTCCCAAGTAGAATATAAAATTTTCCAAGACTTACGACCAAGTTAATCAATTTGTTCAACATTTCAATAGTGAATTTATCTAAATTTATTTAATTTACCGATCAACCACTTAAAAAAAATTTTTTTCTCTGCTCTGCTGGATAGTGGAATTTAACGGGGCCAATTTGTTGTCCATTTATAAATTGTTGTATGTAAGGATCCTTGTTTTTACTAATTTCCTCGGGGGTGCCTGATCCAATTAATACTGCTCCATTTTCTGATGGGGCCAGCAAATACACATGATCGGCTATTTCAAAACTTTCGACCACATCGTGAGTTACCAAAACAGACGTGGAGCCTAAAGCGTCATTCAATTTTCTTATCAATTGGGCAGTAACACCAAGCGAAATAGGATCAAGACCGGAGAAAGGTTCATCGTAAAGAATTAGTTTGGGGCCCAAAGCTATTGCTCTAGCTAAAGCTACTCTTCTTGCCATTCCTCCTGAAATTTCAGAGGGCATCAGATGAGCGGCCCCTCTTAAACCTACACATTCAAGTTTTAGCATCACTGTAGTTTTTAACAAAGACGGAGATAAATTTGCATGTTCTCTGAGTGGAAAAGCGACATTTTCAAAACAACTTAGATCAGTAAACAAGGCACCAAATTGGAACAGAAGACCAATTTGCTTCCGAAGTTCATTTTTTTTACTTTGCCCAATAAGAGCAAGATCTTTATCAAAAACGTATACTTGATTGGCAGTGGAAGGAATTAAACCTGAAATAATCTTTAATAGTGTTGTTTTTCCAACACCAGAACCTCCCATAATTGCGACAACTTTACCTTTTGGGATGTTGAAACTTAAATTATTGATAATTTTTTTAGAAGCATACTCAAAAGAAAGTTCTTTAAATCTAATGATGCTATCGGCGTCCATAAATGTTTTAATTTAATAAATCCTTTTAAAGTTATTCAATTAATGCAAAATTCAAACAGTAAATTTCCCCCAAAAAAAATCTTAGAAATTGCTCGCAATGTTTTAGAAATTGAATCAAGAGAAGTTAAAAAGCTATCTGAAAAATTAGATAGCCAGTTTATTGAAGCCACAAATTTAATTTTTTCATGTAAAGGTAGAGTGGTCGTGTCTGGCATGGGCAAATCAGGGCATGTCGGTAATAAAGTAGCCGCAACATTAGCTTCGACAGGTACTTCATCTTTTTTTCTGCACCCTGCAGAAGCACAACACGGTGATTTGGGCATGGTAAGAAGTGAAGATATTGTCATAGCAATATCATACTCCGGTGAAACAGAAGAATTGTGCAAACTTGCCCCTTTGTTAAAACGATTAGGTTCTAAACTTATTAGTTTAACCGGTAATCCAAATTCCAGTCTCGCAACGCTATCTGACGTTCACTTAAATGCATCTGTAACAACCGAGGCGTGCTCATTAAATTTGGCCCCTACAGCAAGCACCACAGCTGCTTTAGCGCTTGGAGACGCACTTGCAATAGTTTTACTTGAAATGAAAGGTTTTGCAGCAGATGATTTCGCCAGAACACACCCAGCTGGAGCACTGGGAAGAAAACTTTTAATTCACGTATCGGATGTGATGAAGACCGGCAAAGATCTCCCAACAGTAAAAAAAGAAGCTACATTAACTGAAGCTTTAATGGAAATGAGTGCTAAACGAATGGGAATGACTTGCATTGTTGACGTTGAAAGTAATGTTCTTGGCATTATCACTGATGGAGATTTGAGAAGACTGATATCAAAAGGACTAGATATACGAACTGCTAAAGTAGAAAATGTTATGACAAAAAGTGCTCAAGTCATTTCTGGAAACTCTCTTGCAAGTCAAGCAGCCCACCTTATGGAAAAAAATAGAATTAATCATTTGTTAGTAGTTGAAAACAATAAATTAATTGGTGCTTTAGGCATTCACGATTTACTTGAAGCAAAGATAATATGAAAGTATCCAAGCATAGTAATTTAATAACTCAGAAAATTAAGAAATTATCATGGATGTTTTTTGACATAGACGGTGTTTTTACAGACGGTGGTCTGTACTTTTCTGAAAATGGAGAAATATTTAAAAAATTTAACGTTCTTGATGGTCACGGAATAAAACAACTTTTCAACTGTGGTATCAATGTTGGTTTAATAAGTGGGAGAGGCCATGCAGCAACTAGACTTAGAGCAAAGGAATTAGGTATAAAAACACTCATGTTAAATGTAGAAAATAAAGTAAATGCCTTTGAGGATTGGACAAAAAAAAATAATATTGACCCCATGCAATGTGGTCACATGGGAGACGACATACCAGACTTAGAATTATTTTCAAAAGTTGGATTTTCAGCAAGCGTTCCAAACGCATGCGATGAAATTCAATTAGCCGCTGATTGGGTTTCTAAAAGGAATGGAGGGAACGGTGCGGTAAGAGAACTCTGCGATTTAATCGTTGAAATTCATGAGTAAATTTCGAGATTGGATAGGCGGATTGATTTCCACAATTATTTTTTTATCACTTGCTTTAATAACAGCCATATGCAGCAATTACTTGTTAAACACTCCTAATAAAAATTACAAAGTTGATGGTCCTACTGCAACTCTTTCAAAAGTTTTAATCAGCCTAACTGGAGAAGATGGAAATTTGCAAAGTCAACTATCTGCAGAAACCATAACATACGATACAAACAATGAGGCGATGATCACCAGACCAACTCTTGTACTTTTTGAAGACAATACAAATCCATTGATAGTATCCTCAGAAACTGCCTCGCTTAATTCTGATGGCAACATTATAAAGCTTACAACCAATGTTAAAATAAAAAGAGACAGCTTTGCCCAACAAACTGGATTTGAAATATTTACTGAAAACACAACGTTTAATTTAAATTCCAAAACTGCTTTATCAGAAGGTCCTGTTAAAATTAAAAGTGGGTCATTTTTAATCCGTGGTGTTGGAATGAAAATTGATCAAAATGAAAGAAGCGTTAACATACTAAAAAGTGTTACATTAATTAAAAATTAGTCGAGATTAAAGTTTTTGAACTATATAAAAACCTCCTTTATTTTTCTTTTTGTAATTTTTACAACATTTTTTGTTGTCAAAAATGTTGTCTCCAATGATGTCAAAAATTCAATTCTAAGAGTAGATGCCGATTCGCTGAAACATGATGATAAAAATCTTGTTACTACTTTCACTGGCAATGTAGTTTTAATTCGTAATAATTTAATAATCAAGGGAGATTTACTTCAACTCAAACAAACTGAAGATGGACTCTCCCATGGCCATATAATAGGTAATCCGGCCAACTTTAGACAAAAAAGAGAATCCAGTGGCGAATGGATTGAAGGAAAAGCAGAACGCCTAGATTATGACGAAAGGAATTCAATGTTTTTTTTGTCCGGAAACGCCAGTCTTAAAAGAAAAAAAGACGGAAAAGTTAAAGATGAGGTTTCAGGAGATAAATTAAGTTACAGTAGTATTACTGAGGTTTACAAAGCTGAGACTATCCCGGGTCAAACCAGAACTAGGATGACTTTAATGCCCCGAAAAACAGAAAATGATTAAAAAATAACAATGTCACTTATTGATAGATTTCAAGCGAAAGGCTTACAGAAGAGCTTTCAAAGAAAACTTGTTGTAAAAGACGTTTCTATTGATGTAAAAAGTGGGGAAGTGGTTGGCCTTCTTGGGCCCAATGGGGCAGGCAAAACAACTTGCTTTTACATGATGCTTGGTTTGATACAACCTGACGGAGGTGAAATTTTTCTCAACAATCAGTGCATTACTGATGATCCAATTCATATTCGTGCATCTAAAGGTCTCGCTTATCTTCCACAAGAAGCCTCCATTTTTAAAAGAATGAGTGTTGGTGACAATATTACTGCAATACTGCAGTTGCAGATAAAAAAAAATGGTAAAAAAATATCGCAAGAAGAAATTACCTTAACTAGAAATAAACTTCTTGAGGATTTTCAAATAAAAGGTATTGAAAACAACTTGGGTCAAACACTTTCGGGTGGAGAAAGAAGGAGAGTAGAGATTGCAAGAGCCCTCGCAACGAACCCAAGATTTTTACTTCTGGATGAACCCTTTGCTGGTGTAGACCCTATTGCTGTGATTGAAATTCAAAGAGTAATTAGATTTTTAAAATCTCAAAAAATTGGTGTTTTGATAACTGATCACAATGTTAGAGAAACCTTAGGCATTTGTGATAGAGCTACAATTATTCATGATGGCCTTGTATTATCGAGTGGTATGCCAACAGAAATAGTTGGCAATACCGAGGTTCGAAAAGCATACTTAGGGGAACACTTTCGAATGTAGCATATGAAAACTAGTCTAAATCTAAAAACTGGACAACAACTTGCTCTAACTCCTCAGCTACAGCAAGCAATACGACTGCTACAAATTTCCACAACAGAGCTACACGAAGAATTGGAAGAAGCCGCATCAACTAACCCTCTTTTGGAAGTTGAGGAACTTCAAGATAATTCCTCCGCCAACAACCAGACTACCAGCGATAAGCCTGAAAAAACCGAGAGTAATGAGGCCGACAGAAAAGATAACGAGGAATTCCCTGTTCAATCTGACGAAAACAATGACTTTAAAGAAACACATCAAGCTGAAGAGTGGTCACAGGTACCAATAAGAAAGAATAACAATATAGATGAGGGTAATGAGTTTAGAAATAATATAAACGAAGACCCTGTAACCCTTTCCCGTCACTTGCAGTCTCAGTTGGGGACCATGACTTTATCAAAAAAAGAGAGAACCTGGGTCGAAATTCTAATTCAAGCGCTAGATGCAGATGGTTATTTAAGAGAGTCACTTGAAGAACTAGAGTTACCCTTTTCCAAAGAATTTGAAGAAGAGTTTGGAGAAAGACTATCTGAAGAAGAGCTACAAATAGGTGTTAAACTTTTACAAAGTCTCGACCCAAAAGGAGTTGGAGCTAGGGATTTATCTGAGTGTTTAATTCTTCAGTTGAGCTCAGATGAGGAAAAATCTGCAGTAACAGAAGCTGCCAAAGTAATCCTCTCTAATCATCTCGAACTTTTGGCACAGCACAATATCTCTGGGCTTATAAAAGCCAGTGGATTGACCAGAGAACTTATACATGCTGCTGACGTAAAAATAAAACAATTGAACCCAAAGCCTGCTTCAGCTTTTAAAAGAGATGTTCCTATTACAGTTATTCCAGACGTTGTAGTTTTTAAAGATTCTAATGGTATTTGGCGAGCAAGATTAAATAATGCCGCATTACCAAAAGTGAGAATACACGAGAACTATGCTAAGGCAATTCAAGATAGTGGGAGTCTAAAGGGACCTTTGAATCAACAATTGCTTGAAGCTCGATGGATGCTGAAAAATGTCCAGCAACGTTTTGAAACTATTCTTCGAGTAACTCAAACCATAGTTGAAGTACAACAAGATTTTTTCGAGTTTGGGCCAAGAGCAATGAGACCACTAGTGCTAAGAGATGTTGCTGCTAGATGTAATTTACATGAATCTACTGTCTCAAGAGTCACCAATCAAAAATATGTTGCAACCCCAATAGGTTGTTTTGAATTAAAGTATTTTTTCGGTAGCCATGTTTTAACAGAGGATGGTGGTTCAGCTTCTGGAACTTCTATTAAAGCTCAAATACATGAGTGGATAAAACAAGAAAATTCGGAAAAACCGTTTTCAGACCAAATAATGGCTAATAAATTTTCAGAGATGGGTATCGTTATAGCAAGGCGAACCGTAGCTAAATATCGTGAGGCTTTAAAAATCCCAAGTGCAAGTATTCGCAAAAAAAGATGAGGAGAAGTAAATGATGAATATTCAAATCACCGGGCATAAAATTTCAATTACGCCTTCAATAAGGGAATACATACTTCAAAAATTTGCAAAAATACAACGTCATTACTCTCAAGTAATTGATGCACACGTTGTTCTAGAAGTTAATAAACTTATAAATAAAATTGAGATTACTACTCACCTTCCCAAAAAAGACTTACATATTGAGGTTGAACATTCAGATATGTATGCTGCGATTGACATAATTGCCGACAAAATGGATAGACAAATCATCAGATATAAAGAAATCCACAGTGATTCTATCCATTCAGGAAAAAGTCTTGTGTAGAAAAATTTTAATTATTATGTTGCAATGCAATATGTTACATTTTATTTAGGCTCTCAGACATGAATAGACTAGGGGAAATTTTAAAAGCCGATCAGGTGGTTGTTAATGTAAACACTACCAGCAAAAAAAGAGTTTTTGAACATGCGGGATTAGTTTTTGAGTCGAAATGTGGAATTGCAAGAAGCAAAGTTTTTGATTCTCTTTTTGCCAGAGAGCGCTTAGGCTCAACTGGGCTTGGTGAGGGTATNGCCATACCGCACGGAAGAATTGAAGGACTTAAAGAAGCCGTTGCAACAGTTTTATCATTAAGCTCTCCAATTCCTTTCGATGCAACTGATAACCTACCGGTGCATTTACTTATTTTTCTATTGGTTCCCGTTAATGCCTCTCAAAAACATTTAGAGATCTTAGGAGAAGTTGCGGAAATGCTCTCTGATAAAAATTTTAGAACNGAATTAAATAACCCAGTAGATGCAAATTTTCTGTACGCAAAACTATGTGATTGGCGTCCTACAAATGCCCCTATTAGTTAATTTTTAATAGCTGGTTTTTATGTTAAATATTCGAGAGTTTTTTAACAATCAAAATCATCTCTTGAAACTTAAATGGCTAATTGGCGAACAGAACAGTAATACCTCCATAAAAGATTCGACATTTGAAAGTGCCGAATTAGTTGGGCATTTAAACCTAATTCATCCTTACAGGATTCATGTTTTTGGAAAGCCTGAAATCAATTATTACAATCAGATGGATCCCCAAAGAAGAAGCTATCTAACTTCTGAGCTTTTTTCAGCAAATCCACCCGCTTTAATCATTGCTGAAAATCAAATNGCTCCTGAAGATATTTTTAAAGCATGTAAAATTGAGAATATTCCTCTATTAAGTACCCAACAATCAGCTGCTTCAACAATTGAATTATTAAGAATTCAACTTAGCAAAAAATTAGCTCAGCGAATAACCAAACATGGAGTTTTCATGGATGTGTTGGGTATTGGTGTCTTNATTACTGGCGAGTCCGGCTTGGGGAAAAGTGAGTTAGGCCTAGAATTACTCACTCGTGGCCACGGGCTAGTAGCTGACGACGCCATCAATTTTGTTCGCATAGCTCCAGACGTGATTGAGGGCAAGTCCCCAAATATTTTAAGAAATATGATTGAAGTACGTGGTTTGGGTCTTTTAAATATCAAAACAATATTTGGTGAGTCATGTGTTAGGAGAAAAATTCGTTTAAGACTTATTGTTCAATTAGTTCGCCGATCTTTGATAAATGAATATGATCGCTTACCCTTGGAAGCCATATACGAGAATGTGCTGGGGCTTCAAATTCAAAAAGTTGTAATTCCTGTAGCTCCAGGCAGAAACTTGGCAGTTTTAGTTGAAACAGCCGTTAGAAATACAGTTCTTCAATTAAGAGGAATTGATACTGTGAAAGAATTCATGGAACGGCAGAATGAAGAAATTAAAAAAAATACGGTGAATGAAAAAAAAAGTGATGAGTAATCTTGAAATTTTTGTTGTTACAGGAATGTCTGGATCTGGCAAATCTGTTGTTCTGCGGATTCTTGAAGATGCTGGTTTCTTTTGCGTTGATAATCTTCCAATTTCACTTTTAGACTCACTTTTAGAATTATTATCTAAACAAAATAGAAATCAAATTGCTATAGCCATAGATGCGAGAGAAATCAAAAGTCTAGAGACACTGGTACCCAAACTTAATTCATTGAAAAAAAAAATCACTAATCTAATTCCTATTTTTTTAAATGCAAGCAATGAAGACTTAATAAAAAGATACTCTGAAACACGCAGGCGACATCCATTTAGTTTTCAAACCAATGAATACTCTGAAGAAAAAATGGCTCCTACTCTTCATGAATGTATTGAGTCTGAAAGATTAATGTTGAAGCAAATTGAAAATATAGGTATGAATATTGATACAACTGGGCTTAAACCCTCAGATTTAAAGCACAGAATACGAGAATTAATCAAATTAAATCCAAAAACTAGTCTCGTAATTATTCAATCTTTTGCTTACAGAAAGGGTATCCCTGCTGATTCAGATTTGGTTTTTGATGCGAGATGCCTTCCGAACCCTTTTTATGAAACAAATTTAAAAGAGTTGACTGGAAAAGACAATCAAGTTGAAAAATATTTCAAAAATCAAAAACAGGTATCAGAATTGGTATTTACCATTCTTCAGTTTTTAGAAAATTGGCTTCCTTTATATCTTCACAAAGAGAGGAGCTACTTCTGTATCTCTATTGGCTGTACCGGAGGTCGTCACCGCTCAGTTTTTTGTGTTGAGAATATTGCAAAAAAATTAAAACAAAATTGGACAACTTCAGTTAGACACAGAGATTTATAAATAAAGCCGAAAAGATCTTAAAGCTTTAGTAACTGTNGAAGGTACTGGACTGTTTAATAATTCTTTCCATTTAAACCATTTTGCGAATTTATAAAGTTTTTGTTCATTACATAAAAATCCCCAAATAGAAACTTCAAGAGTAAAGTTAGAAATAGGAGATCTAAATTTTGTAATAAAAAAAGCTTCGTTTGGGATCGGTGAAGAATTGCAAAATTGGATTGGTGTCCATAAACCTTGCCACAGTTTTGTGTCCTCCAAACAAACTAGTGCGACCGATTCCTTTGTATAGGGAACTAACCAATTAATTTTTTTAACCTCTCTAATTTTTTTGGTTTTTCTGACAGGGTAGTTTGACTCTTGTTTGGATAAATATGCCAGACACATGGCGGATACTGGACATAAGTCACATTTTGGATGATGTGGACGACAAATAATAGAACCAAGATCCATTATTGACTGAGTATAAACTGGCATATCAATTGGCATTATAGGTAGACATTTGTAAGCAATTGGTAGGATTTTTTTCTTCAANGCAACAGAGTTCACAAACTCTTTGAGCTTGAATTGTCTTGCAAAAACTCTTATGACATTTGCATCCATAACTGGTACTTTTTCTTTGTTAACAAAAGCTGAAATTGANGCGGCTGTTGAAAATCCAACCCCGGGTAATTGCATCCACTCTTTTGCATCTTTTGGAAAAACCACTTTGTTTTCAGAACAAATTTTTACCGCCGACAAGTGCAAATTTTTTGCTCTATTATAATAACCAAGACCTGACCATGCAGATAAAACTTTTTCTANTTTAGCTTTTGCGAGTTCCTCTACTGATGGGAAGGTTGATATAATTTTTTTATAAAAATTTTTTCCTGTTTTTAGTTGGGTTTGTTGCAAAATAATTTCCGACAACCACACTTTATAAGGGTGATANTGACTTCCTTTTTCGGGACTCCATGGAAGGTTTTTACGACCATTAACTCTACCCCACTTTAAAAGGCTCTCAGTAAAACTNAAATTTAATTTCGTGTGAGTTATTTTTTTTGACATCTTCTACANTAAAAACTTGATCTTTGGCCAATCATAATTATAGATAGCATTTTCATGCATACTGNACAGATATGGTTTTTTTTTCCGTACACCAAATGTTTTTTTGAATAATTTCCCGGTTCACCATTGATTCCTGAATAATCTTTAATAGTACTCCCACCAGAGCGAATAGCTTCACTTAGAACATATTTAATGGTGGAAACCAACCTACTCGACCTNACAACTCCAAGATTTTTAGATTTTGTAGATGGGTCAATACCTGCTCTAAAAAGAGCTTCAGNAGCATAAATATTACCAATACCTGCTATGGGGTGACCACTCATTAACCATGATTTAATTGGTTGATTGATTTTTCTACTTTTTTTATACAAAAAATTTGTATCGAAATTTTCTGACAACGGCTCCACACCTAACTTGAATGAGACTTGGTCCTCAAAGTTATTAGCTAAATTTATTTTTTCTAGATAATTAATACCGCCGAACCTTCTTATATCTTGAAAATATACATAATTTGAACCTGCTCTAAATAAAAAATGGATGTGTTTATTATTGATTAAAAAAAAATTTTTTTTCTCTGTTGAAACAAATATTTTCCCTGTCATTCCAAAATGAACTANTAACCATGCTTCTTTTAATTCAATAACTAAGAATTTTGCTCTTCTAAACACCTTAATCACTCTTTTGTTAGTTAAGGCTTGGCATTGTTTTTTGGTTATCTGGGAACGTAAAGGTTTGTCACTTGTCCAAAAATCTGACAAGAATTGGTTTTCTAAAATCGGTTTTAAACCTTCTGTAATAACCTCAACCTCAGGTAGTTCTGGCATTAAACTCTATCCATACGAAGTAAAAACAGGTATTTTATAAACAATGAAACATTTATTTTATATTACAAAAATTTCAATTCTGGTTTTTGGGTTTTTTTTAGTTAACTTTTCTGTAAAAGCCGAATCTAACTCCAAAAAAACTTCAGTCTCGCCGGGAGTTATTTTTCAAATCTTAGCCAGTGAGCTCTCAATAATATCTGGAAATATTCCTGCTGCTGCTGCCACATATGTCGATATTGCAGAAAGAACCAACGACGTTGAGGCCGCCAAAAGGGCCACTGAACTTTCTCTAACCATCGGTGATCATGACACAGCTTTGAAAACAGCCAAAATATGGAAAAATAATGCCATGAATGACTCTGATGCTATTGAAGCAGTTGATGCCCTTCAACTTGTTTTGGGTAAAACCGATGAGTTAATCAGATCCATGCTTATCAGAAGAATGACTGCGCAAAATGATCAGACTTTAGATATTTTTTATACCCGATTGGCTTCTCTTGTTAGAAAAGCTCGAAATCCTCGTACTGGACTCTTGATCTTTGAGGAAGTATCTAAANAAGATCGCAACTTACCAGAGGTGCTCTANACCAGCGCATTACTGCATTTTAACGATGGCGATGTAAAAAAAATGGAATTGCTTNTAAGAAAACTTATAGATATCAAACCTGATCATGCCAATGCTCTAAATGCTTTAGGTTATAGTTTAGCTGACAGAGGGGAAAATTTATTTGAGGCTAAACGTTTAATAAAAGCTGCCATGATTTTCTCTCCAAATGACCCTCANATAATAGACAGTATGGGCTGGTTACATTACAGAATGGGNGACCTTCTAAANGCTGAAGAGTATTTGGCAGTGGCTTTTGCTAATCAACCAGATCCTGAAATATCCGCTCATTATGGTGAAGTACTATGGAAGTTATCTTCAAGAAAAGAGGCTTTATCCATTTGGCGTGTGGGATTCAATAAAAATTCAAAAAACAAAGTTCTTGTAGAGACTCTTACAAGGTTTAAAATTTCAGTTGATGAGTTATTGAATGATGAAAATTCAACGGTTAATTCACTTTAACTTCTAAATCATCGAATAAATTTATTTTCCGTTCATCAAAGTTACAATGTGCTTATGCCGTTGAAAAATTCAAATTTTACTATTGTTGAAATTTTAATATGTTTTGTAAAAAATAATTAGAATGTTTGAATAATTAATATATTATTTTGAAAAAATTAAACTTGTAATGTCAATAAATAAAATACAATTCAGTAGGGTGGTTATATTTTTATTTATTCCAATAATAACCATCTTACAATCGTGCACCACCTTGCCTCTAAGAACTAATTATGTTGAATCGTTGATTCAGGGAAGATTTTCTTTGGTGTTCCTAGAAAAAAAACAATCAGCTCAAGGCAGATTCATTTGGAAGATCTACAATAATAAAAATTCAAAAATAGAAGAATTTTTTTTTATGGATCCTTGGGGCAAGACTCGCGGAATCCTGATGCGTGACATAAGCGAGGATTCAGATTCTTGGACTTTATTAAACTCTAATTATCAACCTATCAAAAAAAAATATGTGAAAAATTGGTTAAAAAAACATTTTAAACTCACTTATATTGAACTCAAATCTCTAACCTTGCCTATTAATCTGTCCAGTCAGAAATTTAAAAAATATCTAATTTCTAAAAATAAAAACCATATAATTAACGTCATTTCAGACACAAAGCTTGGTAAAATACAAATGAAATTTTTACCCGAAAATTAAATCCATCAACTCTTGAATTCGAAACCTAAAACAACCACTCTTTTAAGATCTCCTGCAAAATTAAATTTATTTTTACACGTTATTAATAAGCGTAGTAGCGGTTATCACTCTATTGAAAGTTTATTCGTTCCTATAATGTGGTTTGATGAAATATATATCGAAAAAACAGATGACGGTGTCATAACCCGGGAAGGTGATCTTGCAGGTGATCTTGCAGGTGATCTTTTAGTTAAATCGGCCAAATTACTAAAAAAGTATGCTTACCAATATTTAGGAAATCATAATGAAATTATTNGTAGNAGTGGTTGTAGGATTTTCGTAAAAAAAAATATTCCCTCTGGTGCTGGTTTAGGAGGGGGTAGTTCCAATGCAGCACTAACTCTCAAAACGCTGAACGTCATGTGGAATCTAAATTTTACTTCACNACAACTATCTNAAATTGGCAAAGAANTTGGCGCTGATGTACCATTTTTTTTACAAGATCACTCTTGTTTTGTTTCTGGAATTGGTGAAAAACTATCTCAAATAATGGATGAATCTTTTTTACCTCATTACTTCGTNATTTTAATTCCCAAAATTGAAGTTTCAACCCTCGAAATCTTTAATTCACTTAATTCGGATAATTACTCTACAGCTTCAAATTTTTTATTTTTAGAATCTAATCAAACCCCTTCTTTTTTTAAAGAGTTTAATAGTGGAATATGGACCTATGGAAGAAATGACCTTGAATCCACAACATGTAATAATTTCCCAATTGTTGGAATTGCACTTAATTTATTAAAGAAGCTTGCAAAAATTTATGATTTACCTGAAAACTCTTGNCGAATGAGCGGGACTGGTGGGGCTATTTTTTGCTCGGCTCCAACCTTAGCAATTGCAAGAAAAATAAAATTACAAATTGAAAAAAATTCAAAAGACAAATTTATTAGTAAGGTTTGTAGACGATTGGTTTGTAAAAAATTAACTCTCGGAACCTAAATGTATTTCCTCAATAACTTCATAATTTAAACCCCGCAAGCGAGCTTGACCAAAGTCTATTTTTTCTTTACTGGCATCACTGTCACTCTCCTTTTTGAAATTTTCCTCAGTTGTAATATAAGGCTCACTATCTGGAGTACTAGGTATACAAACTAGTGTGTGCAATTCTTTGGGGGTTAAATTACCTTCGGTGTCTGGTATCGTAAAAATATATTTCCTAAGTTCTATTTTTTCAATATTGCGTACCTTTCCCTCAACTGAAACAGAAAGGGGTAATTCTCCTAATTCTTGAGCTAATGGGGTCTTTTCATTTAGATCTACTAAGGATCTTGTAAAGTGCTTCAAAAGCGTGACACCGATCATGAAATTCCTTTTACAAAAAATATCAACAATACTTTGTAGAAAATTAAAAATAATTTTTCTTACAAAATTTTCTTAATTTTATTTATACCTTCAACTGCTCTTTTTTTTAATTCTTCATCTGACTCTTGCAATTCTTCTCCATCAAAATTTTTCTCAAAGAAAGCAATTAAATCAACGAGGTTTTCTCTCACGGATGATCGGTTACTTTCTAATTCTATGCTACAAAAAGTACCGTCAATTTCATTATTTTTTAATAAAATTTCCTTTACAAAAAACTCTTCTCCGTCAAAAAATAATTTTATCGGCGCATTATAGCCATCAATTTGCAAATCATTTATTTTTTGATAAAAATCTTTGATCGTTCGAATCATAAAAATCAACTAGAAATAAAAACTAAATATCATTTTACTCCCTAATATGATTTCTAACAAAATACCATTTTAACTGATAAAAACTGTCGTCGTAGTGGTTCTAATTAATCATAAAAAATCATAGTTTTTGAATTTAATTTTTACAAAGGATCATCATTTTTTTCCCAATCAGATAAAACTACCTCATCAAGGTGGAAATCCTCCCCTGGATGCTCTGTAAAGACGACATATGAATTTTCTTTGGGTATATTAAGTCTATCCTTTAAAATTTTTATTAATTCTTTCGAAAGTTTTCTTTTTTGTTCTGTTGTGCGGCCATTGCGTAAGTTTATACTAACAAGGGCAATCCCATATTGTGAATCTGATACTCTACCCAAAAAGAGGTTCATTGGATTTTTCTCGACAATTGAAATACCAATATGATCAGTCTTAGTATCCATAATCTCAGAAAAAAGGAGAAAAATTTCATCTTTGAATTGAAGCTTAATATCCCTAGAAATTTCTTTACTTATTTCAAACTTTAAAAGTGGCAACTATTTTCTCCTTATTATAAATTTCTCCAAAAATATAGGTTAAAGCTAGTTTTTCCTAATGGCTAAAATTAATACATTGTTCTCTCGTATAAAAAAAAATTTATTAACAAATAATTTACTAAATAAACAAAAGTTGAAAACACACTTACCACTGCTAGGAAAACAAAACTCTTTGTTCACTTACCTTATCTATTTTATAGTCGCAAACTTATAGATCTATATTTTACTTACTATCATTTGCAATTACCCTTTTATCCAATTATTTTCTTTTTACACCTTAATAAAGAAATTTTATTATGATCTTGGAATCTGCTACCTAAAAAAAAGTGGTTATTTAAGTTTGATTTTCATTATTTTTTGCTTCGGGTTATGGCTTTCACCTTCAACTTTTCTTACATTTTTTTCAAAGGGATTGGGCCATTCAATCTCAATGCCATTTATGTTACCCATCTTCCTAAAATCGTTTGCGATTTCAGGGTTATTCAAAACCTCTTTATATTCTTTTTCTGATTTACAATTATTGATTGCAACAGGGGGTAAAGAACTGTGAGGATTAATCTTGTAGGCAACAATTCCACTAAAAAATCTAATGCTTTCGATGTTTTTAAAAACTTTTAATATTGTTTCATTTACATCATTTTGCCAGTCTTGTTGACTAAATTCTTTTTCTTTAACTGTAAGAATGTCAGTGGCATCTTTTGTAAATTGGAGAAAGGAATTTTTTTTGTGATAATGCGCCATTGAACTGTAAAAGCTAGTTGCTGTATCTTCTACAATAATCAAAGATTCTGAATCCAGATTACAGACACCACAATAAATCGTCATAATCTGCTGAAAGGATTGGTGCCCTCCATCATCAATTAAAATGTCAATCTTATCAACTTTAGAATAAAAGTTTTTCCAAAAGTCTGTATCAGCCTGATTTCCAATAAAAATTTCAAACCCTTGTTTTTCTAAGGATTTTGCAGCTGGATTCAGATCAATCCCTATAATTCTTGCCTTTTCACCTAGCCATTCTCTCCACATTGATAGAGAGCCACCCTCTAAAACACCAATCTCTACTAGTGTGCACTCTTTATTTCTATAGCCACTCAAAAGTTCTGCATAAGTAGAAAAATAAGATGTCATCTTTACTGAATAGCCTCCAGAATTTATCCAGATTTCAAAAAGTTCTTTTGCATCAGGATTTAGANTAGCCAAAAACTTACTTTTAGACCATTTNTNCTTGTTCTTATAAGTCAATTTCTCGTTTTAAATAAAGAAAAATTTAGTTGGGTGATTAGTTTTTGTTTCTTTATACATCCTAAATAACGATATCCAATAAACTAATGTTTGAAAAAAATTGTTGTCAATCCATATATTANAACTAACAACTTAAAATAAACAGTACAAAACTAAAGCCTAGGTTTTTTTGTCAAATATCAAGTAACGCGATGTATAAGAAACAAACATGCGTATCAATACTCAACTATAAATTTACATTACAATTTTTCTTTTTTTTAGTTTATAAATATATATGAAAATACTTGTAGAGTTTTAGTTAGTCAAAGAACTTGAGAAACTTTACACTAGATCTTTATACATCTAAAAAAAATAAAAAAAATTGTTATGATTTATTAAACAATATGTATCTAAGTAATCTAAAAAATCTTATAATTTTGCTTCAAATAATCACATTTGTGTAACTACCCTATCAATACAAATTTAATTCTAAATCACTAAAGCCACATCAAAGTTCTGTTGTTAGTCGCTTAAGTTCCAATCAATTGGGTTGATTTTATTTTTTTTTANGTATGCATTTATTCTTGAAAAAGGACGAGATCCAAAAAAACTCTTACTTGCCGAGTAAGGAGAAGGGTGACTNCTTTTTATCACTAGGTTATTGTAAGAGTCTATTATTTTTGCCTTATTTTGAGCTTTTCCTCCCCACAAAACAAATACAGAGTTTTTCTTCAAATTACTTAACTTNACTAAAATTTTGTCGGTGAAGATTTCCCAACCCTTGTTAACATGCGAATTTGGTTTTCCTTTTTCTACAGTCAATACTGAATTCAGTAGAAGAACTCCTTGTTTAGCCCATTTTTCTAAATTNCCATGCTCTGGTCTTCTGTAGCCCAAATCTGACTCAAGTTCTTTAAAAATATTCAAAAGTGATGGTGGTAATTTTGTTTTTTTTCCTACAGAAAAGCTNAAACCATTAGCCTGATTAACCCCATGATAAGGATCTTGGCCAACTATAACGACCTTAACATCTTCAAAATTTGTCAAATTAAACGCATTAAAAATTTTATTCAGAGGTGGGTAGATGGTTTTGTGATTGTTTATTTCTTTTTTTAAATAGTAATTTAAATCTTTAAAATATTCTTTTTTGAATTCCTCATCAAATAATTTTAGCCAATTCTTGTTAACAGTTAGTTCATTCATTTTTCATTTGTCATCCATGATATATGCAAAATATCTATTGTTAAATAAAAACTTGTCACGAATTTTGCTTAAAACTTAAAAGAGGAAGTTATCAATTTTAAAAATACTCCATAAATTTTTNTCATGCCTTATATAACTTCCTCTATTTTTAATTTTTAAAGGAATNTTCATGCTTTTGANTTTAGTAATAAGTACCTTAATAATTCTTTTCTTATTGAGTGCTTCAGTGTTGTTGGCAGTTATTTCATTTCGAATTACAAGAATAGAGAAATTTTTCCGGTCGAACTCAAGGTATAGTCTTATATATCTAGCTAAATGTTTGAGTTTTTTTCATATGAAAAATTATCCTCGAAGAATAACGACTACAAACAACATTCTTAATCGAAAAACGTAAGTGCCAAATAGTTTAAGTTGAAAATCAATTTAAATAAATAAATAAATAAAAACTAATGGTGGAACGTTTCAAATTCTTCAGAAAAAATTTTCAGAAGATAGTTTCCAAATTTATGCATAATTTATAGTCCTACAAAACTTTTGTTATTCTTTTAGATTTTTTTTTAAGTAATTCAACATACCTCTCTCTAATTTAAAATCTAAGCGTTCTTTAAATCTTTTGAGCAGTTCTTGAAAAAAAATTTTTTCATAATTATTTTCTTGACTAAGTTTATTGAGTATTTCGACAAATGTTTTATCATCTATCAAATTTCTAGAGTGTAATTTTAAAAGTTGATCTTTTATTATTTCTGGCGTTATTTCTGTTTTATCAAAATCTTGCATTTCATCGCTGGGTCGTGTTTAAAAGCATATGTTTTTTAAGTCAGTACTCGGACTTAACTTTTAATTTACAGTATATATATAATTGTTTGTTATACTTATTTCATTATAAATTTAGCTGATATTTATAAGCTCATTTACAAGTCCCTTATTACAGTCCAACCAATAAATTCACATAAACTTATTATACTTAAATTTTTGATACATAAATTGGAGTAATTAATGTTATGAATGAAAATAAATCAGGCATAAGTTCGAAATTTAATGATTTGAAGTCAATTACTGTTGGAGAAATACTCTATGCCATAGAACAGTTTAAGAATATATTTGAGCACCAACTAAAAAAAAATTCTGAGAACTTTTCTAATATACCCCTTAAGGTAGTTATCAAAAGACTTTCCAATAATAAAGTTGTGGATCTAATCGGAATTCGAAGAGTTGAAATGAACAAAGAGGGATCCTATATTTGGTTTGTATGCTCAGTAAATAAAAGTGATTCTATATTCATACACAACAATGAAATAGTTAAATTAAAACTTTCCACAAAATCAATCAATGAAATTTCTGATGCGCTCAATCATTTCAAGAAAGTTTTCGAACATTCATTAAAAATTGAATCTAAATTATTTTATGACTTACCAGTAAAAATAGTCATCATGAATGGTATTGAAGAGAATGATGAAGAGTTTGTTGACACACTTGATATAGCGACTGTTCTAATGAATGATGTTGGTTCTGGTATTTTTTGCCATTCTTTAATTGATGATCTTAAGATGATTCGTGATAATCCTAATTATAAAAAACTTTTAGAAGAGTCCGAAAATAAATATGCTAATTTAATGCAAAGGCTCAGCCTCAATTAATAATTTTTTGTATTTTGATAATCAATTACTACATATTTTTTCGATTTCAATTTACTTATAAAATTGGACTTTTATCTTTTATATTCATGAAAAATAAGAACAACATTTTATGCTAAATTAAAAGTTTAAAATTTACTAAAAGACTGATACCGTAATTCTATTAATTGAAACGAAGTCACTAATATATATCAAGTTTTTTTTTAGTGTATAAGCGGAGTTCTATTTACATAACTATTCTAGGGATTATTATGAAGCTTTTTTTCTATTTTTTTACTTTTTTTTGGAT
>NHCU01000037.1 GCA_002167365.1 Betaproteobacteria bacterium TMED41 | reverse complement strand
ACTTCAATACGAAAGTTTTCCTTAAATTGTTCTCTAATATATTTAACCAAATCAACTGCATTCGAAAACTCTCCTCCTTTACCAAATCCAGAAGGTAAATCACCTCTTAAAACAATTAGGTGATTTAAACCAGAATTAATATAAGTTTTTAGAATATTATTTATTGTGGTTTTGTCTGAACCGATACAGGATATGTGTGGAACAGCATTTTTAAATATGCCTCCTAAAATTTTAACGGCTGATTGGGTACCTTCTCGGGTCGAACCACCTGCTCCATAAGTCACAGAGGCATATTCTACAGGTAAAGAAGATAACTTTTCTGCGGCTCTACTGAGTCGAAGAAAACCTTCCTCCGTTTTCGGAGGAAAGAATTCAACACTTAGTTCCATCTATTAATATCTGTAGGTTTCGGCTTTGAAGGGACCATCAACTGAAACACCTATGTAGTTAGCTTGTTCCTTAGTCATTTCAGTCAACTCTGCTCCAATTTTTTTCAAATGCAGTCGGGCAACTTTTTCGTCAAGGTGCTTAGGAAGGACATAAACTCTTCCGGAGGCATACCTTTCTTTATGACAATACAACTCAATCTGTGCGATAACTTGATTTGCAAAAGAAGAACTCATGACAAAACTCGGATGGCCAGTTGCACAACCCAAATTAACAAGCCTGCCTTTCGCCAAAAGTATTATTTTTTTACCATCAGGGAAAATCACGTGATCTACTTGAGGTTTGATTTCAATCCACTCGCAATCCTCGACATCAGAAATATCTATTTCGTTGTCAAAATGACCGATATTGCAAACGATAGACTCATTTTTCATTTTTTCCATGTGACTACGAGTAATGATTGATTTATTACCAGTTGCAGTTACAAATATATCCGCGTGCTCTGCTGCGTATTCCATGGTTACAACTTTATAACCTTCCATGGCAGCCTGTAAGGCACAAATAGGGTCAACCTCAGTTATCCACACTTGTGCGGAAAGTGCTCTTAGGGCCTGGGCTGAACCTTTACCGACATCACCGTAACCACAAACGACTGCAGTTTTTCCAGCAATCATTACATCAGTAGCTCTTTTTATGCCATCAACTAATGACTCTCTGCAACCATATAAATTATCAAACTTACTCTTAGTGACAGAGTCATTTACGTTTATAGCCCTGAATGCAAGACTTCCATCAGCTGACATTTCATTTAATCTTAGTACACCTGTGGTTGTTTCTTCAGTTACACCAATGATTCCATCGAGGTTACGTTGATAAAAATCTGGGTCTATTAGTAATTGTTTTTTTATGGATGCAAATAAAGCTTCTTCTTCTTCACTATTTGGATTTTCCAAAAGCTTAGGATCCGATTTGGCCTTGGCTCCCAAGTGGAGTAAAAGTGTAGCATCTCCTCCATCGTCTAAAATCATATTACTCGGCTTACCATCAGGCCATGAAAAAATTTTGTGCGAGTATTCCCAATAATCTTCTAAAGACTCGCCTTTCACAGCAAAAACGGGAACACCGCTTGAAGCTATTGCAGCCGCAGCATGGTCTTGAGTTGAAAAAATATTACATGAGGCCCATCTAACCTCAGCACCAAGCTCTACAAGAGTTTCGATTAATACAGCAGTTTGAATTGTCATGTGAAGTGATCCAGTAATTCTTGCACCGGTAAGGGGCTTAGAACCTGCAAATTCTTCCCTAATCGCCATTAATCCAGGCATTTCAACTTCAGCAATGCTGATTTCTTTTCTACCCCATTCAGAAAGGGACAAATCAGAGACCACAAAGTCTGAATTTGAATTATTTTTTAGGACTGCACTCATTTTTTCTCCTTAATATTGAGATTAATGAGCGTCGTTGGGTAAAAACATGTCCAAGCCTGGGTCCATTAAAATGGGGATCTTGCAACGCTCCTTAGACAACTTTACACTGTAACTTTTTTTTTATGTAAAGTAAACTTATTTTTTAGCATTTCTAACCAACCCCACAAGATTTCCTTAGCTCCTCAACCTTGTTAGTTTCCTCCCAAGAAAACTCGGATGGGTCTCTCCCAAAGTGTCCATATGCGGCAGTCTTTGTATAAATAGGACGCAAAAGGTTTAACATTTCAACAATGCCTCTTGGTCTTAAATCAAAAGTACTTTTTATTGCTTGAGATAACTTCTCGTCAGGAATAATACCCGTTCCTTCAGTTGAAACACTAATTGAAGTAGGGTTTGCAACTCCAATCGCATAACTAATTTGAACAAGAGCTTTTTCTGCTAAACCAGCAGCTACGATATTTTTTGCTACATATCTTCCAGCGTAGGCAGCTGACCTGTCAACTTTTGATGGATCTTTGCCTGAGAAGGCACCACCACCATGCGGAGCTGATCCCCCATAAGTATCAACAATTATTTTTCTTCCAGTCAACCCACAATCTCCTTGAGGTCCTCCTATTACAAATCTACCTGTAGGGTTAATTAAATACTTGATATCGCCTTTAATTAACTCTCTTGGTAAAACAGGCTTAATTATTTCTTCAATTGCAGCTTCTTTTAATTCATTGAGATCAATTTCTGGTGAGTGTTGAGTTGAAAGAACAACTGTATCTACTCTGTCTGGCTTTCCGTCGATGTACTGAATAGTAACTTGAGATTTTGCATCCGGTCTTAACCATGGCAAATTTCCTTTATGTCTAAGGAGAGATTGTCTTTCAACTATTCTATGGGCAGTGTTAATGGCAACTGGCATTAAATTTTCAGTCTCATTACAAGCATAGCCAAACATTAATCCCTGGTCTCCAGCACCTTGGTTGAGTAAATCTTCTTTTTTTCTATTTACCCCCATTGCAATATCAGAACTTTGCTTGTCATAAGCAACCAAAACAGCACATCCTTTGTAATCAATGCCAAAACTTGTATTGTCATAACCGATTTTCTTTAGTGTATCTCTTGCAACTTGAATGTAATCTACATCAGAGTCGGAAGTAATTTCTCCTGCGAGGACAACCAGTCCAGTGTTACAAAGCGTTTCTGCTGCAACTCTAGAATTTGGATCTTGACTAAGCAAAGCGTCCAGAACTGCGTCGCTAATTTGGTCTGATACTTTGTCCGGATGTCCTTCTGACACCGACTCAGAAGTAAAAAAATATGAATTTGCCATGTTATCTTTCAAGTAATATTAGAATTAAGAGCAACTTTTAAAAGCTATGTGGGTAAAAAGGTTTTAAGAGATTACTATTATTTAATTTTTTACTAACTATATCTCTCATGATAAGTGTATTCAAATTTTTTGGAAAACTACCTTTATCTTTCCTACGGGCAACAGGGTTTTGTTTCTCATGGGTTTATTGGTTTTTTTCAAAAAAATACCGCCTAAGGTTCAAAAAAAATTGGGAAACAGCCATGAAGTACAGTAATCGTCAACTTGATGGGACAAGTTTAAGATTAGCTGTGGGAAGAACTGGGACTTTTATTTTTGAGTTACCTAAAATCTGGTGTAGTAAAGGCCTAAGGGATATTGTCGAGGTTGATGGGTATGCCCAGGTAGAATTGCTTCTAAGGCAGGGGAATGGGTTAATATGTTTATCGCCTCATTTAGGATCTTTTGAGTTGATTCCAAGAATTTTTTACGAAACGGTACCAATTAATATTTTATATAAACCCTCTAAAAATATTTTTCTGAATCAAATTTTAAAAGAACTCCGTCCGACAAAAAATATTAAGATGATAGAACCTAATTTTTCTGGAATTAAAAAAATTTTTACCGCGTTAAAAAAAGGAGAAATAGTAGGTTTGCTTCCTGATCAAGTACCACCTTATGAGCACGGAATAACAGAATCATTTTTTGGACGTCCTGCTCACACAATGACATTGGCTTCTAAGCTAATATTGATGACTAGTGCTCCTGTAGTTTGGACCCAAGTTCATTACAAAAAAAGTGGCTGGCGGGTTACTATCACACCATGGGATTTAAAAAAATTTGCAAATAAAGATACATTTGAATTAACAAAATCGATGAACAAAAAAATAGAAAAACTAGTTTTAGAAGAACCGGAGAGTTATATGTGGGGTTATGATCGATATAAAATGCCCAGGAAGATTTTAAAACCACTACATAAAAATTTTTAATTTATTTTTTCAATGTAATTCCAATGGATATTCCTTTTATAAAAATGCAGGGTGCTGGTAATGATTTCGTGGTTTTAAGTCCTTTGCTAGGTTCTTTTCCTGCCAAGAAATTAACTAAGAAAAAACTGAAAACCATTGCAAATCGACATTATGGTGTGGGTGCAGACCAAATTTTAACTGTTAAGAGTTCTGAAGATGCTAAAGCCGAGTATGAATTTGAAATAATAAACGCAGATGGAAGCGAAGTGGAACAGTGCGGTAATGGTGCAAGATGTGTAATGAAGTTTTTGTTTGATTTGGGATTAATACACGGAAAACAAACCAGCCTAAAAACCAAAGCCGGGGTCGTAAATGCCAGAATCCTTGAAGATTCAAATGTAAGCGTCAGAATGACAACACCTAAATTGAAAGCAATTGACGTTGGTGTTGATAAAAATTTAGTTGAGAATGTGGTATCAAATGGGCATGATTTTTTTTATATTCCTTGGAAAAGTAGAAAAATTGAAATTTTTCCTGTTTCGATGGGTAATCCCCATGCAATTATTATAATTGATTCGATTAAAAACCCAGAAATAGAGGAAATTGCTTCATTTATTAATCGATCAAGGTTTTTTTTAGAAGGTATAAATTTAGGATTTTGTAAAGTGCTAAATCACAAAAGGGTACAACTCAGGGTTTTCGAAAGAGGTTCTGGAGAAACGCTGGGGTGCGGTAGTGGAGCCTGTGCAGCGGTTGCGGCCGGAATCGCCAAAGGCGATTTGTCCTGTAAAGAGCCTGTTGAAGTGAATTTATTAGGCGGGAAGTTATCTATTTCGTGGACAGGGGATTTAAAACATTGTGTATACATGTCGGGTCCTGCAGAAGAAGTTTTTAGAGGGACAATCCAACTATGAATGAGAAATTGATTTCAAGTAATAAACCAAATAATGACTACAAGAGTTCAATCAAGGATGATGAATCAGTTAGAAGTTTTTTATTAAAAAATAATAATTTTTTTAAAGAAAATTCTGACTTATTAAACAAATTAAATTTTCCTCACATGAACATAGGCTCAAATCAGTCTCTATTAGAACGTCAAAATTTGAATCTTAAAAAAAAGATTGAAGATTATGAAAGAAAATTCTCTCTTTTAATTGACGCTGCAGATTCCAATGAAAGAGTTTACGTAAATTTGATTAATTGGGTTAAAAATTTATTGGACTCCAAAAAGGTCGATATTAATCCAATATTTTTTTTTAAGCTACTGGAAGATAATTTTGAAGTAAAGTTTTCGAGTATCTTACTTCTAAAGAATGATTTCTGTGACTATGGAGATTTTTCTGAATTTTTGTTGGCAAGCAATCATCCCTTGGAGACTTCATTAAATAGTCTGTCAAAAATAGATTTTTTTCAGATCCCCTCCCCAGAGGCAAAAAAATGGTTAGATTTTTATAATATTGAGGACGAGAGACTCATTTTAAATGCGAGGCAAGTTGAACTATCAAATTCTAATGAGCTATCAATTAAATCGGGATCAATAGCTATTTTACCATTGAAAGATTCAGACAAAAAGCAAAATTTAATAGGTGCTTTGATCATGGTTTCAGATGAAAATCACAAATTCAAAGATGGCAAAGGCGTGGTTTTTTTAGATTCGATTGCCCAAATACTCACATCAATCTTGATATCAAAGTTTTGAATTTAGTTAACCAACTTTAGTTAGATGAATAACATACCACTCAATATAGAACAGTTTGAGGGAGTCATTAAAAAATTTCTCCTTATAGCCGCCAAAATCCGACGTTTAGCTCCTGCAACTGTCAAAGCTTATGAGAGAGATCTAAGTTGGTTGTATGATCAATTACTTTTCGATTCCAAACGCCAGGACGATTTTAAATTTTTTACCCCATCAATGTTTTCGTCTTATGTTGCATTAATGAAAAAAAAACAATTTTCCTCACGCACCATATCTCGCAGAATATCAAGTTGGAGAGTCTTCTTTGATTGGCTTTGTGAAAAAGGCGAAGCAGAAACAGGAATAAGTTTAGAATTTAATCCTCTTAAAAGTATAAGACCCCCAAGATCAGGACAATTGCTTCCAAAGGCTCTGTCTGTCGATGAGGCAGTAAAGTTTGTATCATCTTTTAAACCTGACTTATCAGATTGGTTGCTTGTTAGAGATAAATCCATTTTTGAACTTATTTATTCCTCTGGGCTTAGAGTGTCTGAAGTTGTCAGTTTGAATTTGAGCAGAGGAGCATTTAACAAAGGTTGGGTAGATCTAGAAGGAGGTTTTACTGAGGTTTATGGGAAAAGGGCTTGCAGAAGAAGAGTGCCTGTTGGAAAACAGGCCATCAAAGCATTGAAAATTTGGTTAAAAGCTAGAAATTTTTTAGTTGATACACATAAAATTAACAAGGATGAGAGTGCTTTATTTACTAATAGAAATGGAGGAAGGTTGACATCAAGGGGTATAGAAAGAAGATTTCAACTTCATTCGAAAGTTTCTTTTGGCGGCCAATCTGTCCACCCACACATGCTAAGACATTCTTTTGCAAGTCATGTGCTACAGTCCAGTGGTGATTTACGGGCTGTTCAAGAATTATTAGGACATTCGAAAATATCAAGTACACAGATATATACAAAACTGGATTTTCAACATCTCTCCCACGCATATGATTTAGCACATCCGCGAGCATTTAAAAAAAATAAAAGTGATAATTCTTCCGATAGATAGATGTTTTTAAAATTGTCTTTGCCAATTGTTTCTATAATTGTCTTTGCCAATTAAAAATTAGTTTAATGACTAATTATGAACTGATAAAATATACTTACATTTAAGAGGGTTTACAGGTGAGATAAATGAAAGCCATTTTGAACGAGGAAGATCTTTTACAAGATTTACCAGATAATTATATGAATTCTGAACAACTGAAATTTTTTCGTCTTAGATTAATAAAATTAGCCGAAGAATTAAGGTCCAATGCTGGTGATACTACAGAACATTTAAGAGAAACTAGTATTTTTCCTGACCCAGCAGATAGGGCGTCAATTGAAGAAGAAAATTCTTTGGAGTTGAGAACCAGAGATAGAGAAAGAAAGTTGCTAAAAAAAATAGAGCAAGCCTTAGAGAGGATATCAAATGGAGAATATGGTTATTGTGAAGAGTCCGGCGATCCAATAGGGCTAGCTCGACTTTTAGCGAGGCCAACCGCTACCCTATCTATCGAGGCCCAACAAAGAAGAGAGAAAAGGCAGCGCCAATTCGGAGTTTGAAACTTAAATGGACCTAAAAAACAACCCTTCTAAAATTGAAGACTCAATTCAATCTAAAATTAAAGCCGTTGTTCTATCCCAGGCTCTACCTTACATAAAGAAATTCAATGGCAAAACAATCATCATTAAACTAGGTGGTAATGTTATGTCGGATGAGAACTTAAAAAGTAGTTTTGCTCATGACGTAACTTGGTTAAAGTCAGTGGGAATAAACCCAGTGGTAATTCATGGAGGTGGGCCTCAAATTGAAACACATTTGGCCAAATTAGGAAAAGAAGCGGAGTTTTTTAATGGATTTAGAGTCACTGATGCAGAGACAATGGATGTTGTTGAAATGGTATTGGCGGGAAAAGTAAACAAGGAACTAGTTGAACTAATAAATCAGTCGGGTGGCAGAGCAGTTGGCTTAACTGGTCAAGATGGCAATCTAATAAGAGCAAAAAAAATGCTCCTAGATGATAAAAATAAATTGGATAAGGAGTTTGACATTGGTCATGTAGGAAATATCGAAAAAGTAGACCCAAAAATTTTATTATCTCTTACTGGTGAAGGTTTTATTCCAGTGATTGCTCCAATAGCAACTGGTATAGATGGAGAAACATATAATATCAACGCAGATGTTGTAGCTGGAAAACTTGCAGAGGTTTTACAGGCAGAAAAACTTGTATTGATTACAAACACTCCCGGAGTATTGGATGCTCAAGGTAATTTGATAACAGGCCTAACTGCTAGGGAAATTGCTGAATTAATTAAGAATCGCTCTATTTCTGGAGGAATGTTGCCAAAAATAGCTTCTGCACTCGAAGCTTCTAAAAGTGGCGTAGAGTCAGTTCATATCATAGATGGAAGAGTTTCAAATTGCTTGCTTTTAGAGGTGCTGACAGATCAAGGTGTTGGAACTATGATCAAGTCACATTAATGTCAATAGAACAAAGTATTAGAAAAAGGTCTTTATGGTTTGTGGATCTAGATGATACTTTGCATGATGCGGCAAATGGAACTCTAAAAAACATAGATTCTGCGATGACAGAGGCAATACAAAATATATTGGGTGTTGATAAAAAAAAAGCTGATTTTTTAAGAAAAAAATATTGGGTTAAATACGGCGCAACGGTTGTTGGTTTGAATAAACTGCACAATATTTCAGTTTCAGATTTCTTAAATATCAGCCACTCACAAAAAATATTGGCTGATTTGAATCTGCCCTCTGTGAGTTTCTCTTCAAAAATAAAAAGGATTAAAGGTACTAAATGGCTGGTTACAAATTCACCCGAAAAATACGCCATGTCGATCTTGAACCATTTAAGATTACAAAAGTGTTTTAGAAAGGTGATTTCAGTCGAAAAAATGAAAGGCCCTGGTGGATTAAAACCAAAGCCTCTAATTTTTCAATGGAGGAGACTAATAAGGTTAGCTGGTGTTCACCCAACTGAAGTAACCGTTATTGATGACTGTTTGAGAAACTTGCGAACGGCCAAATTACTCGGGTGTAGAACTATATGGGCGCAATGTTTCAATAAAAATGATGTAAAATTTAGGACACAAAATACCAGACCTTTTTATGTTGATAAAAAAATAAAAAAATTTTCAGATTTATTTAGGATCTAATCTTTATTGCAAACTGGGCAATCTTTTCTTTTGTTTATTTCAATAAAATTAAAATCAAGATTTAGTGCATCAAATAACAACAACTTTCCGACACTGGTCTTGAGGCCAGCAACGATTTTTAGTGCTTCATTAGCTTGAAGAATACCAATTGTTCCTACAGCCGGTGCAAAAACCCCGAAAGCTCCGCAAGCAGCATCAGTAACATTGTCTTTTGGGTCAAAGACGCAGGCATAGCATGCCTGATTAATGAGCTTGGGATCAATGACTTGTAGTTGTCCATTCCATTGAATTGCAGAGCCGATTATAAGCGGACGCTTGAACTGAACGCATAATTTATTGACTAGTTGTTTTGTTTTGAACTGGTCAGAGCATTCCAAAACAACATCGGCGGCGCTGATCCAACCTGGTAAATTTTTCGAGTTAGCTTTAACTGGTTCAGGGAGAATGGTTATTTCAGGGGACATTTTTTTCAAATGATCCATTCCAGCTAAAACTTTTTTTTGACCAACTCTATTTGGAGCAAATAATATTTGTCTTGGTAAATTGGATTCTGAAACTATGTCAGGATCAACCCATTGCAGAGAGTTTATTCCAGAAGAAACTAGATATTGGGCGGCTGGGCAACCAAGGCCACCAGCCCCAATTATTAAAATTTTGCTGTTGTGAATTTTCTTTACACCATCAACATCTAGTTGATCTAATAATAAATGCCTACTGTGACGTAATTCAAAAGTATTAGATTTTTTTTCATCCTGCATTTTTGGATTACTAAATTACAAGACTAATCTATTATTTTTGAATTTGGTGCGGATGTTTTCACTGGCAAACCTCTAAGATGATTCATGGATTGAGTCAACTGAAAATCCTCAGTTGATCCAAATTCGATAGGTTTTTTCAGTTGAGAATTGTTATCCACGGACTTAGTCTGTAATTTGTCATTTTTAGAGTCTGTTGAATAAGATTGTTGGTCAACTGGATCTCCTTCTAAATGACGATTTAGGTCTGCTTCTCGAACTCTTAGTCTATCTGAAATATCACCTTCTTCAGTCNCTTCAACCCAAAGGTCTGGAGTAATTCCTTTTGCTTGAATCGTTTCTCCAGAGGGAGTGTAATATCTTGCAGTGGTTAGTTTTATAGCGGTATTGTTGCTCAATGGAAGTATGGTTTGAACTGAACCTTTGCCGAAAGATTGTGTTCCCAAAATTTTGGCTCTCTTATGATCTTGTAAAGCCCCAGCAACAATTTCTGAGGCAGAAGCAGAGCCACCATTAACCATTACGACCATTGGTATTTTTCGAGCTATAGGACTAAGCTTATCGAGTGGGTTCTTACCAACTCTGTTGTAATCATTTTCTTTTGCGTAAAACTCTCTCTGAGATTCTTCTTGTTTTCCGTCCGTTGATACAACCAACAAGCCAGGCTCCAAAAAAGCGGCTGAAACACCAACGGCAGCATGAAGTAGGCCTCCTGGATCATTTCTTAGATCCAGAACCAAGCCTTTGAGCGTTGTTTTTTTTTGTTCAGTCTTTTTNACTATNCTATTAATATTCGAAACCAAACCTTGGATAGTTTTCTCTTGAAATTGGGAAATCCGAACAAAACCAATTTCATCATCAATGAGCTTTGAGCGCACGCTTTGAACCTGAATTATGTCTCTAGTGATTGTAAAAATTATTGGGGCAGGTGTACCGTCTCTTACGACGGTTAATTTAATGTTTGTTTTGGGCTTACCGCGCATAAGTTTGACAGCATCTCCCAAGNTCATACCTTTAGTGGCTTTGCTATCAATTTTTATTATTAAATCGCCTGCCTGAATTCCTGCTCTAGCAGCAGGGGTATTTTCAATGGGAGAAACAACTTTTATTAGTCCATCTTGCGTACCGACCTCTATTCCAAGACCNCCAAATTGACCTTGAGTCCCAGCCTGAAGGTCTTTGAACGCGTCTTCATCTAAATACGTGGANTGAGGATCTAAACCAGATAACATTCCACTAACAGCTCCTTTAATTAATTTAGAGTCATTAACATCCTCAACGTAGTTTGCTTTNATTGCTCCATAAACATTTGCAAACTTTTTGAGGTCTTCTATCGGCAGATTAGATGGTTCCGTGCGATCAGCTGAGACCGATAGTGCAAAACTAACAAAAAATCCTCCAAGTAAACCTATGAATAAAAAACTTATTGATTGAATTTTTTTCATTATTTAAGAAGTCCTGTAATAATTGACNATTNNTTGATNTTAGCTTTAAATTNATNGCATGNAAAGTATGACAAATTTTATTTTCAAAAAGTTCTTTTTTAAAATTGAGNTNTATGTANTGTTTTTATAAAAAATTTCTTGAAAGAANTTTAAAATTAGAATCAAAATTTATCACAATTGGAACAGCTCTAGGTATGTCTAACTTTTCAATTTCCTCAGATGAAATATCCTCCAAGAACATAAGCAAAGCTCTCAAAGAGTTTCCGTGGGCAGAAATAATGATTTTCTTTTTTTCATTTAAGTCATTAATAATATGATCATTCCAGAATTGACTGACTCTAANCAAAGTATCTTTTAAACTCTCGCCGAGGGGCAATTCGTTACTTGATAAAAAATCATACCTTTCATCATATCCAGACCATTGATTAGATTTGTTATTAATTGGCTTTGGGAGATAGTCATAGGATTTGCGCCACTTTCTGACTTCATGACTTCCAAATTTTTTTTCCATTTCTACTTTGTTCAGTCCTGTTAAATGACCATAGTGTCTTTCATTTAGTTTCCAGCACTTGTTAACAGGTATCCAAACCTGATTAATTTCATCCAAAACAATCCATAAAGTTTTGATTGCTCTTCTTAGAAGNGAAGTATANGCAATATCAAATCTAATATTATTTTTTTTTAAAATTTTCCCGGCTTCTCTTGCCTCAATCTCTCCCTTGGCGGTAAGATTTGAGTCTTCCCATCCGGTAAAACGGTTTTGTGCATTCCAATTACTTTGACCATGGCGGATTAGGATCACGGAGTGTTTANTAGTCATTTTAAAAGATAATTAAATTAGTTAACAATAGATAATAGAACAAATTTTAATTTAAAATTTTCATCATAAATAGCTTAGTATAGAAACTAAAGTAAATTTTTTTAAAGGACATGATTTGGATTTTTTTATTGACAATATTTTTTTAGTTTCAATAGCTTTTGTTAGTGGAGCCATGCTCGTTTGGCCGCTTGTAAACAAAGCCAGTGGGGTNAAGCTTGTTGGGACACTTGAAGCTACACAATTGTTAAATTCCAAAAATGGGATTTTAGTTGATCTAAGAGAAGACAACCAAGTTGTTGGTGGCATAATTCCTCAAGCATTGAGGTTGCCAATGTCAAATATAAATTCAGGAATTTTAGAATTAAAAAAAAAAAACTAAGCCTAACAAAAGCCCTGTACCGATTATTCTGATAACCAACTCAGGTACTGGTACTTCACCTGCAGCAAAANGCTTTGAAAAAGATGGGTTTTTGGAGGTTTTCGGNTTAGACGGTGGATTTGAGGCCTGGAAGCAGGCAGGACTTCCTGTAAAATCCAATTAATTACTAAGAATTTTTACAACTAACAAATATTTAAGGAAAAAAAATGGCAGAAGAAGAGAAAGATGCCCCTTTGTTTCATTTACAACGAGTTTATTTAAAAGATTTGTCAGTTGAAATTCCGCATGCGCCAGAAGTTTTTTTGGACAATACTCAACCCAAGTTATCTTTTGAGATTGATTCTTTTGATTCAGAACTTAATGATGGAATGGTTGAGGTAGGGGTTAAATGCACTATTACATGTAAATTAGGTGAAAAAACTGGATTCTTGGTCGAAGCCAAGGAAGCAGGAATTTTTGAAATTAAGAATGTCCCTGAAGAGCAAAGAACTCTGTTAAAGGGCATTACTTGCCCCAATATTGTTTATCCATATTTAAGGGCTAATCTAGCGGATATTCTACAAAGAGCCAGTTTTCCTCCAGTTCATTTGACAGAGATTAATTGGGAAGTTTTTTATCAGCAAAAACTAGATAAGGTCAAGGGGGTCAACGGTAATAGTAATGAAAATGAAACTAACGCTAAGATCAACTAAGAACAGCAGTATAAAACTAATTTTTTTTAAATGAAAGAATTAATTGACCGACTTTTTATCTTCAATACTCGTCTTGGGAGCAGGAGCTTGGGGCTCTGCTTTCGCCTCTAGAATATCTGATGGGCATGATCAAGCAAAAACATTCTTGTGGTCAAGAGATGTTGGTCATATAAAAAAACTAAGAACAACCAATATTAATGACAAATATTTACCAGGGATTAAACTATCAAAAAAGATAATATTTGACTCAGATCTTAATTCTTCAATGGGAAACTGGTCTAAATCCCACAAAGAAAAATCTGGCTTAAAAATTTTAGTTTTGGCTATTCCTGNATCNGGTGTCTCNGAGGTTTGCTCNAGTATAAAAAAAGCTGATTTGTCAGAGTGTTCTTGCATTGTNTGGCTGTGTAAGGGGTCCATTAAAACAGCCNATGGNATTCTTTGGCCCTCGCAAATCATTAAAAGATTTTTCCCTGGNACCTATTCACTAGCATTGTCTGGACCGAGCTTTGCCCAAGAAGTTGCCAATGGTCTCCCCTTTGCTTTGACCTGTGCTGGAAAGAATATTATCTTTGCCAGGAAANTTGCAAAAGCTTTAAAGTGCAGNGGGCTCAGAATCTACCCTACCAGTGATTTAGTGGGTGTTGAGCTAGCAGGCGCAATGAAAAATGTTTTGGCTATTGCGGCTGGTGTTTGCGATGGAATGAAACTGGGTTTTAATGCAAGGGCAAGTTTNATCACCAGAGGGTTAACAGAAACTGCAAGGCTGGGAATAATTTTAGGCGCTAAGAAAGAAACATTTTTTGGGTTGTCTGCTTTGGGGGATTTAGTCCTAACTGCAACGGGCAATTTATCAAGAAATAGACAGGTAGGCCTCAGGCTAGCAAAAGGTGAGCCATTGGATTTAATTTTGAATACTTTGGGACATGTTGCGGAGGGGGTCTCAACTGCTCCACTTTTATTGGAAATTGCTTCTAATAAGAATGTTGACGTTCCAATTACTAAATCNGTTTGCGATTTGTTAGATGGAAGTATTGGACCCAAAGACGCACTAAACAATTTACTTTCGAGAGATTTTTCTGACGAGTCAAAATCTCTGTTTAGATAACAAGCAATTTAAAGCTTAAATTGCATGAATAATTTCACTACNTCTAGAGAAATTTGTCAAAAGGCTTTGCGACATCAAATGAGTAGAAATTCAAGAGTAAATAATTTAAGACATCCTTACTTATTAGAGTTAGATAGAAGATATTACGAAAGTCTTNATTTTATAAATTATCATCCCAAAAAAGGTTTTTTTGTAGATATGTTTCCGAGCTCTATTAAAGTACCACGGGATATTATTTTTGAAAAAACCAAGTGGTCATATGGCTCTTTTTTGAACATTAATTTCAATCAAATTGACAATAAAAATTCTTTGATCAATCGTATAAAAAATGCATTTTATCTTACCAACAAAAAAAAAATTTATTTTCCAAATTTTGATAATACGTATACTTTTGCAAACCACAGCTTCGACTATATACAAGCTTTGTCAGTGATGCCTTGGGCAGAGAATACAAACTCACTAATAGATGAGTCATACCGACTATTAAATCCGGGCGGATTGTTTGGGTTTACAAGTTTTGGTCCTGAAACTCTTAAATCTTTTAAATCTCTGCTAAATANNGAAAAAAAAAGTTTTATNCCCTTGATTGATCTCCACGATTTGGGAGACTTTTGCATTTCTGCTGGTTTTGCTGATCCAGTGGTTGCCTCTCATAAAGTTTTTTTTAAATACAAAAAACCAGAAACTGCCCTCAAAGAATTGAGAATAATGTCAGGTAATTCAAACAAAAGAAGGGATAATTTCTTGCGGGGAAAAGACTGGTATCGCTTAATAATTAATACCCTTGATAAATGCAGAGATTCTGATGGTAATGTTAGCTTGGAATTTGAACTTATTTACGGGCATGCATGGAAAACTGATAAAACCTCACAGAGTAAAAAGAGCAACTCTAGTATGATTGAAAAAAAAATAAATTTTCTGTAGGAAGCTATCTTATAAGGGTTACTACTGATAATTTAAAAAAAAATTTGAGTCTGTCTGCAAAGAAACTTTACGTGGGTTAATATGTCAGATGTTTAATGAATAAAATAAATACTCATAAAGAGTGGGTACTAAAAAAAAATTGTACTCTAAGTCCCAAACAATTTGGGGCAGCAATTTTGTTTGTTGGGGGTTTGTCATTAATCATAGCCACAATGTGGGCCTTACAAGGTGTTTGGGCGATTTTGCCTTTCGCGCTTCTAGAGTGTTTGGCTCTCACTGTTGCATTTTTTGTTTACTCCCGGCATGCAACTGATTTTGAGAAGGTTGTTTTAACTACTAAAGAAATACATGTTGAAAGAGAAATAGGGGGAATGAGCAAAATTACCAGCATTCCTCGAACTTGGGCTAGAGCGAGATTTAAAAAAAATGAAGATGGCGGATTAATCTTTTTCAACTCCGGTAGTACTGAATTAAAGGTAGGTCAATTTGTTTCTATTAAGAAAAGAGAGTTGTTTTTTGACGAGATTAAAGGTTTTTTATGAATATTCTTTTAGATTCATCACTGTTTAAAATTTTCAAAAATTTTTATAAGTTCCTTGTTAGGGTTTTTGGTTTTTTTGTGTCGAGTGTTTTCTTTGCCGCCGCAATCTCTAACGATTTAACAACAAAGTACAATTTGAGAGAACCTGCAAGTGCGATGGCAGCGGATCTACACATTGTTCATTGGGTTTTAATGGGCATTTGTTTGGTGATTTTTGTTGTGGTTTTTGGTTTCATGTTTTATTCAATATACGCCCACAGAAAATCCAAAGGATTCAAGCCTGCTGATTTTCACGAGAGTACAGCTATTGAAATTGCTTGGACTGCAATNCCACTATTAATAGTTATAGGNATTGGGGTTTATGCNACTCCATTGGTTATGGCTCAAAAGGATACAACTAATGCTGATATAACTATNAAAGTAACTGGCTTTCAATGGAAGTGGGGATATGAATACTTGAGGGGAGAAGGCGAAGGTATTAAATTTTATCAAACGCTTGTAACTCCATACGAGCAGAGAATAAATAGATTACCAAAATCAAACGATTACCTTGTCGAAGTCGACAACGCCCTAGTGGTTCCAGTAGATAAGAAAATTAGAATGGTGATTACTGCCAATGACGTAATNCACGCTTGGTCTATTCCAGCTGTTGGAGTAAAGCAAGATGCTATACCAGGTTTTGTTAGGGATTCTTGGTTTAAAGCCAACAAGATAGGGACTTTTACAGGTCAATGTTCTGAGCTGTGTGGAAAAGACCACGCTTTTATGCCAATAACTCTNAAAGTTGTTTCNGCTGAGGAATATACTGAATGGGTTTCTGGTCAGAATCAAANCCAAAAAATAAGTGTTAANAAAGATAANGTAGTCAATGAAGTTGTATCCCTTGCGTCAACTTCAGTCGAACAAGAAGGAGGTTTNTAATGAGTGCAGTTTTAGATCCACACGACCANGCATCNGATGATCACGCACATGATCATCATCCACACGGATGGAGAAGATGGTTGTTCGCAACTAATCACAAAGACATTGGAACAATGTATCTGTGGTTNAGTTTTAGTATGTTGCTTCTTGGAGGTGTTCTTGCCCTGGGCATAAGAACTGAGCTCTTTCAGCCTGGTTTACAAGTTGTTCAGCCAGAATTGTTTAATCAACTAACTACTATGCACGGGCTGATAATGGTTTTTGGCGCAATAATGCCTGCTTTCGTGGGTTTTGCAAACTGGATGATACCTTTACAAATCGGTGCTCCGGATATGGCTTTTGCAAGAATGAACAATCTTAGTTTTTGGCTCGTTATTCCTGCGGCTCTATTACTAATGGCATCTTTTTTTGTACCTGGCGGTGCAACTGCAGCAGGTTGGACGCTATATGCTCCACTTTCCATCCAAATGGGTTTGGGAATGGATTTAGCCATATTTGCGATTCATATTTTAGGGGCTTCNTCAATTATGGGTTCGATTAATATAGTTACCACTATATTAAATATGCGTGCTCCCAATATGACCTTAATGAAAATGCCTCTTTTTGTTTGGACTTGGTTGATAACCGCTTATTTGCTCATAGCGGTCATGCCAGTTTTAGCTGGAGCTATAACCATGGTTCTTACTGATAGACATTTTGGAACTTCGTTTTTTAATGCGGCTGGTGGCGGTGACCCAGTTATGTACCAACATATATTTTGGTTTTTTGGTCATCCCGAAGTTTATATTATGATTCTCCCGGCTTTTGGTATTGTTTCGGAAATCATTCCAACTTTTACCAGAAAAAGACTTTTTGGTTACAGTTCGATGGTTTATGCCACTGCCTCGATTGCAATATTGTCTTTCGTCGTTTGGGCTCACCATATGTTCACGACTGGAATGCCTTTAACGGGACAACTTTTTTACATGTATGCCACAATGCTCATCGCAGTCCCAACCGGGGTCAAGATTTTTAACTGGCTTGCCACCATGTGGAGGGGTTCAATGACTTTTGAAACACCAATGCTATTTTCTATAGGATTCATTGTTGTTTTCACTATTGGCGGATTAACTGGAATCATACTCTCTGTAGCCCCACTCGATATTCAGCTACATGACACGTACTATGTAGTAGCACATTTTCATTATGTTTTAGTTGCTGGCTCTTTGTTTGCTTTATTTGCGGGGGTTTATTACTGGTTGCCAAAGTGGACAGGGAATATGTATAGTGAATTTCTTGGAAAAACTCATTTTTGGTTGTCTATGATCTTTTTCAACATAACCTTCTTTCCAATGCATTTCTTGGGATTAGCAGGTATGCCAAGAAGATACGCAGATTACCCCATGCAATTTGCAGACTTTAACATGGTTGCCTCAGTTGGAGCATTTGGCTTCGGTTTCGCTCAGCTAGTATTTTTATATTGTGTTATAAAATGCATCAATGGAGGAGAGAAGGTTGGGCCTGACCCATGGAATGCAAAAGAGGGAAATGATGGAGTAAGCTTAGAGTGGACAATTCCATCTCCTGCGCCTTTTCATACATTTGAAACCCCTCCAACCAATAAATTTGCTGACAGATAATTTACAGATAAAGATGAATAAATGAGTAATCCTGGAAACTTAAAAATAGCTTTAACTCTGTTATCAGTAGCGCTAGCTTTTTTTGTAGGTATTATTTTGAAATTTGTCCTATTTTCCTAATGAATGAAAATTTTAATATCAATTTAAAAAAAAGTTTGATTAAGAATAAAAATCAGACTTTCAACAAGTTGCTATTACTTACTTTCATTATGTTTGGTTTTGGTTTTATGCTCGTGCCTTTTTATGAAGCCATATGCGAGGTAACTGGCGTTAATGTTTTAGCTGCTAGAGAAAAAACTGATCTTTCGGATGTCAAAAAGTACGTAAACAACACTCAAGTAGACACTTCAAGAAATGTAATTGTGGAGTTCGACTCTAACTCTCACGGACCGTGGATTTTCAAACCTGAAAATTCTTCATTAGTATTGCACCCGGGCGAGCTCATAACCGTTAACTTCAAAATTACTAATCCTTCGAATTTTGCAATATCAGGCCAAGCCATACCAAGTTATGCACCGCTTCAGGCATCAAATTATTTAAAAAAAATAGAGTGTTTTTGCTTTGAACAACAGAGATTAGAAGGAAAGGAAACCCGAAATTTTCCTGTAGTTTTTTTGCTAGATCCAAAATTGCCAACGGAGATTTCGAATATTACAATGAGCTACACTTTTTTTGAAATAACTAATGCGGCTATTTTCTAAAAGTTTTTGTTTTCGGTATAAAATAGAGATATGATTTGTTAATATCCGTAGTTGCAGTTTTTTGGGACTTTTTCGGCATAAGAGTATGAAAAGACCATAAAAAAAACGCAACATCATTGAAATTGCAACACATTATCTTAGTTGGTTTTTTTGGAGTATTATTTTTTGTTGTGTTTTTATTAGTTTTGGTTGATTTTGTACTTGCCTAATTTTTATTTTGCATTTGAGGAAAGTTAAATGAGTTCTGCAATAAACGACACTAGTTATTTTATTCCTGAGCCTAGTAAGTGGCCTGCAGTTGGTTCCATTGCAATGGTTTTTACAATGTTTGGGGCTGCTGGAATAGTGAATAATGTTGAATATTCCGGCATCTCAATTTTGATTGGTTTGGCCATTTTGATTTACATGTTTTTTGGTTGGTTCGGTCAGGTTGCAACTGAGTCGGAGAGTGGCCAATATGGACAAAAGGTTGATGCAAGCTTTAGATGGTCGATGGGCTGGTTCATATTTAGCGAAGTGATGTTTTTTGCCGCATTTTTCGGTGCACTATTTTATGCAAGGGTAATATCTATGCCATGGCTTGGCGATTTAGATCATACATCTTTTTTGTGGCCTGATTTCGTCGCTAATTGGCCCAACACTGGGCCAGCTGGTGTTTTTGAAAAATTTGAGACCATGGGACCTTTTTGGATTCCAACAATTAATACTGCTCTTTTACTAACCTCGGGTGTTACACTAACTGTCGCTCATCATAATTTAAGAGAAGAAAACAGGTCAAAAGTCTTGTTTTGGCTCGCTTTAACTTTGGTATTAGGTTTTACCTTTGTTGGCTTTCAAGCTTATGAGTATGTTCACGCCTATTCTGATTTAAATTTGAAGCTTACATCTGGAATTTTTGGTTCGACCTTTTATATGCTTACAGGTTTTCACGGTTTTCACGTTTGCCTTGGGGCAATAATGCTTTTGGTAATATGGTTTAGATATGCAAAAGGACACTTTACTGCTAAACAGCATTTTGGATTTGAAGCTGCTTCATGGTACTGGCATTTTGTGGACGTTGTTTGGCTCGGATTGTATGTTTTGGTTTATTGGTTTTGACTTTTTATGAAAAGCCCAGCTATCCTTACTAATCACATAGGAATTCCTTTGGAATCTATTAGCCCAAAATAGTTTGATACAAGTATCAAAATAAATAAGAGTATTGAGAATGCAACTCTTAAAGCTAATGACCTAACAAGTTTTTGCGAACTTCCCTTGGAACTTATTAGATGAAATAGGGCGAATCCAAGATTAAGTACAATTAACCCAAATCCTATTAACACTATTATTTTAAACATAACTTGCAAATCTCTATAGTGACACAATTATTTAGAAATTTTCCATCATATTTTGCGAATTAACAAACTGATGGACAGTTCTAATACAAAAATGATTTCTGGTGTTTTTTTTATGTTTTTGATTGCACTCACTGCCCTTACACTTGCAGTTTGGCAAATATTCAGAGCACTGGAAAAAAAAGATTTTATTGACAAAGCCAATAGCAGAGCAAAAAGTGCTATTGAGCTTAAGATCGACACGGTAACAAGTGAGAACTCAAATGCGGAAAGCTGGGACCAACAAAAATTAATTGTCACGGGTTCTTGGGTGCCGAATACAACAATTTATTTAGATAACAGAAGTTTTGAAACTAGACCTGGAGTTCACATTATAAGTGCCTTTAAACTAAATGATGATAAAAGCTTAGTTTGGGTTAACAGAGGGTGGGCTCCAAAGCTTCCAGGTAAAACCTCGGCAAATGAGGAATATGTTAATGGTGAATTATTTTTGCCAATTAATTCCAATAACGTAATTAACATAGAAGGAATTGCCTACACAAGTTTAATGAAAAGAATAGAACTAACTACTGATTCATCAATCTTACAAGAGGGTTCTCTTTGGCAAAATTTGGACTGGAATGCGTTACATTTAAAATTAAATAAAAACTCTAATGTTAATTTTGAAAGAATTTGGCCTTTTATTTTATGGCAAACAACAAATTCCATGGACGGGTTAAAAAGGTCGCTTCCAAAAGTCAAGGGTGATGTAAGTAAACATGTGGGTTATGCCATACAGTGGATGCTGTTATTTTTCTTAGCCCTTATTTTTGCATGGCGTATAGGGAGAAATTGAAATTAACAATAAAAGAACAAAAAAAACAAATTTTATTTTTTGGTTAATAATACTCGTATGTATTGCACCTGTTATTGCGTCATCAATTGCGTACTATGTTTATAGACCTGAGGGCAGGGTCAATTACGGATACTTATTAGATAACCCCATAGATGCCAGTAAAGTGCCAGTGAGCGTCGAGATTCATCCTCAAAAAGAAAGTAGTTTTTTAGGTCTTTTACCAGCTGTAAACGAAAACTTAAAAGGCTCTCTAATAAGTTCTTTAAAAGATTTTAAAGGACGTTGGCTTTTAGTTAGAATAGGGTCTTCTACTTGTGACGATATTTGTCGCCAGGAATTATATGTGATGCGACAAGTTAGATTGATGACAGGAAAAAATAGGGCNAGAGTAGAAAGAATATGGCTTATAGATAATGATTTATCTTTAACCAAAGCTAGCAATCAGGAAGAATTTGAAGGAACATGGGGTTTGAGGCTAAGTAATAATATTGACTTTTTAAGACGTTTAGAATTAACTAGCAAAGATTTTGATAAAAATTTTAATTACAAAGGTTTATGGCTTATAGATCCACAAGGGCACTTTATGATGAGATATCCACCAAATCCAGATATTAAGAAAATTCATAAAGATTTAACAAGATTATTAAAAGTTTCAAGAACTGGTTGAGTCTTCTTAATGACAACAGTTGCTGATATTTCCTCCAGCTTTTCTCAGTACCTGGCACTAACCAAGCCTAAAGTTAATTTGCTGATTGTTTTTTGCGCGGTTATAGGTATGGTTATGGCTTTACCTCAGTCAATTTCTTATTTTGTGCTGATAAACGCCATCATTGGTATAACTTTAGTTGCAAGTGCGGCAGCGGCAGTCAATTGTTTGGTCGAAAGAAACATTGATGCAAAAATGGCAAGAACTGCTTGGAGGCCGTTACCTACTGGAACACTCACCACTAAGCAAACTATCTTATTCTCAACGGTTCTCGGAGTTTCAGGATTTGCATTATTGATGGGTTATGTGAATTCTCTAACTGCCTGGTTAACCTTGTTAACATTTGCAGGCTATGCTTTCTTTTATACTCTACTACTTAAACCTCGAACACCTCAAAACATAGTAATTGGTGGTGCGTCTGGGGCAATGCCTCCAGTTCTAGGATGGGCTGCAGTTACTGGAACAACCCCTCCAGAAGCTTGGATTCTTTTTCTTATTATTTTTATTTGGACTCCTCCACACTTTTGGTCACTGGCGTTATACAGAAGTGATGACTATGAGAGGTCAGGATTACCAATGTTACCAGTGACACATGGATCCAAATTTACAAGGTTACAAATACTTCTTTACACATTCTTATTAATTGGCACTTCGGTTTTGCCAACAGCAATTGGAATGAGCGGAGTAGTGTATTTAGCTATAGCAATGTTTTCAGGTATTTATTTTTTAAAACTAAGCTTAAGTCTCTACAGTGATTACTCTGAGGAGTTGGCTAGAAAGCACTTCAAATATTCTATCAATTATTTGACTTATATTTTTGCGGCATTAATGGTTGATAAAGGATTGCAACACTTGTATTAGTTATTTTTTGCAAGTATTTTTTTTAAATTTTCTAGTGCACATACTTCTATTTGGCGAACCCTCTCTGCAGAAACTTCTAGTTCAACAGCCAATTGTTTGAGAGTTTTGGTTTTGACACCTTCTTCTTTTTTGAGCCACCTTTCAGAAATTACAACTTGGCTTCTTTCGTCGAGGTTTTTTATTGCTTCATTTAATTGATTAACTCTGTAAGAGGATTCTTGTCTGTCGGCAACAAGTGAAGCTGGATCAGAGTTTTCAGAAGTCAAATAATCAATAGGGCCTGTAGATTCATTGTTCCCTTCTAAAGGAGCATCACTGCAAACAAGTCTGTTGTTCATCTCAAATACTTCGTCTTCACTAACGTTAAGAGTCGAGGCAATTGACTGCGCTTCGTCTGAACTCAGGTTAATGTCAGTTCCCAATTTATTTTTTAGTCCTCTCAGATTAAAAAACAATTTTCGCTGAGCCTTGGTAGTAGCAATTTTAACAATTTTCCAGTTCTTTAAAACAAATTCGTTTATTTCGGCTTTGATCCAATGAATGGCAAAGGAGAAAAGCCTGACACCCCGATCAGGGTCAAACCTTTTCACTGCCTTCATTAGACCAATGTTACCCTCTTGAATTAGGTCGCCTTGCGATAAGCCATAGTTCGTATATTGCCTTGATATTGAGACTACAACTCTCAAATGAGACAAAATTAATTCTCTAGCCGCCTCAAGATCCTGGTTTTTTTGTAAGCGCATAGCTAGTTCTAATTCTTTTTCAGCAGAAAGAATAGGAAATTGATGAACTGAAGATATGTATGCTCCAAGATCAGATCCAGGAGATACGAAGGCTTTAATCAAAGCATTAGAGTTATCAGTAAAAGCACAATCGACCATTATTACCCTTCAAAATTAGCACTCTAGTATATAGACTGCCAATTATAAATCAAGTTCCAACTTTTTTCATTAAGGTTTAATAAACAACTTGTTTTAAACTACCTAATTTGTAGCTTATTATTTTCATTAATCAAAATAATTTTTAAACGAAATAATATGAAATTTAGATTTCCAGTTGTAATTATAGATGAAGATTTTAGATCAGAAAATACCTCAGGTTTTGGAGTCAGATCACTCGCTGATGCTTTAGAAAAAGAGGGCATGGAGGTATTGGGAGTAACAAGTTACGGAGATCTAACTCAATTTGCACAGCAACAATCCCGAGCATCAGCATTTATCCTGTCAATTGATGATGAAGAATTTGGTGATGGTTCTGAAGCTGAAACAGAATCTGCTTTAAAAAGTATTAGGGCGTTCATTTCAGAGATACGGGTTAGAAATAATGAAATGCCGATATATTTGTACGGGGAGACAAGAACTTCTAGGCACATTCCAAACGATGTACTGAGGGAAATGCACGGATTTATTCATATGTTTGAGGATACACCTGAGTTCGTAGCTAGACACATAATCAGAGAAGCTAAGTCTTACTTAGATTCCTTGGCGCCACCGTTTTTTAGAGCACTGGTAAATTACGCTCAAGATGGGTCTTATTCATGGCATTGTCCTGGTCATTCTGGTGGGGTAGCTTTTTTGAAATCGCCAGTAGGACAAATGTTTCATCAGTTTTTTGGTGAAAATATGCTACGAGCTGATGTTTGTAATGCAGTCGATGAATTGGGCCAGTTGCTTGATCACACTGGACCAGTTGCTGAGTCTGAAACAAATGCAGCAAGAATTTTCAACGCTGACCATAGTTATTTTGTAACTAACGGAACATCGACCTCAAATAAGATAGTTTGGCATGCCTCAGTTTCTCCAGGAGATATAGTTGTTGTCGATAGGAATTGTCACAAAAGTATCCTGCACGCCATAACTATGACTGGTGCTGTCCCTGTTTTTTTAATGCCTACTAGAAATAATCTGGGAATCATTGGGCCCATCCCTCTCGATGAATTTCGTCCAGAAAATATACTTGATAAAATTAAAAAAAATCCCATAGCGCTCGAGGCTTTTGAGAGAGCTAAAAAAATTGGGGAAAATACCCCAAAAATATTGACATTGACACAAAGTACATATGACGGAATTCTTTACAATGTTGAAATGATAAAAGAGGTTTTAGGGGATTCAATTCAGACTCTGCATTTTGATGAGGCATGGTTACCTCATGCTGCTTTTCATGAATTTTATATGAACATGCATGCAATTGGACCTAATAGACCAAAGGCTAAACATTCTATAGTTTTCTCTACACAATCCATTCACAAGCTTTTAGCAGGTCTGTCTCAGGCTTCTCAAATTCTAGTGCAAGACTCGGAATCACGTCGTTTTGACCATAATTTATTTAATGAGGCTTATCACATGCACGTTTCTACAAGTCCTCAATATTCAATTATTGCTTCCTTAGATGTTGCAGCAGCAATGATGGAACCCCCAGGTGGTACTGCTCTAGTTGAAGAATCTATAATTGAAGCTTTAGATTTTAGACGAGCTATGCAAAAAGTGGAAAAAGAAATAGGTTACAGTGATTGGTGGTTTAAAGTATGGGGGCCTGAAGAAATTGCTGAAGATAGTGACGGTATGGCCCTGAAAGAACACTGGATCCTAAAGCCTGAAGAAAATTGGCATGGGTTTGGAAAAGTTGAACCCAAATTTAACATGCTCGACCCAATAAAATCTACCATAGTCACACCTGGGTTAAACATGAACGGAGAATTTGATGAGCAGGGAATACCAGCTTCGATGGTTACTCGTTACTTATCTGAACATGGGGTCATTGTAGAGAAAACAGGTTTGTATTCTTTTTTTATAATGTTTACCATAGGCATAACCAAAGGGCGTTGGAATACTCTCCTCACGGCCATTCAACAGTTTAAAGACGACTACGACAAAAACCAACCTATGTGGAGAGTTTTACCTGAGTTTTGCGCAAATCATTCTAAATATGTAAAAGTTGGACTAAAAGATTTGTGCAAAGAATTGCACGATACATACAAAGAAAACAACATAGCAAAACTCACGACTAAAATGTATTTGTCGAACATGGAACCTGCTATGAAACCTGCAGATGCATTTTCTTCAGTGTCTAGGGGAAAGACAGATAGAGTTCCTATCGATGAGTTAGAGGGCAGAATAACAACAAGTTTGTTGACGCCATATCCACCCGGGATTCCATTACTTATTCCTGGTGAAAGATTTAATGAGACAATAGTCAAATACTTAAGATTTGCAAGAAACTTTAACAAAAGCTTTCCAGGCTTTGAAGCTGATATTCACGGGCTTGTATCAAAAAAAAACAGTGCTGGAATATTGGAATATTTTGTAGATTGCGTTAAGGTTGATTAGATAAAGTCACTAGTTCCAATTAGGGCTGTAGAAGACGCAGATGGATTGAATTCCTCTAAGTCGTCAATCTTTTCACCTACACCTACAAACCTCACAGGAATTTTATATTCTTCGCTCAATGCTAAAAGCATCCCTCCTTTGGCAGAACCATCTAATTTAGTTACTATAATTCCGCTTAAATTTAATGCGCTATGAAACGCCTCTACCTGTTTAAGAACGCCTTGCCCAGCACCGCCATCAATAGTCATCCAGATATGATGAGGCCCTTGCGGCAGTGCTTTTGAAACGACTTTTTTTATTTTTTTTAACTCATCCATTAAGTGAAGTTGAGTCGGAAGCCTTCCGGCAGTATCAATAATTAAGATTTCGGCTTTCCTTGCAACAGCTGCTTTTGTACTATCGAATGCAATGGCGGCAGGATCACCATTTTTTTGGGAAATAACGCTAACGTTATTTTTGGCACCCCAGAAAACCAGCTGTTCCTGAGCAGCGGCTCTGAATGTGTCTCCAGCCGCTAATAATATGTTTTTACCATTTTTTTTATAGTGAAAAGCAAGTTTGCCGATGCTGGTAGTTTTTCCACTTCCATTAACTCCAACAATCATAATAATGGTTGGATTTTCAGTGAATTTATTTTCACATTTTAGTTGGATTAATTTATTTTTTATAATGCTAATTAGTTTTTCACGGGCTAAATTCGGCTCTGAATTTTTTGGGTTTTCTTTAATTAAAAGCCTTAATTCATTGATGATATCCATTGATAGTTTTGGACCAACATCTGATAAAATCAGTGACTCTTCTATATGTTCAAACCACGATTCATGAATTTCTGTTTTTCTGAATAAGCCAACAAAATTTCTTCTTGACGCTGTTAAACTAGACCAGATCTTTGATGAAGTTGTTGATTTATTTTTTTCAGATTTNTTTGTGAAACTATCCATTGTTTTTTAAGTCAAGATATTGTCTATTCTTATCAATNATTAAGAAAGAAGTGTATGTTAAGAATTATAGTAACGAATTTAATTTGTTTTAGCTGTTTTTATCATCCCTGTATTGCATCTGTCTCTGAACCTAATTTAGATACGTTCCTCGATAACGGTCTTAGACTGATAGTTTATAAAGATAGTAGAGCACCAACTGCCATTCAAATGACCATCGTTAATGTGGGATCATTGGACGAAGTAGACGGAAAGTCAGGTGTTGCACACGTTCTAGAACACATGATGTTTAAGCGAACCCTTAATATGGCTGAGGGCGAGTTCAGCAGAAGAATAAGTATCTTAGGCGGAAGAGATAATGCTTTTACCTCGAAAGAGATGACCGGTTATCACCAACAAGTGCATAAGGATTCAATCAAGGAGGTCATGNAATTGGAAGCCGATCGTATGAGAAATTTGATAATCGATAAAAATGATTTCGAAAAGGAGATAAATGTAGTTCTTCAGGAGAGGCTTCTAAGAACAGAAGACAACCCAAAAGGACTTGCTTACGAAGCACTTTTAGCACAGTCATTCATGGCCTCTCCCGTTAGAAGGCCTATAATTGGGTGGAGAAATGATATAGAAAATTTGACCACTGGAGATGCTTTAGAATGGTATAANAATTGGTATGTGCCAAATAACATTACGATTATCATCGCTGGGGATGTTGATCCTGAAAAAATTCTTACTTGGACCCGGGAGCTTTATGGAGATGCAAAACAAAATACTTTGCCTGAGAGAAAACCTCAACTAGAACCAAGTCAAAAGGGACAGAGACGTCTGTCACTTAAAGCACCCGCAAAAAATAAATTTATTATGAAGTTATGGAAAGCTCCNACAATCTCATCTTCCTCAGGNCCGCTAGAGTATTCAAATAAGTCTGCTAGAGATGTTCTGGCTTTAGGAGTTCTAAGTTCACTCATGAGTGATGTTGACACCGGAATCTTAACTGAGAAATTAGTCAGAAANAACAGGAAAGCAATAAATATTTCCTCAGGTTCTAGTTGGATGTCACGAGGTCCTGGCTATTTTATCATTGAAGCCACTCCTGCTTCTTCTGTCAGTCTTCAAGAGCTCGAAAGTGAAATTGACTACGAGATAAAACAAATCCTCCGTGACGGAGTTACAGATGAAAAATTACAAGTGCTTAAAAGACAAGCAAAAGCTGAACAAATCTTTCAAAGAGACTCACTTATGAGCAAAGTCAGAGAGGCAGCAATGTTAGTTGCAGCTGGAAGACCTCTAAAAGACTCTGAAGACTGGCTTGACTTATTGTCTTCTCTTTCAAGTGAAGATATTAGAAGAGTAGGTAATAAAGTTTTTGATGAAAACAATCTAACCGTACTAGAATTTGAGCCCATCGATTTGGTGTCAAGTTTAAATTAAAATTCTGANTTCAATAGAAACAACAGCAGGCGACNTGATGAAAATTTTTTGTGATCTATCTAAAATTAAATTAAATTTTATTTTGGTTTTTTGNTTGGCTTTTGCTAATTCATATGCAAATGAATCAGATATAAAACCATCCAATGCTGTTGAAAACTTTGCGCCAAAAATTAGATCTTGGGAAGCTGATACTGGCGTTAGAGTAGTAATGTATAAAATTAAGTCAATACCCATAATTGATCTTGCGATTGAAATAGATGCTGGGAGTAGATGGGATCCAAATGGATTCGAAGGTTTGTCTGCTATGACTAAATCAATGATTTTTAAAGGCATTGACGAGTTTGGTGACAGAGATGAAATGTCAGAGCAAGAAATCTCAGAGTTTATTGCCAAAAATTCACTGGTGAGGTCGTCAAGAAGTGATAGAGACAAAACATCACTCAGATTTAGATTTTTATCTGATAGTGAAATAAGAAGTCCAATTCTAGATTTCATTTCTCGTGTCTTAGCCTTTCCAAAATTTAATAAGGAAATCCTAGAAAGAGAAAAAAACAATTCAATTTCACGACTAGAGGAGTCTTTAACAAAGCCTCAGACAATAGCAACAAAAAACCTCTGGAAGTCAATGTACCCTGAGCATCCTTATGGGAGATCAATTACTCCCAAATCAATTAGTTCAATTTCAGTTGACGATTTACATAGTTTTCACAGTACTTTTTGGAGACCCAGTAGAATTACATTGTCAATTGTGGGAGATATTGATTTTGAGGAAGCTAAGGCTCTCGCCAACAAGATCACTAGCCCGCTATCGGATAAACTGATACTGAGTAATTTTTCTAACACCATTCAGGTCCCTCAGCTCCTTCCAGCAGTCAGTAAAGGTGGGAAAACAGTTCTTAAAATACCTCACCCTGCAGCTCAAAGTCACATCTGGATGGGTTTGCCCATTTTGGCCAGACATGAAACTGATGAAATCTTTCCAATGCTTGTTGCCAACCATATTCTTGGAGGTAGTGGGTTTGGTTCTCGTTTGACGAAAGAAATAAGAGAAGACAGAGGTCTTTCTTATTCTGTTTTCTCAGCTTTCAGTTTGCTGAAACAGAAGGGGCCATTTTATATTGGTCTTCAAACTGGAAAAGAAAATTCACAAAAAGCAGTTGAAGTTATGTTGAATACAGTGTCTAAATTTATTGAAGACGGGCCGAGTGCTGAGGAAGTAGAAATTGCAAAGATGGGTTTAATTGGGGGATTTGCTTTGAGACTAGATTCAAACATGAAAATTTTAGAGAATTTAGCTCAGATAGCTTTTTACGATTTACCATTGAACTATCTTGATAATTGGGTNCTGAGAATTCAAGCNGTAACTCTTGAAGATGTTCAAAAGGTTCTTAAAGAAAAAATCAATTTANATAATACCAGTCTTNTCGTGGTGGGTCATAAAGAATAATTTTTAATAATGATCAAAATAATTGCCGGTAGATGGAAAAGAAGAAATCTCACGGTTTTAAATAGAAAAACTTTAAGGCCAACCCCTGCGAAAATAAGAGAAACTATTTTTAATTGGCTTAGCTCCAGAATTGATTTATCTAATTCAAATGTTTTGGATCTTTTTTGTGGAAGTGGTTCCTTGGGTATTGAGGCTGCCTCGAGAGGGGCAAGACAGGTAACTCTTATAGATTCGGATAAGCAAGTCATAGATCAGTTGAATTATTTTATTCGCGGTCTAGGCAACCCAGAAAATATAAAGACCCACTGCAAGGAGGCATTAGCTTGGTTAACATTAAACCAAAATAAAAAGTTTGATTTGATTTTTCTAGACCCGCCATTTGATAGTTCATTATTAAAAAAANCATTGCCTAATTTGTCCTGCCAAGTCAGCAGTGGCGGATTAGTTTACGTGGAATACGATAATTCAATTGATTTTATGCTTGATTCACTGGGCTTTGAAATAATCTGCGCTAGTAAAAGTGGAACCATAAGGTATTATTTAATTATGAAAAAAAACTTTTGTTAGTATTCCAATTTACTTTATATGATTACAACCGCAATTTATCCAGGAACCTTTGATCCGTTGACCAGAGGGCATGAGGATTTAGTTCGAAGAGCATGCAAACTTTTTGACGAAGTTGTTGTTGGTGTAGCTGAAAGTAAAACAAAATCACCTTATTTCACTTTGGATGAAAGAGTTAAGATAGCGAAAGAAGTTTTAGAACATAATGAAGCAGTAAAAGTTATTGGATTTGAAGGTTTATTAAAAGATTTCATTAGAGAAAACAATGGAACTGTTGTAATCAGAGGTTTGAGAGCGGTTTCTGACTTTGAATACGAATTCCAAATGGCTGGAATGAATAGACATCTTTTACCTGAGGTTGAGACCGTATTTTTAACTCCCTCTGAGCAGTATCAATTCATTTCGGGAAGCATTGTAAGAGAAATATCAATACTTGGAGGAGATGTGAGAAAGTTCGTTTTCCCTTCAGTCGAAAAATGGCTTTTAAATAAATTAAAAAAATGACATTACTAACTCAATACGGATGTTAATTGCCTATTTTTTCTACAAAATTGTATTATGTGAATATTGGAATTATTTTTTTATTGTTGTAATTAGTAATTGGGGTGTAGCCAAGTTGGTTAAGGCACCGGATTTTGATTCCGGCATGCGAGGGTTCGAGTCCTTCCACCCCAGCCCCTCTTTTCAAAATTAACTGACTGTATGTGGTAACGGATGGTAGATAAACTGATAAGGTCAAATGATCTATCTGTAGAAACGATGATTTTTACGGGTAACGCTAACCTAAAATTGGCGGCTGACGTTGCCAAAAACCTTTTTACTAGTTTAGGTAGAGCAGTAGTAACTAGGTTTTCGGATGGAGAGATAGCCGTTGAGATTTTAGAACATGTCAGAGGGAAAGAAATCTTTGTACTTCAATCAACCTGTTGTCCTGCAAACGATAATTTGATGGAGATTATGCTAATAGTTGATGCATTGAGGCGGTCATCAGCTGGGCGTATTACTGCTGCAATCCCATATTTTGGTTATGCAAGACAAGATAGAAGAGTACGTTCCTCTAGAGTTCCAATTAGTGCAAAAGTAATTGCGAATATGCTTGAATCAGCAGGAGTCAATAGAATTTTAACTATGGACTTACATTCTGATCAGATTCAAGGATTTTTTGATATTCCTGTTGACAATATTTATGCTACTCCAATACTTTTGGGGGATATTTGTAAAAATGAATTTAATGATCCAGTTGTAGTTTCTCCTGATGTCGGGGGAGTTGTGCGAGCAAGAGCCTTTGCAAAGGAACTTAATACTGATCTTGCAATAATTGATAAAAGAAGGGCTAGAGCAAATGAATCTGAGGTTATGAATATCATTGGTGATGTGGCTGGACGTTCATGTTTAATAATGGATGATGTGGTCGATACAGCTGGAACGCTGACTCGAGCAGCAGAGGCACTTAAAAGACATGGAGCATCCAAAGTTGTTGCTTATTGTACTCATCCAGTTCTTTCTGGGGATGCTGTTTTGAAAGTTAAAAACTCTGATCTCGATGAATTAGTTGTAACTGATACTATACCTTTGTCAAAATCAGCGCAGTCTTCGGGGAAAATTAGGCAGGTGCCTTGTTCAGGCCTTCTTGCTGAAACAATTTTAAGAATCTCTAAGTCTGATTCAGTTAGTTCATTATTTTTAAGTTGAAGAATTTTGTAAATTTTTTTTATTTTCATTTGTTATTGGCATATAATCTAGGGTTAATGTTTTAAGGAGTATCTAATGTCCGGTGTTGTTACTGATGTAGTTGCGCAAGTTAGAAAAGTGCCTGGTTCAAGTCACTCTAAAAAATTACGAAAGCACGGAAAAGTTCCGGCGGTAGTTTATGGAGCTGGTAAAGAAGTAGTCAATATTGAGCTTGAGCATAATTCAATAATGCTAGCACTAGATGTGGAGTCCTTTCATTCTTCAATTTTAAATTTAAAATTAGATGGTAAAAAAGAAAAAGTTCTTTTGAGAGATTTTCAGGTACATCCTTACAAACAAAAAATTACTCATGTTGATTTCCAGAGAATTGATGAGAAAAAGAAGCTTCATACCAAGGTTCCCCTTCATTACGTCGGAGAGGAAAATAGCCCAGCTGTTAAATTAAACGGTGGTTTAATGTCACATGTTATGACCGAAGTCGAAATTTCTTGTCTTCCAAAAGACTTACCTAATTTTATAGAGGTTGACCTTTCTGCACTAGACATCGGTAATTCAATTCATGTGCGGGAAATTATACTTCCAAAAGGTGTCGAGCTTCTTATGCATGGTCAGGATGATCCTGTTATCGCAACTGCGGTTAAACCTAAAGTAGTTGATATCGTAGAAGAAGAAGCTGAGACTGAATCAGCTGAGGAAGAAGCTGATGTTGATACTGAGAAAACTGAAGAAAAGTAATTAACTAAAATAGGTTTGAATGAAATTAAACTTATAGTTGGCCTTGGTAATCCGGAGCCAAATTACAGTTCAACTAGACACAACGCAGGCTTTTGGCTACTTAATTCTTTTGTACGGCAGAGTAATCTGAAGTGGAAAAGAGATACGAGATCAAAAGCTGAAATCGCAAGTTTCCAAACAAAGACTTTAGAAAATCAAAAAGTCTGGCTTTTAAAACCCTCACTTTATATGAATGAATCAGGAATTTCTGTTTATAATTTTTCTTTTTTTTATAAAATAAAAGCTGAGCAGATTTTAATTGTTCATGATGAATTAGATTTATTACCAGGCTCTATAAAGCTCAAAAAAGGGGGGGGTAATGCCGGTCATAACGGATTAAAAAATGTTCAACAAAAATTGGGTAGCGAAAATTTTTGGAGACTTAGACTCGGTATCGGCCATCCAAAAACTATTGAAACACCAATAAAAAATGTTTCAGATTTTGTGCTTTCGGAACCATCTGGCGAAGAAAAAAAAAGCATCGATTTAGGTATTAGTTTGTGTACAAAGTATATGAATGATTTATTAAAATGTAACATAAAAAATATACAAAATGCTTTGAGTAAGGAGTTTTAGCTTGAGTTTATCTTGTGGAATTGTTGGATTACCAAATGTTGGGAAAAGTACTCTCTTCAATGCTTTAACTTCTTCAGAGATTTCTGCAGAGAATTATCCTTTTTGTACGATTGAACCTAACACTGGGATTGTAGAACTTCCTGATCAAAGACTGCAAGCTTTAGCTAATTTGATAAATCCTTCAAAGGTTTTACCAGCAATTGTTGAATTTGTTGATATTGCTGGGTTAGTTTCTGGAGCCAGCAAAGGTGAGGGTCTAGGTAATAAATTTCTTTCAAACATAAGAGAAACTGCAGCAATAATTAATGTTATGCGTTGTTTTGATGATTCTAATATTGTTCATGTGAACGGATCAGTTGATCCGGTATCAGATGCTGAAACAATTGCTACAGAATTAGCTTTAGCAGATTTGGCAAGTATTGAGAGACAATTAACAAAGTCTGAGAAACTTGCAAGAACAGGCGATAAAGAAGCAAAAAATTATTGTGGGCTTCTGGAAAAGTGTAGAAGTCATTTAAACACAGTAAAACCGTTACGCTCTCTAAGCTTAGAATTGAATGAATTAGAGTTGTTAAAACCTTTTTGCCTTTTAACCCTCAAACCGATGATGTTCGTTGCAAATGTAGCCGAGGATGGTTTTAAAGAAAATGTTCATTTAAATGCATTAAAAAAATATGCAGGCAAACAAAATGCTCCAGTAGTAGTTATATGCGCAGCAATAGAAGCACAAATTTCAGAATTTGATCATAAAGATAAATTGGTTTTCCTTTCTGATATGGGGATGAAAGAACCTGGATTAAATAGACTCATTCAAACCGCTTTTTATCTTTTGGGCTTGCAAACTTACTTTACAGCTGGGCCTAAGGAGGTAAGAGCATGGACAATTAAAAAAGGGTCAACCGCTCCACAAGCAGCTGGTATTATCCACACCGATTTTGAGCGAGGTTTTATTAGGGCAGAGGTAATTAAATATCAGGACTATATTTCTCACGGTGGGGAATCGCAGGCAAAGGAGGCTGGAAAATTAAGATCAGAGGGAAAAGACTATGTTGTTGATGATGGCGATGTTATTAACTTTAGATTCAATGTGTAAAATCTTAATTGAACATTGGCTTAATAGAGCCATTTAAAGCACCATTTGTTATAAACGTAATTTATTATAACATTAAAAAATCGATTATTA
>NHCU01000036.1 GCA_002167365.1 Betaproteobacteria bacterium TMED41 | reverse complement strand
AAATGGAGATTTTGTCAATGGTTTGTCAGGAAAGGATACTTTTCTTTTGTCATCAACTGAATCTTCATATTATTTTTATAATTTAGATAGCACTTCATATTCTGGAAAAATTGATAAAGGCTCCGATATAAAAATCAGCTTTGAAAACATTGAAAACTTTAAATTTTCAGATAAAACTAAAACATTTGATGAGCTTATGGAAGAAAAAATGATTTCTGCTTTAACTTTGTCCGATCTTGTTTCGACTGATGAGGCCAACTCCTTAAAAAATCAATATATAAAGAGTAGCAAACAAAAAGAGGTATTTGTTTATGATGAAGCATTAAATAAAATCAATTTTAATTACATTGACGTAATCAATAATATTTGTTCGCTTAGTTCTGATACTTTTGGTACCGATACTTTACACGGATTTCAAAGAATTAAGTTTTTAGACTCAACCCTAGCCCTTGATTTAGCTCAAGGGGAAAATACAGGGGTAGTCTACAGACTTTACAATGCAGCCTTTTCTCGTGAACCTGATCCTGAGGGTCTGAATTATCACTTAAGCAAGATTGAAGTTTCAGATTATTCTTTTCAAACGGTTGCAAAGAATTTTTTAAACTCGCCTGAATTTACAATCAAGAATGGATCAAGCCTCTCGACAAGTGAGTATATTGAAATCCTATATCAAAATATTTTAAAAAGAGCTCCGTCCACAAGTGAAGTTACCTGGTACCAAACTAGGCTAGATGAAAACTCTATTTCTAAAGTTGATGTTTTGCTTGGCTTTTCAGAGAGNCCAGAAAATATTTCACTTTTGTCTCCAATANTTGATGAAGGAATTTGGTTGAATTAACTTTNATTACAAANTTTAATTCTTTCATTAAAAAATTTAATTTAAAAAAATATGTAATATGTAATATGTAGGANTTAANTATATAAAAAAAATTTGTATCAAGGAGANAGGACATGGAACAGCCCCAAAGCATAGACGTTTTATTTATTTTGTTGGGTGCAGTAATGGTTTTGGCTATGCATGCAGGGTTTGCATTTTTAGAGGTTGGAACAGTTAGGCACAAAAATCAAGTTAACGCTCTGATTAAAATCTTAGGTGATTTGTCCGTAAGTGCGGTTGCATATTTTTTTGTNGGATATTTTGTAGCGTACGGAATTACATTCTTTCTTCCAGCCTCCGAATTAAGCGTCAATAGTGGATATGAGTTGACAAAATTTTTTTTCCTTTTTACCTTTGCAGCAGCCATTCCAGCAATAATTTCAGGAGGGATAGCAGAAAGAGCTAAATTTTTTCCACAGCTTGCTGCTACAGCTTTAGTAGTTGCAATTATTTATCCATTTATTGAAGGATTGATATGGAATAATAATTTTGGTTTTCAAGATTTTATTGTCAATTACACTGGTCATTCTTTTCATGATTTTGCGGGTTCTGCAGTTGTTCATGCAACCGGTGGTTGGATTGCATTAACTGCAGTAATTCTTTTAGGGGCAAGAAAAGGNAGATACCGTTCAACCGGCATTGCGTCACATCCACCAAGCAGTATTCCTTTTTTGGCTTTAGGAAGCTGGATTTTATTGATAGGGTGGTTTGGTTTCAATGTTATGAGTGCTCAAAAGGTCGGTGATATTTCNGGTTTGGTGGCCATAAACAGTCTCATGGCTTTAGCTGGAGGAACTTTAGCCTCGTTATTTACTTCAAGAAATGATCCNGGTTTTGTATATAACGGGCCTCTTGCTGGACTTGTTGCAGTTTGTGCTGGCAGTGATATCATGCATCCGATTGGCTCTCTTTTGGTAGGATTAGGAGCAGGATTTTTGTTTGTCAAGATGTTTACATTTACTCAAAATAAATTAAAAATTGATGACGTTTTGGGGGTTTGGCCCTTACACGGAATTTGTGGAGCCTATGGAGCGATAGCCTGCGGAATTTTTGGTTTGGAGATATTTGGTGGTTTAGGAGATGTTAATTTATTTGCTCAGCTTATTGGGACTTTTTTTGTCATAACAATTTCATTGATAGGTGCATTAATTGTTTACGGAACAGTTAAGTTTACTCTCGGATTTAGAATGGGNGAAGAGGAAGAGGATCTNGGTGGTGATATTGCNATTCATAGGGTTTCTGCTAGTTCTGACAAGGCCACTGATTGGTAATTGAATTTAAATTTTACGTAAAATTATAGTCAAAATGAAAAAATTAATTTTAATATTTTTTCTCTGTAGTGTTGAATACTCAGTATTTAGCCAAGAAAAAAAATATAGCACTTTTGATTCATCAAAAAATAATAAAACTTTTCTTTGTGTAATGGACAAATCAACTGGCTTTGTTTTTGAAAAGGAAAAGCAGATATGGAATGTCCGAAATTCTAGAGTTGATGANCAAAAATTTTTGCTCGANTTAAACCAAAAAGATCAGGGNACTTTTTATCGTTTTGGTTCTAAATCCGATAAAAAAAAAATTAGTTCTAATTGCACGAAGTCAANAAAAATAGGCTTTATTGTATGTAATGGTTTGTTAGGAGNAGTATATTTTAGTAAANTTTCTAACTTGATTACCCACTCTTTTATTTATGGATACACTGTAGATAAAAAATTTGCTTGGAACAATATGTCACTGTCCCCTTCGCTTTCGATTGGAAAGTGTTCTCAATTAAAGCTAAATCCAAAATGATGAATAAATTTTTAGTAGGATTTTTATCAATCTTTTTCGTGATTCAAGCGCATGCTTATAAATTAAACTATTATCAATGCCCTAATAAAGAGTCTGCCTTGTCATGTTCCAGCAACTGTCTTTTGTCTGGAAGTATAGAGTTTGGTATAGAAACAAACAACGATCTTGAGGAAATTTACTTTATTACAAGTGATANCAATAACGTNACAACAGATTCAATAAAAAATTGCATTATCAAAAANATCAAGAATTGGTCTTGCAGTTCAGATGAAATTTTTTCNATTTTAAGACATACAATGATGGACGGAAAGTACTTTTCATCATCAAGTTATCGCATGCTGGATGGTGAAGATGACAAAAGATTTTTTTGCGGAACCAGTTAATTAGTGCGCATTTGATTTGAGTTGCTTTGTTTTTGTCTTTTGAATAAATTATTTTTTTTCTTTTTAGGTTTAAAACTAGTTTTTTTTCTAGTATTTGGTTGTAAGTTTTTTTTATTTTTTACTTTACTTGTTTCTTCAAGTTTTGTTTTTTTTCTATTAAACTTGGGTTTTCTGTTGGGATTGAGAAGTTTATCAATTGCATCCCACTTGCGTTTATCGGATGGGGTTATGAAACATAGGGCTGATCCCTCCGCCCCTGCTCGTCCGGTTCTTCCAATTCTATGAACGTAGTCTTCCGGGCATTCAGGTAAATCATAGTTAATAACATGTTCTATGTGGGGAATATCCAAACCTCTTGAAGCCACATCAGTTGCAACTAGAATTCGATATTTTTTATTTCTGAAATTATTTATTACTCTTTCTCTTTTGTTCTGCCTTAGATCCCCATTAATAGCGCTAGCTTTATATCCTTCCTTGGTTAGTTTTGCCGCCATTTTTTCAGTACTATGTTTTGTTCTCATAAATACTAGGATCGATCCTGTTCTATCAGCAATTTGATTCAAAAATTTTTCGTATTTGTCTCTTTCNGTCGTGCGTAATATGATCTGTNTAACTTTTTTGGCAACACTATTTTCAACATCAACCGAAACTCTAATGGGTTCAATCAAGTATTTTTTTGTGATCTTTTTTATTTCTGGTGGAATAGTTGCGGAAAACAAAAGAGTTTGTCTTTGTTCTGGCATAAATTTTATTATTGTTTCTATTTGATCTTCAAAACCCATATCAAGCATTCTATCTGTTTCATCTAAAACTAAAAATTTTGAATTATCTAATTTTAGTGTTTTCCTTTTTAAGTGATCATTTATNCTGCCAGGTGTACCAACAATCAATCTCGGTTTATTTTTTAATTGTCGNAATTGTTTGTGCATTGGTTCACCCCCAATAAGTAAACATGCTCTTATACTTGATTTTTTACCCGCCATTATTTGAAGTTGTTTTACCACTTGACTTGCTAATTCTCTTGTGGGTGCCATAACAAGGGCAGTCGTTTCAATTTCTTTCATTAACTTTACTAATAGTGGGATACCAAATGCAGCAGTTTTACCTGTACCGGTTTGAGCAGATCCTAAAATATCTTTTCCCTTTATTGCTAAAGGAATGGCTTGGGCCTGAATGGGAGTAGGTTTATAGAATTGCATATTTTGTAGAGTATGCATGAGTGATTCAGGCAAACCTAAAGCGTCGAAGTTGTTCAATTATCTTCCTTTGGTTGTATATTTGAGAAAAGAGAATAATTATAAAATTTAAAAAATTTTATTACCCTTAACCCAAACGCCACATACCAACAAGTNCNACGATCATTTATGAGTGGCTCATCTCAAAAGCAATGGAACAAGAGTGCTAACTATTTATACCTTTTTATCCTTTAATTAGTTTAAACGCAAGGCTTTTTTTTAAATCATGTATTGGTGTTANCTTTTCATTTTTTTAATACACATGTTGAAGTAAAATTTTGAGTTTTATTTAGAGTGACATTTTTTGANTAGTACCAAAAAGTCTTTTTATCTAAATCTAACTTCGCTTCCCAAATTGAATCAANTCTTTTTTTTGAACAGATCACCTTGTGAGATTTCTGATTGCATAAAAGCATCATGCCAGGAATAAACAACCTACTATTTTTAAAAATAATTTGCTGTCTTGCCTTTTCTTTTTTAACCTGCTCTTTATGAATTGTTTTTGTTGTTATTAGATCACCAGTGCACCAAAAACTGTAATTTTTATTAATTGCTATACAATTATTAAGTAGTAGAAAAAAAAGCAAAGTTGTTTTTAACATAAATTTATCAAATTTAAACATATTTAAATTCTATAACTATTAACGATGGAAGAAATTATTAAGAAAATTTTTCAATGAGTAGATCTGTAGTTTTTTTAATTGGTGTTTTGATTTCCTCAAATACTTTTTCAAGTGAGGTTTTAGATTATTTTTTTTGTGAAAATGATCTTGATGCTCTATCATGTAACGATTCCTGTAAAAAAAGTGGGGCTATAAGATTTATTCTTAAGGACAAAACTGCTACGAATGTTCTTAAGCAACTGAATGACGATACTGGGAATTTCAGATCTACTCTATTACATAATTGTAAAATAATTGACAACAAAAATTGGTATTGTTCAGAGCTTTATTCTGATATTAATAAACTGAGTTTTGATGGGTATAAAATTTTTCAGATGGTTGATGGGACGTATTCTGAACAATACAATTTTTTTTCCAAAAAAACTGCCAATAAAGCTGACAGTTTAGAAACAGACTGGATTGAAACATATGGTTGTGCTAAGTGAGAATTTGTAGTACTTGATTAATATTATGAACTGAATTTTATTGTAATCTTTCAAAAAGTTGGTTTATGGCCCTTAAAATCCGACCTTTACTGATGTGTTCATTTCTTATGTTTTATGGCTGTTCTGATTTTTTTTCAGCCAAACAACAAGTTTTTGAATGTTTTAAAGTGTCTCTTGATGGAGAGTCCTTGGCTCAGACAGGCAGAGAGGTTAGGTATTTTCATTTTAACGATCAGAGACTAAACGTCAGTGTTGGTGCCGTTGGTATCGGTTTAGCTGAGTATGAGTGCAAAAAAACAGAGTTTATATATCATTGTGTTGACAATCGAAAGAATAATTTTGATGACCAAATAATACTTGATAGATTTACTCTTCAGGCGCAACAGACGCTTCATAATACTAGTAAAACAACAGTAATAGATTTTTCATGTGGACAACTTGAAAGAAAAGTAGATTAGTAAATTTAAACCAAAGTAAAATTGGCTAAATAAAATATTTATTAACAGGCTTTTTACTATGTTTAGATTTATTTGGTTTATTTTGTTAATTGCAGTTTTTTTCTTTGCTGCTTGGGGAACAGGTGTATTGAGATATTTTTTTAAAGTCATTGAGTAAAAAAATCATTGAATAAAAGCCCAAAAGATTTTGTACCGTTTGTTGATTTCTTTTGCTGATCTTGCAAGCGTAAAATAATTCCACATGCAATAACTCTTAGGAATTCATTTATTTTTCTGTCTTTTCAATTTACTTAATATCCTGATATCAAGTCCTGCTAAAATAAGAATCCAACTGCATCTAGTTCTCTAGGTTCATAGGTATTAAAAATTTTATCCATCTTATATATTAATTTATTAATATTAATAAAGTTTGTGCGGCACATATGGGGAAATCATAAATGGAATTAACTGTTCGAATTTTAATAGCAATGGTGCTTGGGCTATCACTTGGTTTATTGGCCCAGTGGGTTGAGATTTCTGAAAGTAGTTTTATGCAAATGTATGTTTTTAATGGATTAATTGAGGCGGGAGGTCAAATTTTTATTGTCTCGTTAAAGATGGTTGTTGTACCCCTTGTTTTCATATCATTAACCAATGGAGCGGCAAGTCTTGGCGCTACCGGCAGTGTAGGTAGGCTTGGAGGGAAAACTATAGGATTTTATCTTTTAACAACCGCTGTTGCGGTAACAATGGCATTGTTAATTGCTCTCATAATCAACCCAGGAATTAGTTCCTCTGAAAANACTGAAATTATTGTTGAAAAATATACTCCAACNCCGGCTCCAAGTGTAATTGAAACATTGATTAATGTTTTCCCAAGTAATCCTGTTGCGGCAATGGCTGAGGGAAAGATGCTTCAAGTAATCGTTTTTGCTTTACTTTTCGGAATTGCAATAAGTAAAAGTGGTGATGCAGGAAAAAAAATTGGCGAAGTTTTTGAAAATGCAAATGTTATCCTTATGAAGTTAATAATGATGATAGTAGCATTAGCCCCTTACGGTGTATTTTGCCTGATGNTCAAACTTGGTTTGAATATTGGGCTGACAGAAATTACTAAACTTGCAGCTTATTTCTTTACAGTTGTTGGAGTACTTATAATTCATGGATTATTTGTTTATCCAACATTGTTGTTGTTGATTGCTCGGGTTAATCCATTAATTTTTTTAAAAAAAATGAGAGANCCAATTATGGTCGCATTTTCGACTTCCTCAAGTGGCGCAACAATGCCAATNACAATGAGAACGGTTGAAACAAATTTGGGAGTCAAGAAAAGGGTTTCATCATTTGCTGTTCCATTAGGAGCAACAATTAACATGGACGGCACNGCAATTATGCAAGGTGTAGCGACTGTTTTCATAGCACAATTTTATGGCATTGTTTTAACCCCCGATCAGTACTTAATGGTGATACTTACTGCAACATTGGCCTCAATTGGCACAGCTGCTGTGCCAGGTGTTGGGCTTGTGATGTTGACAATGGTTCTGGCACAAGTCGGTTTGCCTGTTGAGGGAATCGGTCTTATAATCGGTGTCGATAGACTCTTGGATATGCTAAGAACAGCTGTTAATGTCACTGGTGATGGGACTGTTGCAACATTAGTCGCTTCAACGGAAAACGACCTAGATAGAGAAAAATTTAATCATTTCAATAAACCAAACACTGTTTGAAATTAAGTGAAAGGGACGAATTTTAAAAGGATTGGTTTTTATTTGGGTTTTATTGTTTTTATTTTTGTCTTATTCATTCCACAACCATCTGGATTAAATTATAACGGACAGGTTACATTAGCAATTTTTATTTTAATGGGAATTTGGTGGGCGACAGAGGCTTTGCCTTTGCCAATAACATCTCTATTACCTTTGATTCTTTTTCCGATTTTTTCAGTTGAGCAAATGGGGGTCATAAGCAAAGAGTTTATGAATAAAGTTCAGTTTCTCTTTGCGGGTGGTTTCATGATTGCTATATCGATGCAGAAATGGAATTTACATAAACGAATTGCATTGACTATTCTTCAATACACAGGCACAAAAGCGAGGGGAATAATTATTAGCTTTATGTTTACCAGTGCTCTTTTAAGCATGTGGGTTATGAACACTTCTACGACAATTATGTTATTACCTATCGGCTTGTCTGTTGCGGTTGCTTTAACAGACTCTTTAAAAAATTTATCTTCTAAAGAAAAAGCAAACTTTCAATTATCTCTTCTCTTAGGAGTTGCTTATGCTTCCTCTGCTGGAGGAATTGCCACCCCTATTGGGACTGCGCCCAATGGATACTTAATACAATTTGTTTCGGAAAAGGGAATTGATATTGGTTTTTTTGATTGGATGCTTATTGCTTTACCAATTACTTTAATTTTGGTTCCTTTTATTTGGTTTCTGCTTACATTTGTTTTGTATCCTGTAAAGTTTAACGCGCCTAAAAACACAAAACAGTTGCTAAAAAAAATGCTAAGTGACTTGGGTCGAGTCTCGCAAGAGGAGAAGATGGTAGGTTTAGTTTTTTTAGTGACAGCTTTTTTTTGGATTTTTAGGAAAGCCTTAGTCCAAATCCCTATTTTTTCATTTCTTGATGATGCAGTGATAGCTATGATTGGTGGACTATCTCTTTTCTTCCTGCGGTCTAGAGAAAAATCTACAACCCTTCTAGAGTGGTCCGATATGGAAAAAAAATTTCCATGGGGTTTGCTGTTTCTTTTTGGAGGAGGAATGGCTCTAGCATACATGGTCAGTAGTAGCGGATTGGCAGTATGGCTTGCAAGTTTAATACCAACTGATATGAGTATTTGGATTATTTTATTTAGTGTAGTAGTGATGGTGGTATTTCTAACCGAATTGACAAGCAACCTTGCCACAACAATGACGTTTATTCCTATCGTGTATTCAATTGGAATAAACGTTGGTATTGATCCACTTGTACTCACAATTCCCCTAACTATTTCAGCCAGTTGTGCATTCATGTTGCCAGTAGCAACGCCTCCAAATTCTATTGTTTATGCCTCAAATAAAATACCAATAGGAAAAATGGTTAAAGCAGGATTTTGGTTAAATATTTTTAGCATTTTTTTGGTTTTTCTAATAATTTATAATCTTGTGCCAGTTGTTTTTTAATAGTGGTTACTTTTTGTAATAACCAACGGCGCAGACATGATCACCAACTTTAGTTACGAAAGAAATTTTCGTGTAAATTTGTTTAGTTAAGACGCCCTCTTCAAGCCTTTCCAACTTGTATTTGACCTCGGATATTTTTCCAGGCTTGGCTACTTCAAACATCAACTCTCCCACTTTAACTCCATCAACATCTCTGAAAGACTTGAGATTAACTCCCAAATTAAATGGGTGGCCTGTAAGTGTTCCCTCTCGATTAGCACAAAAAGGATACAAATCCTTAATGTAAAATCCTCCTCTGCCTATACTCATCATTAGCAGGGCGTATTCTTTATCATGATTCATAAGATTGACTGTTCGTTCTAGTAAGGTTTTAGCTTCTTGTCTTGTTCCAAATTTGCTCATATGGTGATCAGCAACGACTCCACTAACAGGAAGAAAAATCATAATAAAATTTGCAATCCAGCGTTTATAAAAATATTTCATTTCGATTCCTTTCATACATTGCTTTAATCAATAAAGGTTTATAAATTATTTAGAAATTCTACAAGATTTTTGAATTAAATAATTTTATTTTTTGATTTTTGTTTTGCGATTAAAAAAGAGGAAAGAATCCCTGCAAGTGAAATAAAAAACAACAGTAAATAGTAATTTTGATGACCAACTAATCCGGGCGATTGATCAAGTATTCGCCCACTGATAGGTGAAAAAAATATATCTGGTGTATAACCTATCAAAGATACTATTCCGACTACTGTTCCAGTTTTTTTGACAGGCAGTTTTACATCTTCCATCAAAGAAAAATAAATTCCCCTAAGTGCGAAAACAGATAAAAAAGTAATTAATATATTTGCATAAACAAACCATATAAGAAAATTCCCAGGATCAACTAGATATAGAAACATGTAGGCTAAACAAGATAGTAGGAACAAGAAACCAACAGTTTTATTGCAATCATATTTATCAGCTATGAATCCAGCAATTATGGCCGCGATTAGTCTCAGGTAAGTTGAATATGCAACAAAGCTTGCAGCAGAGGCTTCATGCCAGTTTAAACTTTGAGTAAGGTAGATGCTAATGTTATCCAAACCTTTGTAACCACAATATGCACAAACTATTGTAGTAGAAATTAAAAAAACTTTTTTTATCGGAAAATTGTTAATGGAAACTTTATCGAGAGCAATTTTTGAATTCTTTGACTCTTTTCTATTGAGTTCATGAGGCAGTGTGAACCATAAAATTAAACCTGCCAAAACAGTAATGCCTGTGTAGTAAATAATTACAATTTGAAGAGCTAATACTCGGTCGTAATCATTTATGAGTTGACTATTTTCGGGAAGTACAGCAGAAAAAATCCATACACTCAATGTTGCAAAAATAGCAGCAACCAATCCTCTTCCACCATCTAATAAACCGAAAGCTTTACCTTGTGCCAAAACTCCACCCCATTGACGAGTGGCCTTAATTAAAGCTGCCCAAAAAAACAATATAGAAGTTATACCCCAATAGCCATAAAGTAGGAATAATTTGTAACCGCTAGGCATAGTTAGGAGGTAAATTCCTCCTAGCGCAGTTGCAAAAAGAGATCCTGTCATTAGAAACTTTATTGAGTATCTGTCAGCAAGAATCCCTCCTGGAAAGTAAGAAAGCATAGCCGTTATTCCATAAATAGCAAATGCATCACCAAGATCAGAATTGGTAAGAGAGAACGTTTCAAGAATGGTGGGTCTAAAAAATCTGGTTAGGTGAAAAGGTAAAGAAAAAATCATTTCTCCCGAAACAATCAAAGCAAACATTGTAATAAACTTAGATCTTTGTGAATTTTTTCTCACGGTGCAACAATGACGTAACAATAATTTCATAATATTTTTGTTATAAAATTCTATTTCTATTTCTATTTCTATTTGTATTTGGCCGAAGTAATAAATACAGAAAATAATTCGGACCAAATTACAATACTATTGTAGGAGGCCAGATCGAGTTCTTGATCACTTTTTAAAATGAACCCCTGGAATGATCTAACATCACCAACCAATAAGGATTTGTCTTTTATCTTTAAAAAATCTTTATTATTTTGGATAAATTTTTTTGTTAGATACAATTTATAGTCAGGACCAGGTGATAGTTTTCCTTGAAAGATTATCATGTTTTTTGATAATGCAATTTGCCCTTTACCCCAATACAAAAAGTTACTACCCTCAAGGTTTTTGACAAAAAAACCTTCATATTTTGCATTTGTTAGCGCTTCTTTAAACTTTTCATTTGTTGGAGTTCGAGGGGCAGTCAAAATGGTAAGTGCATAAATTCCTAAGAAGCATCCCATTATAAAAATAATTGAATGACTTAAAAAAGAAAAGAAAGAAATTTTTATATTAGATTTTCTTCTTCTTGATTTCATCTTATTAAAGCTTTGATTAATTAAGTAATTTCAATCTTTGGCAAGTTCTAGAACATGCTCTGCAATTGAAAGGGATGAAGTCAATCCAGGTGATTCAATTCCAAAAAGTTGTATTAAGCCAGGTATTTTACTTTCATTTTGACTTTGAATATAAAAATCTGCTGCTGGTTCACCAGGCGCTGACAATTTTGGTCTGATCCCAGAATATGCCGGAGCTAGGTCATTGGCTCCAATTGAGGGCCACCATCTTTTAACGTCATTTGCAAATTTTTCAAGCAAGCTATTATTAACANTATAATCAAANGATTCAATTGATGAGCCAGGTAGTCTTGACATTTCTACAGGGCCTAGCCACTCTACATCTGGACCAAATTGACCTTGTCCACCCATATCAAGTGTAAGGTGAGTTCCCAGACCACCAGGAACTGGCGTAGGGTATATAAGATGTTTAAATGGACAAGGCTTTGTAAGTGAAACATAGTTACCTTTTGCATAATACACCTGTGGAATTGTAACTTTATGGNAAGTTTGAATTTGGTTTGCAACTGCATCTGCATCAAGTCCTGCTGCATTGACTAACAAATTGCAACTAAGAGTCATCTCTTCATTTTCATCAACAGATGAAACCCAAACTTTCCACCCGGGATTAAAAGTATCTGTCTGTTCAGCTCTAATAAATCTACTTTTGACAGCAATTTGTCCCGATGAACTTATTAAGTCACCTTCAAATGCGTGCATAAGACTGTGAACATCAACAATTCCAGTTGATGGACTANAGATAGCATCCGTAACATTAAGCTCNGGTTCCATTTGTAGAATTTGTTTTTTTGTTAGCCAAGTAAGATCTTTGACTCCGTTATTTTGTCCTTTCTCAAAAATAGATTGTAATTTTGACTTATCACTAGTTTGTCCAACTATTAATTTTCCTAGTTGTTTGTGGATAACTTTATGAGTTTTAACATANTCGTATAAAAGCTCTTTGCCTCTTACACAAAATTTGGCTTTGAGAGAATTTTTAGGATAGTAGATCCCAGCATGTATGACTCCACTGTTTCTTGAACTTGTCCCTGTGCCATGTTGAGCTGCGTTCTCAAGNACCAGTGTTTCTTTTCCAGACAAAGACAATGCACGACCAATTGCTAAACCAATAACACCTCCACCGATGATTATGCTGTGAAAATCAACCATAATTTAAAAAGTTTTCTAAAATTANCTATATATTAANTATCGTTTTTTGTTCTTCATAACTTCATATTAAGTATCGTATTTGTTCTTGATAACTTCAGGTAGAGCTGAAGCTTTACCTTTAATTAAGTTTACCCAAACACAGGTTGCTANACCGNTTGCAAAAATTTTTTCTTTATTTTTAGGATCAANAAATTCATGTATTACATCCATTCGAGTACTGGTCATTTCACTCACGTAGGAATCTATCACAATATTACATGGATAACTAATTGGNACGACAAAATTGCACATTGTGTTTGCTAAAACAAAACTTTCATTATTTTTTCCAAGTTTCAAACCTATTTCAGTTAGCCACGCAACACGCGCGCTTTCCATGTAACGAAAATACATTGCATTGTTTATGTGCCCTAAAGCATCCATATCTCCCCATCTGACCGATATGGGGAAAGAACTAATGAAAGTTTGTTTTTTTGGTATTTTAAATTTCAAAATAAACTCCAAGAATTTTTTCTAATTATATTGGNTANAAAAAATTTAATTTTTAACTTAATTTATGTTAATTTCACATTTATTAANACAGAGTAAATCTTTTTGTTTGAAAAATCCCAAACGTTAAGTTTTCTAACAAAAAGTCGACTAATAGTTGTCGAAATGTATTTTTTTAAACTCTGCTATTAAAAAAAGCTTTCGTAATGCTAGCAAAAATTAATGTTGGAGATTGACTTTCAATGACTGTGTTGTTTACAGATAGTGCGGGAACGCTAAATCAGCAAACATCTGGCAGTAGTATAACTTTTAGTTATGCTAATTCCGGACGTACTGAAACAGTTAATTTATTAACTTCATCAGGGACTAACTGGTCTCCAACCACAGGTTACTCTATATATAATGTGGTTCGTGCAGATTCTCCTGTTCGACCTGAGTTTGCGAGTGGATCAAGAGACCCGATGTTGTTTGTTATTGAAAAATCTCAGGATTCAAGTAGCAGTAATCTTTATGTATGGGCTTTTGATGAATCCGGAACAACTGCCAAAGCCAATACTAGTGTGCCACTCACGACTACTGCGGTAGGTTTGGTAAATGTTGAGTCAAAATATTTAGTTGATTTAAACAAAAACCAAAATATATCTGATTTTGGCAAGTATCCAACATTTGTCCAATTAGAGGAAACTTTATCTGGATTTGTTTTTGATCTTGGATACGCTGAATCCAAAATTAATACTGGACTTAATGAAGCCTTAGTGCCACTTAAAACATCAAGTGGAGCAATTTGGAGTGCAGCTTCCTCATTCAGTATCGTTGGGGCAGTTGTATCAAACGATTATTACTATTCTTATAACAANAGCTCGAATCAATACGATTTGTCTGGATCATCAAACTTAACCCTCGGAGTTCTAAGTGATCCGGATGGTTTAAGCTGGTATTCNGGAGTTTCAAGTACTCCAACAACCCTCACNACTTTCACCCTCAATGATGAAGGAACGCAATTCGTTCAGGGTACTGCATCATTGACTGATCTTGTCAAAAATGCTTCCGAGGGATTTTTGTCCCCTTATAGTTCAAGTGCAACAAATGCTTTTGCAAGTTTAAACTTCATAGAAACTAAACTTAACAAGGATATTGACAATAGTGGCTACATCGGAGTTGGTACCCCTTTAAGTGTTGGTTCGCTTTGGACTTCGATAGCTACTTTTAAAGTTACAGCAAGTGAGGTTATCTACAACAATGGAAGATTCTTCTCAAAAGAGGAACATCATCTTTTAAACACTAAAAATGGTCAATTAGAGAGTACTGGATTTTCTGAGACATATGGCTATTCATTTTATGAAACTAGTGATTTAAGATTTGGAACGGTAACTATAACTCCTCAAGTTTTATTCGAAGAAAACTACACTGCAGCTGGAATTCATGCTGATCCTTCAACTGCAGGAGGGCACTATGTTTTTGCCGGGCATCATCATGGAGATATTTTTGCAGCTTATACTTCAAGTGCTAATTCGACGGGTGTTTTGGAGGTTTTCGATTCCCCATACTATTTTAGTCCGGGTAGTGTGGATCTTTTTGGAATTTCACAAACCACAGCTGTTCCAGTTTTTAGGTTTGTTGAAGCGATAGATTTAACTGCTAACAATACAGCTGTAATAGAAACTAACTTTAATAGAGACGTTAATGGTGATGGAGCAATTAGCTCTGTAAGTGCTTCATCAATTGTTATCGGATCAATTTATAATAAAACCATTCAGCACGCATCCGGTGAGACTACAATTGCAACAAAATCTCCCACAATCTCAAAATCCAGTGATGGTTCAATTTTTTGGTTACAATCTGCTGAATCTGCTTTAAATACGCTTCCTGACTCAAACACGGTTGATTTTGATAATTATCACCAAATCTTATCTAGCGCAGGTTCGTCGAGTAGTGGAGGGGCTCTTGCTCCATTCTCAGCTAATTCCTCTTATACTCTGACGGGAGGCTACGTTGAAAGCAAGTCCTCTGAGATAAATTCCTCAGCCTATTCAAGTTCTATATTAGGGGACAACGATCCAATTTTAAAACTGATCTATAATACGAACACAGCGAATAGTTACGGATCTGTTTTTTCGGTTTACAGTTTTTATCAATATTCGGCTTTAGCCTCTTTTGCAGTTTGGAATTCTGCAGGCGAATCATTTTCCGTCAATGATTTGCAATCATTTGAGGTAAAGCTCAAATACGATATTACAGGCGATGGTTTAGTCGGTAACGATGGTTTAAAGGTTACCAATGTCATTGCGCCCGGTAGTCCTAATGTTATTGGAATTAGTGCATCTATTCCTAGCCTGGTAAAAGTTGCATCTGGAAGTTATGTAGTGGATGTTGGCGAAACACCAATTGTTGGATCATTAGCATCTGGAAAACTGCTCGTAAATAATTCCGGGGCAATGTGGTCAGCTTCAACATCTTCAAACCCTGTTGGGGTCTATGAAAGCACTTCAGGAAGTGCGTCTAGCATCCAAACTTTTATCCTTACCGAGATGACCGGAGCAACAGCATCTGCAACATACAGTTTGTGGACATTTTCTGCACAACCGTCATCATTTACTTTACAAACCAACCAAGTTTCTGCCTCGAACATAGATATTATTGACTTATTAGCAATTGAGAGNGGGCTTAATTTTGATATTACAGGTGATGGTTTAGTTGGGGATAAAATCACCGAAGTATTTGTTCAAACATCTTCGCGAAAAGTTGATTCTATCGGTGATGGAAAAATTGATTCGGTAATTCAAACTCCTGCAGTTATTAAAAGTTCATTAAATCTTTACGGCTTTGACTATACAGAAAGCGGTGCAAAGGTTGGTGATGTTAATCCCTTTGTAATGTTGAAGACCTCCTCTGGTGTGGGATGGACTCAATCTAGTAATATGAGCATTACAGGTGCCTATGAAATTCAGCCCAGCGCCACCATGTCCCAGATATCTTTGATAGAAAAAGGTGGGACTGCTTCATTACCTATTTATCAAAAATGGCTTTTTAATTATCAACAAGATTCAAATATTGCCACAGCATCAAATTCTGTTCCAACACCTTTATCAGTTCCGGACCTAATAGGTGAAGAGCAATTAATAAATGTAGATCTTAATGGTGACGGTGTAATTGGCGATCAAGTTTTAAAAACAGTTTTTACAAGTAATTCCGAGCCCTCACTAGTTCAGGTTCAAACAGGAAACTATGGACTAGATTTCCCAGCCGGAACACCAGGAATTAGCTCCGGTTTGCAGGTTTTACTGACTACGTCAGGAACCCAATGGGAACCCTCACGCAATGTTGAGATTTCTGGAGTTTATGCTGAACAAACCAGCTCATCTCAACAAACCATTACTGTCGTTGAAAAATCTGGAAGTAGCCTTTCACCAACTTTCAATAATTGGAAATTCACTCTTGATAACGGGGCTTTTTTTGCTACAGCAACATCAGTAATTGCAACGCCAGTTTCAACTGCCTTCTTAGCAGCTGCTGAGGGCAGGAATAACATCGACTTGATGGGAGATGATGTAGTAGGGGATAGAATTGCATCCATTATAACCAGTGGAGGAAAGTTCAGCTTTGATTCCGACAATGATGGATTTGCTGACAAAATTGCTATAGCTCCCACAGTTATTAGGACACAATCTGGATCCTATGGTCTGGATGTGACGGGCGAAGGAAAAACTGGAGACGTTGCTAACACTTTATTTTTAGAGGCCTATAGCAGTATTAGTACAAATTGGACTTTTAGCTCTGGGACTTCAATTATTGGCGGCTACATTAGCTACGATGTGAATTCATCTAGCCAACAAGAAACACGCGGACATATTTTCGAAAAATCTGGATCAGATCCATCAGCGACTTATACCCAATGGACTTTTCTTCAAGGCACTGCGACTGGGGTTGCTGCAGCATCTAGTAATGTAGCCCAGTTAGTATCTTTGACCGATATTCTCACCAAGGAGATATCTCTTGGCTTTGATTTAACAAACGATGGTGTTGTGGGCGACAGAGTTATTGAGCTAACCCATCAAATACCTGATGCTCCACGATTGGGGTCACCCTCCTTGGTAAAAGCAGCCTCGGGTGCATACGGAATAGATACATCCGGTAATGCTTCTATCGGAGACTTAAAACAAGTTTTAAATTTGAAGACAAATGAAGGAACAAATTGGGCGATTTCATCCGGAGCGACAGTTATAGGAGCTTATTCAATTGAAGAATACGATAATTTAGGTCAGCTTCAATACATATCAGTAATTGTAGAAAAAACTGGATCTGCTACTAATCCGGTTTATCAAGAGTGGATTTTGCCACAAGTAAGTGGGCAAAACTATGTTCAGGCTACTGCTTCAATAGCACAAACTGTGGATTTTACGGATGTTCTTGCAAAAGAGGCAGTTATAGGCTTCGACCTGACACAGGATGGAATGGTTGGAGACAGAATTACTAATCTTATTTGGAATGCTGAGGTACCTACAGGATTAAACCCTGGACCCACCTTGGCAAATACAATTTCCGGTGCTTATGGGGTAGACTTCAATGGAGTTTCTACTACTGGTGGCCTCACAGCTTTAGTAAACTTAGAAACTTCATCAAAAACGAATTGGTCACCGACATCAGGCACAACAGTGACTGGTGTCTACACAGAAACGACTAGTTCAGGCAGTGCTATAACAACCCAAACATTTGTAATAGAAAAAGGTGGAACTCTAACATTTCCATCATTTGCTAAGTGGACTTTTACAGAATCTTCCACTGAAAAGGTGGGTGTAGCAACTTCTACCAATCCTGTTTCTGTTTCAGAGTCTGACCTGTTAAACAAAGAAATAGCAGTTGGCTATGATTTAAATGGAGATAGTTTAATTGGCGATGGAATTTCATCAGTTTTGATACCTAGTCAAATGTATCTCAGCAATCAGACTAGTTTAGAAACTGATAGTCCGTCAGTAGTCCGATTAGCGTCGGGAGAGTTTGGTCTTGTCACCAGTGGAAACAACTACGTTGCGGGTGATCCATCCTCATTTAGTCTCCGAGAGAGTGTTTCGAGCGGCGGGGCACAATGGACACCTAATGCTGGCTATTATCTATCGGGAGTGTATAAAACAGATTCCGGATATACAATTTTTGAACAGCAGGATGTAACAGGAGGGATTCATAAATATAAACAAACAAATTTTACTTTGTCTACTGGTGTTACAGATAAATATTATGTATCAAACATAGATGGATCAGATAAACTGAGTGATGTTATCTCAAGTGCAGAACTAACCTCAGGTTATGATCTTGATTTAAACAATATAGTTGGTTCCGGTGCAGAACTAATAGCCGTTCAATCTTATGCTTATCAGGACAAATTCTCTGATACTTTAAAAAGCCCAACTCTCGTAAAATTGGCTGACGGAGGACTAGCAGTTGATTTTTCAGGCAACGTGCAATTGGCAGGTTCACCAGAAATGTTGTTGCAAAATACGAGTAGCAATCCATACACTTTTACTTCAGATGCATCAGAGGCCAAAGGATTATTCACGAGTGAGGTTTTCAACACAAGCAGCAATAAATATGATTTTGTCATAAACCTAATTGAGGATCGGGGTTCAGCTGGAAACAATTTGTATTTTTTAAATAAATTCACAATCCAAAACGACACACTCGCAATTGATATTGCAGGAGAAAGTGTTACTACGATATCAGCTATTCGTGCTAAAGAAGAAGTTCTAAATTATGATCTAGACGAGGATTCAAAAATTGGTTTTCTAAACAAAGAACTTTTAGTTCCGGCGTATATTGTTGAGCCTGGCCCAGATGACTTTGACCTCGTAAAAACTGAGACAGCCGCCATTGGAATACAGTCCGAGATGTGGCTTTTTCCTGGAGTAGAGCAACTTTTCTTTTCATTACACACCAATGACGGAAGTCTTTGGAATCCATCAAATCAGGAGATGAAGGGTTTCTATATTGAGACTAAAACACCATCTGTAGAGGCAGTAAGTGGAGAAATTACTTCTGTGACGTCCTCAGGTGTTGAGACAAAAGTTTTAGGTCTAGCTACTGCCCCATCTTCGGCTTTAACTCTAACACCGAATAGTTTCTCGTTATGGGAATTTACTGTTTCTGCCGATGCCTCAACTAACGAACTTGGTTTAATGCAGTTTTCACTCAGCTCTGATACTGCGCAAACAATAAGCCTTGGTGCTTTATCAGTTCTAGAGGCAGAAAAAGGTTTCGATCTTACTGGCGATAGACAAGTTCTTGGTAGCACTTCAACAACAACTTTTAAAACAAGGATTGAGGAAGATGCTACTACTTTGTTAAAAGTTAATACCAAATTAAGCGCGTTACCATCAAACCCTACCATCGATGAGTCCTCTTCTAAACTTCTTCAGTCAGGAGTTAGTTTGGAAACTAATGTTTTAAAGTATGGTGACGCGACAATTGACAAAAATATTTTGAATTCATTTGTTAGTAATGGAGCCATTCCCATCGAACTTGATGATAGTGCATCGGCAGGTTTAATTTTTACATCGAATATTGACATCGATGCCTCATTAGAACTTTCTATATATGAAATGGATGAATCGGTTGATAATTTTGATGAATTTGTTGAAGTTTTGGCCGGTTCAATTGGTAAGACCAGGACAGGAAGTGCCTACGAGGCATTAACAGATTTTACTAATGCTGTGTCTGCTCAAAGCACNTTNTCNNCTGATGGAGAAATTTATCTTCCGAAAATGAAAACTTTTGACTTCACTGGCAACAACACCTCAGAAGTAGATAAAGATGAAATTAATATTTCATTAGCTGAGGATGCTGGCTTTGTTTTGCTGGGAGATTCCACTCAGACCAGTGATGGATACTATATTAATTTGGATAATGTTNCAGGTGTATCATCTACCGAGATTTTAGTGCTTGGTGACTTCACATTAAGAGGTGGAGAAGGTTCTCAAATTATGGTTGGGGATGATGGCTCTCAAGATGTAATGCTAGGCACGGGTGATGATGTNTTTTACGCCGGAGGAGGTAATGACATAATTGCCTCATCATCGGGTGACAACTTCTTTGACGGTGGAGCTGGTAACGACACAATTAGTGGAGGTTCTGGAAAGGATGTNTTTATCGGGGGTTATGGNGATGACCAGATCAACGGTGGGGATGGGACAGATGAAGCCAAATATNTTGGTTCNTATTTTGATTTTACAGTAATAAAACAACTTGAATCATATTTAATCGAGGATAACCTCGGTCTTGAGGGTTCGGACACTGTTTCAAATGTTGAGAGAATTGAATTTGTTGATGGTATTCTTGCTTTCGATACTGATGGAAATGCAGGGCAGGCCTATCGTTTATACCAAGCTGCATTTGAGAGAACTCCTGATTCATCTGGAGTAAACTATCACGTTAATGATATTGAAGGAAATGGTTTGGTATTGCATCAGGTGGCAGCTAACTTTTTGGCCTCTCCTGAGTTTGAAAGNACCTATGGCACTGACTTAAGCGACGGCTCATATGTTGATGCTTTGTACGAAAACGTGCTCGGNAGAGCGCCGGCAGATTCTGAAAAACAGTATTATTTAGATAGGTTTACCAAGCCTGAGACGGATGCAATGTGGATGGATCATGCAGCTGCTCTTATCGGATTTTCTGAAAGCCCCGAAAATATGAGTTTNGTTGCAAGCCAAATTGAGGATGGTATCTGGTTGGGTTCTTAAAAAACTAAAAATTTAACGTTTGTTGGTTTATTTAAAAGTTATGAAAAAATTNTTNCCCATTTGNAAAAAAATTAGTTAACCCTTGCANAAGTATCCTCAGTGAGCAATAAAAAATACTNATANAGATTATTTTGGNTATTTGAGGATNATTTGGTGTTTTTCATGTTAATTTAATAGNAATTTTTGAATATTNTGTTGTTGTATTACTGACCATTCTTTTAAAGTNGNNGNCAAAAAAAATTCTGAATCTAANGGAGATAATCCAACTAATGTTGCCTGATATAAATATGATAAGAATTGACGGGGCCTCCGAAAACCTAAGATCGTATGAGGGTAAGTGTTTGCTGATTNTCAATGTCGCTAGNCAATGCGGCTTCACCCCTCAATATGAACAAATTCAGTCAATTTATAAGGAGTTGGCAAGTAAAAATTTTGCAGTGCTTGCGTTTCCATGTAATCAGTTTGGTTCTCAGGAGCCAGGAAGTAANAAAGAAATTATTGAGTTTTGTGAGTCTAAATATGAAGTTACATTCCCAATTTTTGAAAAAATNGATGTTAATGGTAACAACACGCACCCTTTATACAAATTTTTAAAATCTAAAGCTCCTGGAGTTTTGGGTTCAGAAGCCATTAAGTGGAATTTCACCAAATTTTTGGTAGATGCAAATGGCAATGTATCCAAGAGATTTGCTCCTCAAACAGATGTTGTTGAAATTAGAAAAGACTTAATTCCCTTGTTAGATGGATAAAGATTTGTTTCTTAATGACAGTAATTCATAGAATAAAAAATTTTTTTTGGTTTTCTTNNCTTTTCTTTTCTGGCTTTTTTGTTACTGGCTGTAGTTCCCTTTCTTATACTCTACAAATAGTTAATGGTCATTTTGAAGTTTTGTCAAAATCTGAACCTGTAGATGAAGTCATCGAGAAACCTGAAACCTCTGCATTGTTGAGACAAAAACTTTTGCTAGCTAAAAGTGCTAGAGCGTTTGCCAGTGAAAATTTGAATTTACCGAAAAATTCTAGTTATTCACGTTACACAAATTTAGGTAGAGATGCTGTTGTTTGGAATGTTGTTGTTGCAAAAGAGTTCNCATTGGACCTTGAAAANTGGTGTTTTCCGCTAGCAGGTTGCGTTTCTTACAANGGTTTTTATTCTCTAAAAGANGCTGAGAAATTTGCAGAAAAGAAACGGTCCGTGCCTGGAACGGAGGTTGCTATTTTAGATGTTCCTGCATATTCAACGTTAGGTTGGTCAAACTGGTTGGGGGGTGATCCCTTACTTAATACTTTTATTTATGGAGCTGATATTTATGTTGTCGGCTTAATNTTTCATGAACTTGCTCATCAAAAAATTTATGTTAATGATGATTCCTCATTTAACGAGGCTTTCGCGACTGCTGTCGAAAGAGGTGGCGTNAATGCATGGNTAAAAATTAACGGCNCAGAATCTAATTTAGATGTTTATAAGATCGAATTAGAAAGAAGAAAAAATTTTAATGATTTACTGGCTAATACGAGTGCTGACCTAAGAGCTTTATTTAAATCAGGGAAAAATTCCTCAGAGATGAGGATCAATAAAAAAAAAATATTTATCGCTTTACGTAAAAAACTTTTATCTTCCGCTTATTTCGATAATTTTCAGAAAAATCAAAAAACCAAATATGTTAANTGGGTTAAATCCATAAATAATGCTTATTTAGGTATGGTTGGCCTCTATGAAGATCTTACTCCAGGATTTACGGTACTAATTGAAAAAAGTAATTTTTCTTGGTCAGATTTTTACCAAAAAGTTGAAAAAATATCAAAATTACCAAAACTCAAAAGACGTGAGGTTCTTTTAAAATATGCGTCTGAAATACAATAAAATCAGTTAATTTTTTTCTTTTANTGTCGATGATTTATAGGTGAAGGGGAGAGCCTGTGAGCCATTTTCCAAAAGAAATAAAATTGATGTTTTTTTGTGTGTCACTGTTTTTTTGCACCTGCGTTACACCTGCGACTTGTCTACCTATTCCTGGGGTAACCTTTGAAGGTGTAGACTCTGACAAAGTTATCGCTTCGCAGGGAGATAGACCCTTGGCTGTTGTTTATGTATCTAGCTATATGCCGCGACCTCCGTATACATTTCGTTTTTTTGGTCCGGAGTTATGTGANAAAGGCGCAAATTCTATTATGATGATNAAAGGAGGGTTTTACAGAGCAACATTTATAAAGTATTTTGAGCCACCCACAGGGGGAGGAGATGATGAGGCTTTGGGGCTACCATAAATAAAATACTTAAANTTTTTTTTAACTGTTTTACCANTCTTGATTTGACATTTCTNTTNATATTTCACAGTAACCNCTTCATATTAAATAGTGACGTNANGAAATCTCACAAAAAAAAAGGAAATCTCACAAAAAAAGGCAAGTTAAATAGTTGGATCCTATTTAGTCCTCTGCGTAAAGTTCACAACAAAATTTTAATCATACTCTGTACCTGATGATNTAATATCAACAATTGTATAAGTGGGNTCAGTCGTATTGAAAAATTCATAAATGGAAGGATGCGGTTNCGATTTTTTAACGTTTTGCAAANNTAACAANAGATGTTTAGTTTCATTATTTTGACTAATGATTTTGATGTCGAATTATAAATTGCATTCCTGTCCTATAACAAACTTTCACTCAACGATTTTGCTATCGTTTAGAATGTGGCCTCAGTCGCACTTAGAAATACGACAAATCTTGGATGTAAAATAATGGTTGCACAATTACACAGAACAATTTTTTTACTGCCAAGGTTGATAACTGCCGACTTTATGGCTAGATTTTGCTCAGTGGCAAGACCAGTCAGGCTTACTACTTCTCAAGACTAAACAGAGCAGATAGTGGTGTTGTTGAACCTAAAACTTGTGCCAATGAAGCACTGACAGTGCTACAACAACAACATATTAATTACTCCGTGACAATAATTCCTATTTAGTGGCAATCAAATCTGTGGAGACAGAAGATGAGTTTTATTAGGTTGCTACAACGCTTTTTGTATTGGACTNATTACCAAAAGTACTAATGTCTGAAAAGCTTTTACCGAATTCAATCATTTTTCTACAGAAGAATTGGACGATNCTCCGATGNCACTTCCACTGCCTCAAGNTTTTAGGAAAAACTAATNAAAACCCTTAGAAATAGGACTTGATAATTAACTNATAGTAATTTTTTNGCAACAATTCCCGCCGAAATGCCTATCCTTTTGATTTATGTATTATTTTTGCTCNGTAATTGTTTATAGTTTTTATAGTCGTATTTTTTGCAGTTATAATTAACANTAAAAGTGCANCTATTTTTGTATTGCACCAAAATAAACTTATNTGCACTGTGGCTGCATCGCAAGAGTAAGACAAATGAAATTTTACTGGAGACAACTATGCTTTTTGCAATCGGTTTTTCAAATAAGAAAACATCAAACCTTTCTTATAAAAACTCGAATCTTAAGACTAATATTTTATTAAGCTTAATCTTTTCTACCTTTACTTTCAGCTCAAATTCCATTGCTATTGAGCTTGAGCCAAACAACGGTTGGAGTGGTTCTTTGGACACAACGATTTCTTTTGGTGCTAGTTATAGAGCTCAAGACCCCGATAACAGCCTTTACAGNGCTCCCTCAGGGATAAGAGCNGGNCTAGGAAGAGTAGGGTTTGGATCAACAAATACTGATAGTGGAAATGTNAACTATAGTAAAGGCGACGCTTTTGCAAATTTGTTGAAGGCAACTATTGACTATTCCTTGCAAAAAGATGACATGGGTTTGTTTACTCGCATAAGAGCTTGGACAGATTTTGCTCTTGAAGGGGATGGAGTACTTCAAGGAAATGGCGGCAGCGGTTATGCACAGGGTCAGCCTTTATCAGATAACGGATTTGCTCACTTAAGCAAATTTTCTGGTGCAACAATTTTAGATGCTTATGTATACAATACATTTGAAGTCAAGGGCTACCCAATGCAATTAAGACTTGGNAATCAAGTAATTAATTGGGGAGAAAGCCTTTTTGTTCAGGGTATCAATCAAATCAACCCNATTGATTTAAATGCACTAAGAAAACCAGGTGTTGAAGTTAGAGATGCTTTTCTTCCTGTTAAATCATTGGCCATGAACTTGGGACTTGGTGGTGGTAAATCACTAGAAGCTTTTTATCAATTTGAATGGTCTCCTGCAAATATAGATAGTTGTGGAACATACTGGTCACCAGTTGAGTTCCAGATCACAACATCTGCTGGACAACCTTGTTCTTCGACAATTTCTACTTTGCCGGGGCTAAATAATCCTATTTCACTTGCAAATGGTTTGTCAGTACCAATGTCTGAAGGAAAAGATGGACCCGACTCCGATCAATTTGGAATTGCNTTGAGGTTACCGATTGATAAGTTAGATGGAGAAATCGGTTTTTATTACATGAAATACAGCTCCAGAATTCCTTATATTTCAGGCAGGTCTGGTTCTAACATCAGAGCTCTCCCCGCAGCAATTGGAGCTGTACTAAACCCTACCAACTTACTCAATCCAATTGCCGCTACAGTGGCAGGTGCTGCTGGAGCAGGTTTGCCTTTAACCCCAGGCACTGGATTTTGGGAATATCCTGGTGGAACAGAGCTTTTTGGTGTTTCTTACACAACTAATATTGCTGGTTGGTCAATTGGATCAGAGTTTAGTTTTATACCTAATCAACCCGTTCAAAGAAATGCAAATGACTTGCTATCNGGGCTNTTATTAGGAGTGGGTCCAGCAGGGGCAGACGCCGTTAGTGCTATTAGTGCTGCCGGTACAGAGGTGCCCGGTTATGATAGAGTTCATAAATTACAAATCCAGTTAAATGGAATTAAAGTNTTACCAAGAATGTTGGGTTCATCCCAAACAGTTTTTGTTGGTGAATTGGGTTATCAAAAGGTCAATATTGGAGATTCTTATACTGGCAACAGATATGGTCGTCACTTTATTTTTGGCTATGGTCAGCATTTACTTTACGGTAATACTTCTCTTGGCAATGCCCATCCAGAGGGTGCAAAAAATGAGGGTTATGTTACTGAAAACTCTTGGGGTTATCGCATGAGACTTCGTGGAGAATACCCAAGCATTTTTGGCACTTCAGCAACTTTTTTTCCAACTTTATCAATTCGTCATGACGTAAGCGGAACTTCTGCTGATTCACAATTTTTGCAAGATCGAATGTCAATTGGACTTAATGCAAGATTTAATTTTGACAGAAGACATAATGTTGAACTGGGTTACGTTTATCATGCTGACTCCTCNGATTATGATGCATTAAGAGATCGTGATTTTACAAGTATTGTTTTTAGTACTTCGTTCTAAAATTTATAAATTGAATTTCTTGAGAGTATTTTTTATGCATTTTAATAGAGNTCACATACTTACTTTTGTTTTTTTTGTACTCCCTATTAATCTTTTCGCTTCTGAAAATCTTACCTATTCTGGAGCAATAATGGAGGGGAACAGTTCTGGAACTATTCCTGTGTGGACAGGAGGGCTCAAAGTCCCTCCTGCAAGTTGGAATAAAGAAATGGGCTACATTGATCCATTTGCAGTTGAAAAACCACTTTTTATAATAACCAAAGAGAACTTCTCAAAATACTCAAAGTATCTTACTGATGGTCAAGTTGCACTATTAAAAAATGTAAAAAATTTCAAAATGCCTATTTATCCCACTCACAGGACGATAGTTCTTCCGGACGAAATTATTTCTAATGTTAAAAAAGAAGTAGGAAAGGCTCGCATAGATTCTCATAGCATCATTGGTAGAAATCTCTCCCACATTCCTTTTCCTAGTCCTAAAAGTGGAGAGGAGGCAATATATAATTTTCTTATGAGATACCTTGGAAATGGATATGAGAGAGAATACTCGTGGTTTCCTGTTAGACCAGGAAAAAAATATTACCGGGTTGGTTTTCGAGANAAGGGAGTTATGGCTCAGGGTATGAAACCGTCGCAAGTCGGTAAAGGTCTAAATTACGCTTTTTATGCAAATTTCACAGCTCCTTCAACTTTAGTTGGGACCGTTTATTTAGTTCATGATTTTGTAGATACTATGAAAAATCGCAGGGCTGCTTGGATTTACAGTGCTGGTGCAAGAAGGGTCAGAAGGGCGCCGGATTTGGAGTATGACAATATTGCTGACGGAACTGAGGGAATGAGAACTACCGATCAGTATAATGCTTTCAATGGAGCAACTGATCGCTATGATTGGAACCTGCTAGGTAGGCAAGAACTCTATGTTCCCTATAATACTTATAAAATTACCGATAAAAAGTTTAGATACTCTGATGTTATAGATGACGGAACAGTTAATGCAGACTTAATGCGTTATGAACTTCACAGAGTCTGGGTTGTTGAAGCCACTCTCAAACCAACAAGTAAGCACATATATGGTAAGCGAATTTTTTACTTAGATGAGGATAGTTGGTCAATCCTTGGTGAAGATTCATATGACACTAGGGGGAATTTATGGAGAATCGGTATNCATGGAGTAATCCAGGCCTATGACAAACTTGTAGCCTGGCCNAATATCTTAATGTGGCANGACTTGACTAATGGAAATTATCTTGTGACTCATTTGGATAACGAGGTCAAAAAGCCAATAAAATTTGACATCAATGAGCGTTGGTCAAATTTTCAGCCGGATGCGTTGAGAAGACGTGGAACTCGTTAGATCCTACAAAAAACTTTCAGGCCGGTTCGCCGGCTTTTTTTTTAGATTTGTAATTTTGTTTCTCGTGACTTTTGAATATGCATTAGCTGATGACTCAATTCAAGTAGAGTACAAGTTTGAAAAAACTTTTTTTCTTGATATTGCAAGAAGCAAAGATAATTTGATTAGTGTTGGGGAAAGGGGCTTAGTTTTCAGATCTAAAAATCTAGGAAAAAGCTGGGAAAGTATTCAAATAAAAGANAAACCGACACTTACCTCGATAGTCTTCACAAATAAAAAAACTGCCATTGCCGTTGGACANAAAGGCGGAGCTTACAAAACTACAAACTTAGGTAAGAGTTTTACCAAAATAAATATCNCCCAAACAAAAACCGAAGACTCTTTATTGAGAATAAGATTGGTTGATAAAAATCATATTGTGATTGTGGGAGCATGGGGGCTTTTAATTGAGTCCCTTGATAATGGTAAGACGTGGAAAAAACACAAAATTATTTCTCCAGAATTTGATTGGCATTTGTATGACGTAATTAAATCTTCTTTTGGACTATTAGCAGTTGGAGAGGCTGGAACTTTAGTTTTAAGAAAATTAAATGAAGTTAATTGGAAAAAAATTGACTCTCCATACCAAGGTTCGTATTTTGGAATTGTAAAAGGTGGGAAAAATAATTTTTATGTTTATGGCATGCGCGGTAATATTTTTGAATTTGACATGCCTAAAATTAAAACAGGAAATTTTAAGTTTGTATCGAAGTCCTTAAAGACTGATACAAGATCAACTTGGATGTCTGGTCTTAAGCTTGATNATAACTCTCTTTTATTTTTTGGCGACGGGGGTTTGATTGGNAAAAAAACAAAAACTTTTACGCNAAAAACTGTTCCACTGAGAGTTGTAAATAGTGGAGTTGAATTAAATGACGGTTCAGTTTTTTTGGTTGGAATGGATGGCGGTTTTATTTTAGATTAAGTGTTAATTCATTTGACAAAAAAAACGATGATAAAAAAAAGTTTTCTAAAAACCTTAGTAGATCTCTCCTCGAGCTTTATTTTTTCTTATAGAAAGTTTCTATTATCAGTATTTATATTGATAACTATAACTTTAGGTTTTGCAAGTACCCGAATACAGACAGGCGCTGATTTTTTGAAAACTGTGCCTACTAATCACGAATATATGAAGATTTTTTCAAAGTATAAGACTTCTTTTGGCGGTGCGAATAAGATTTTAATAGCGATTAGCCCTGTTAATAATTCTATTTATACAAAAGATTTTCTTACTTCACTCAGTAAGTTAACTGAAGATGTTTTTTTCATTGATGGTGTTGAAAGAAGTTCAGTTACATCGTTATTTACCCCAAATGTTAGGTTTGTGGAAGTAGTTGAAGAGGGCTTTCGAGCAGGTAATATTATATCTGCAGATTTTTCTGGAACCACAAATCAAATAGCTAGGGTTAAAGAAAATGTTCTAAAGTCGAATTGGAACGGTAGGATAGTTGCAACAGATGGATCATCTGCTTTAGTAGTTGCTACGCTTATTGATCGTGACCAGAGTGGAAATGCTACAGATGTATTTAAAATTGCAAAATCTCTAGAAAACATTCGTGAAAAATATGAAAGTGACGATTTAAAAGTTCACATAATTGGCTATGCAAAGGCCGTCGGGGACATAGCAGATGGTGCAACTGGAGTAATTGTTTTTTTTGGCTTTGCTTTTGTATTGATAATGATTTTATTGTTTGTTTATTTTAAATCCTGGGCGCTAACCCTCTACACACTAATCTGCTCATCGGTTCCGATCATATGGTTACTTGGTCTAATGCCATTTTTAGGTTTGTCACTAGACCCCATGTCAATATTGATACCTTTTTTGATTTTTTCAATTGCAGTTTCACATGCTGTTCAAATGGTTAATGCTTGGAAAAATGAGGTCTTCAATGGGAATTCTAGACTTGAATCATCAAGATTGGCATTTAAAAGTCTTTTTATTCCTGGTACAACGGCTTTGCTTGCTAATGCAATTGGTTTTGGTGTTATAGGAGTTGTTGACATCGATATTGTAAAAGAATTAGTTTTAACTGCAACAATTGGTGTATTACTGATGATTTTGTCAAACAAGCTTTTACTTCCTGTACTTTTGTCATTTTATCCCAAAACTATACAATTAAATAAGTCCCTTGGAAATGGAGAATTTGCAGATAAATTTTGGTTATTTCTTCAAAAAATTTTAAATCTAAAAAATAGTTTATGGATAATTATTATTTTTAGTGTTGCTTCTTTCTTTTGTTTTTTTTATGCACAAAAAATACAGATTGGAGATTTAGGTATTGGCGTTCCGGAGCTCAGAGAGAACTCGAGATATAATCAAGATGTTCTTGCAATTACAAATTCATTTGATATTGCTGTTGACTCATTAAAAGTAATTGTCGAACTCAGTGGTAAAGACTCGCCATGTTTAAACAAGGAAGTCATGGAATCAGTTGACGAGTTTGAATATGTGGTGAAACAAAACGAGAATGTCATTGCTGTTCAAGGAATGGCAGGACTTGTGAGAAAAATTAACCAAACATATTCGGAGAATAATGTGCGATGGAGAGTTATTCCAGAATCGTCTATACAAATTGCGCAAGGTGTTGGTTATGCTACTCGGCTGGGTAATACCTTTATGAATGCCGGCTGTACTGTTTTGCCAATAACAATTTTTTTGCGTGATCATCAATCTCAATCAATTAAAAGTGTTGTTGCCGATATCAAAAAATTTGCTAAAGAAAATAATAATCAGTTTATTAATTATAAATTAGCAATGGGTAATGCTGGTTTAATGGCTGCTACCAACGAGGTGATTGCAACTTCAGATACCTTAGTCAATTTTGCACTCTTTATATCTGTTTCAATATTGTGCTTAATCATTTTTAATTCATTTTCTGTGACTCTCTGTATTGTTTTGCCTTTGTTGCTCGTGACAATGGCTTGTAACGCTTTGATGGTTTTTTTAGGGATTGGTGTAAAAGTCAATACTCTGCCAGTCATAGCCTTGGGTGTTGGTGTTGGTGTTGATTATGGTATTTATTTGTTTGAAAGAATATCCCATTGTATTAAAGTGGAAAATCAAACATTAAAAGAAGCATATCTTGCCAGTCTCAAATTAAGGGGCTCAGCCTCTATTTTCACGGCCATAATTATGAGTATTGCTGTTATGAGTTGGGTATGGTCTGATTTAAAATTTCAACAAGATATGGGTCTTTTGCTCGGTTTTATGTTGTTTTTTAATATGATAGGAGCCATTATTTTGGTGCCAGTAATTGCCAATATTTTTAAAATTGGGAAAAAATTACGTTCTGAAAGTAAATGAATGAAAATTGATGATTTAAAGAAAATTTTAAAACTTCCTGTCATAGCTGCACCGCTTTTTATTATTTCAAATCCCGAAATGGTGTTGGCCCAATGTAAAGCCGGAATAGTTGGCTCATTTCCTGCACTCAATGCCAGAGGTGATGGGGAGTTGGAACGTTGGTTAGAGAGAATAGAATCGGGTATTGCTCAGTTTGAAATTAAGGAATCTTTGAAAGATTTTCCCTCAAAAATAGCTCCTTTTGCAGTAAATCAAATAGTTCATTCTTCAAACAAACGACTTGAAAAAGATCTTAAGATTTGCGTTGATAGAAAAGTTCCAATAATGATAACAAGTTTAAGACCGCCAGATGAGGTAGTTGGTGCTGCCCATTCTTATGGAGGCTTAGTTTTTCACGACATTGTGAATATTCGACACGCTGAAAAAGCAATCAAGGCAAATGTAGATGGCTTGATTTTGGTTGCAGGTGGTGCAGGTGGTCATGCTGGCAAAATGAATCCAATGGTTCTAGTGTCTGAGGTAAAAAAAATTTTTGATGGTCCGATAGTTTTGGCTGGAACTATCTCCAAAGGTGAGCATATTTTGGCTGCCCAAGCAATGGGAGCTGATTATGCTTACATTGGAACTAGATTTATAGCATCAAACGAGTCATCGGCCTCCCAACAATACAAAAAAATGATTTTAGAATCTCATGCCAAAGATATAATTTACACTGATTTATTTACAGGAATTCCAGGTAACTATCTAAGAAATAGCGTAATTAACGCGGGATTTGATCCAGTCAATAAACCATTAATTAACAAAATGAAACTTGCCTCATTATTTATTATTGAAAAGTTTTCAAAAAAATTGAATTTTACCAAGTTTGACAAACAAGGAGCAAAAATTTGGAAAGACATTTGGAGTGCCGGTCAAGGAGTTGGGTCAATAGAGTCAGTTTCATCCATTAAAAGTATTGTAGTTAAACTAGAACAAGAATATTTGCATGCTCTTAGTAAACTAAAACTAAATACAGATCAAATTGTCAAAAACAATACTAATCAGTGATAAAACTAATTCTTTCTTTTTTTTATGTTATTTCTAATCTGCTCAATGTTTGTTTTGCTCAAAACCCAGAATTAACTTACATTGGTGCTTTAAAAAGTGGAAGTCCAGACGGGCTTGTACCTAGTTGGGAAGGAGGCTTAAAGAACCCCCCAAAAAACTGGTCTTTTGAAAAAGGTCTGATTGACCCATTTGCTGAAGACAAAATAATTGATATTATTGACTATAAAAAAGTTAGTAAGTACAAGGATTTTTTGTCTTTGGGATTAAAAAAATTATTAAATCAGAATCGTAATTTTCAGATATATTTGTATCCCTCTAGAAGAAGTATTAACTATCCTGAAAAAATTAAAAAACAAATAAAAAAAAATCTCAGCTCAAACAAAAATAGCTCTAGAGGTAAATCCCAAATTTATTATTTACCATTCATAAATCCTAAATCTGGATTGGAGGTAATTAAAAATCACCTTTTAAGGTTTCAAGGTGGCAGCATCGAAAGAAAATTACATGTTTTTCCAGTTAGGCCAGATGGAACATTCAATCGAATAGGCGTATGGTCGAAGAAAGTTTATCGAGAATATATCAACACAACTGATTCTAACAAGTTGTTTTATGCACTAGCTCGTTTTACAGAACCTAGAAGTCTTAAGGGAGATGTACTTCTTGTTCATGAGCCAATAGATTTTACACTTGAAAAAAGATCTGCCTGGATCTTTTCAGCAGCTCAAAGAAGAGTAAGGAGAGCTCCAAATGTCGCTTATGATGGTGTTGGTAATGGATCAGATGGAATGATAACTGCCGATCAAGTTGACGGATTTAATGGAGCAACTGATAGATTTGAATGGAAATTAATTGAAAAAAAAATACTTATCGTTCCTTATAATACTTACAAGATTGGTCAAAAAAATATCAAATACGATGAAATAATAAAACCTGGTTCAGTTAACCCATCTTTGATGCGTTTTGAATATCATAGGGTTTGGGTAGTAAGAGCAAAATTGAAAAGAGGTATGAGGCATATTTATAGTGAAAGAGTTTTTTATATAGATGAGGACAGTTGGACTATTTTGATGGAAGAGGTTTTTACTAAGAAAGGTAGCCTTTGGAGATTCGCACTTCATGGATTAATTCAGTCTTATGACTTTAACATACCCATATACAGACTTAGCCTCTATCATGACTTATATAAAAAATCTTATTTATTAACTGGATTGGATAACAAAATTAACAAGCCAATTCAATTTGGGTTTGAAGCCAAAACTTCCGATTTTCTACCTAATGCATTAAGAAGATTGGGCGCACAAAAATAAAATATTGTAATCAAATACTTGCAACCTTCTCTTTGTTTTTCTTGTTTTGGTAGTTCAGAGGACCACCTCTGAAAGGAGCAAAACCAGTTCCAAAAATCACACCGGCATCTGCCAATTCAGAATCTTCAACAATTCCAGATTTAACAAGATGTTCTGTTTTTTTGATTAAGGGAGTAATAAGGTTTTCAGCAAGTTGAAATGCCTCACTAGAGTTTAATGCTTTTGATTTTCTGATAATTTTTTTACCCAGTTTCCAATCATAAAAGCCTTTGTTGGTTTTTTTTCCTAAATGATTTCTTTTAACTAATTCCTCAAGGCATTGAGGAATGTCTCCATCTTTTAACATTACTTTTCCTGCAGCCATCATGATATCTAAGCCAACTACATCAAGTAGCTCAAGAGGTCCCATTGGCATACCCCAATTTTTCATCGCCACATCAACTTGTTCGGGGGTGTAGCCACCATCCACTGATCGCATCGAGTTTTGTAAATATGGACCTAGGACGGCATTAACAAGAAAACCAGGACTACTCTTAACAGGAAGTGGCAATTTGCCAATTTGATTAATAAAATCATAAGTGGCGTTTAAAACGCTTTTATCCACAATTTCTGTTTTTATAACTTCAACTAAGGGCATTTGTCTAACAGGATTGAAAAAATGAATTCCAACCAACCGTTTTGGAGACATTAATTCCGAAGAGATTTCTTCTAACCTAATACTTGATGTGTTGGTGGCAAGTATTGCATTTGATTTTACTAACGGTTCAATCTTTTTGAATAATAATTTTTTTGCATCTAAGTTTTCAACAATTGCCTCTATAATCACATCTGCAATTTTTAAACCGAACCCATCAATATCCGGTATTAATTTATCGAGTGTTTTTTGAACAATAGCCTTATTTTTGAATTTTTTTCTTATACTTTTATTTGCATTGGAAAAAGCTTCAGCCAACTGCTTTTCGGATGTATCTTGCAGGGTCACCTTGAATCCATTAATAGCACACCATATTGCAATGTCAGCTCCCATTGTACCGGCACCTATAACATGAACATGCTGTAAGGAATTGCCATGAACATTATTCTTTACTTTTCCTATAGATTTTAATCTCTCACGTAGAAAAAAAATTCGAATAAGATTTTTGGTTGTATCAGATCCAATTATTCTGTCATGAATTGACAAATCAACACTTGGATTTCCATCATATTTTCTCCAAAGATCTATTATCCCGTAAGGTGCAGGATAGTGTTCTGAAATAACTCTTTTTTTTATCTGACTGAGTAAAATTTTGCAAACTACTGGTCTGAGAACTCCAAGTAATAAATAGTTTATAAATGAAAGTTTCTTTTTGGGTGGTTGAGTATGAATAAGTCTTTTGCATGTTAAATTGGCAATCCTGGGTGGTGAAGAAAAGTCAGATAATCCTATTTTTTTTGCTTTTCTTGAATCAATTTGTTTGCCTGTTAATATTATTTCAAATGCAACAAAAGCTCCAGTTCGGTAGGGAAGTCTTTTGATACCACCCCAACCTGGGTAAATTCCAAGTTGCACTTCTGGCAAAGCCATTTTTGTTTTTGGTTGATCAACTGTAACAATATATTTACAGGCTAATGCAAACTCAAAACCCCCACCCATACAAAAACCGTTAACTAAGGCTACTGTGGGTATGTCTTTTGATAAAATTTCAAGTTTTTCATACAAATTCCAGCCATCAATTACTAAATTACGACTCTGTTCGATAAAGTTTTCAGTGCTTGCTAATGATTTAAATTCGGTTATGTCGGCTCCAGCTGCGAAGCCTGATTTTTTATCAGATTTAAATACGATACCTATCACTTCTTTTGAATCTTGATTATTTGTAGACTGATTGGTGAAGCCATCAATTAATATATTCAAATCTTTTCTAACAACATTACTGAGAATGTTAGCGGATCTATCCGGACAATCAAGAGTTACCCACAGTATTTTTTCATCATCAATGTGTAGTTTCCAAGAATTTGAAGAAAACTTATTTAAATTAAAAAATTTTTTTAGCATTATTAATAACCTTCTATAAACATCGCACCGCCTTGTCCACCTCCAATACAAATTGAAGCTATTGCTTTCGAACCTTTTTTATATTTGAGAAGGTGTAAAGCATTCAAAACTATCCTAGCTCCACTTGCACCTACAGGATGGCCAAGAGAGATAGCACCACCAGCAATATTTAACTTGTGTTCGTCGATCTGCCCAAACTTTTCTTTGAGATTTAAATTTTTCTTACAATAATCATCACTTTCCAAAGCAGCTTGGCAGGCCAGCACTTGTGCGGCAAAAGCTTCATTAATCTCCCATACATCAATTGAAGATTTATTAAGTTTGTTTCGTTGAATTATTGGCAAAAAAGCATGAATAGGTCCTAGACCCATTTCAGCTGGATTTAATCCCGCCCAATGTTCATCAATAATTGCTCCAATTGGTTCTAAATTGAATTTTTTTACTGCCTTTTCTGAGGCAAGTAAGAAAAGACATGCCCCGTCGGTAATTTGAGAGCTATTTCCTGCAGATATGGTCCCGTCGGGACGATCAAAAACAGGTTTTAATTTTTCTAAATTATTAATTTCGATGTTTGGCCTTATTCCATCATCACTATTAAAAAAAGATCCATTTGATGTATATATTGATGTGATCTGTCTTGAATGAATTTCTTTTTCATGGTCGGTTGATTTTTTATGACTTTTTAAAGAGTATTCATCTGCTTGGGCTTTGGAAATCGAGAATTTATGCGCAAGGTTTTCGGCAGTTTGTCCCATATTTAAACCAATCGTAGAATCAGTTAGACCTTTTAAGATACCAATTATTGGCATGAGCATTTTGGGTTTGAACTTTAACATTTGTTTTAGTCTAGTGCTCATAGTTTTAGAAGTTGAAAATTGTGCAAACCATCGCGTTGCTTCATTAGAAAACAACAAAGGTGAATGCGATAGTGCTTCAGTACCACCTGCTAAAACAACATCTGCTAGACCAAGTTGAATTGAGTGAGAAGCTGATGATAATGCTTGCATTCCACTCGCGCAGTTTCTCATTACTGTCCAAGCAGGGACATTGTCTTCACAGCCTATTCTTGAACTTATTACCCGAGCTATATTAACTTCATCAACGCTAGGTACTGCACATCCAATTATCACCTCATCAATGTCTGAAATAGCTATTTTTTGTCTGAGTAAAAGGCTTTTTCCTGTTTGAACTGCAAGTTCACTAGCACTAAATGGACCTGGCCCTAGTTTGCTTTGTGCTTTCAAAAAGGGTGTTCTTGAGGCATCAATTATATAAACGGGTTTGTTCATCTTTTGCCTTAAGACTAAGCAGCTTTAGCCAAGGGTTTTTCTGGTTTTGAGATAATATTTTTTAAATTATAGTCAAATACGTCAACATGAATAACCATATCTCTGAGCTCATCTCTATTACGTAAAATTTCATATTCATCTTTAGTAATCACGTTCTCTTTAAATGCTTCGAGTGATATGTCTCGAACATTAGCCAATGGATTATTTATAAAACGGCCTTTTCGCTCTGCCGCTCTAATTTTTGCCTCTATGGGTTCTGAAAATATGGAGGCATCTAGGGCAGCATCAATACAACTAACAGGTTCAGTTTTTAAAATTTCTTTGTCAGTTTTTTCATTCACGTAAACCTCTGAGGTTAAATTCGATCTGACACTTCCATTTTTGGTTATTTGCTTCGATGCTTCAAAAAGCTCCAAATCTGTTGGTTCAAATTTTTCAGAACCCCAAGGAAAAACAATTCTTCTGAGAATAGTTGCTGTGATTTTGTTGGGTAAATTAAAGAATAATCCTTCAAAAGCCTTTTCTATTTCACTCAAACAAATTTTACAGGACACAATTGTCACAGCTAGATCTTCTTTTTTTTGTCCTTTATCTTTGTAATTCTTTAAACAAGCTGAAATCATGAATAAATTAGATAAAATGTCCCCAAGCCTGGCAGAAATCATTTCCTTCCTTTTGAGTTTACCCCCCAAAGTCAATAGACAATAATCAGATATTAGGCTAAAAGCCGCAGAGAATCTGTCAGCATGTTGAAGATATCTTTTACATTCAGAATTAATTTTAGGATTAGCTTTTAAAAATCTTGCCCCGGTTAGTCCTGAAAGAAGGGTACGTTGCAAATTTCTTAAAACCATCAAAAAATGACCCTTAACTGCATTATCAAACTCCTCTATTGCTTCTTCCTCGTTGGGATTTTGAGCAGCTTTGAGCTCTTTTAGAACGTATGGGTGACATCTGATGGCACCTTGTCCAAAAATAATTAAACTNCTGGTCAAAATATTTGCACCCTCTACTGTAATGCTTATCGGTGTTTGAATGTGGGCCTCAGCTAAAAAGTTAGATGGACCGTGACAAATCCCTTTGCCTCCGATAACATCCATTCCGGCACTCACAACCTCTCGTGCTTTTTCGGTGGCATGCACTTTTGCTATAGCAGAGATTACGGAAGGACGCTCTCCACTGTCAATAGCGGCAGCAGCCAATCTTCTGGTTGAGTCAATGATAAAAGTTTTGCCTGCAATTTCGCCTAAAGTGGATGAAATTCCCTCAAAATTTGAAATAGGTGTCTTAAACTGCTGTCTAATTCTTGCGTACCCACCAACAGTCCTAGTTGTTAGCTGTGCTATTCCAGCATTTGAGGATGGGAGGGATATTGCTCTGCCTGCAGCAAGGCATTCCATTAACATACGCCAACCTTGACCGATCCCTTTTTCTTCACCAATTATAAATCCGATTGGGATAAATACATTTTCCCCTTTGGTTGGGCCATTAGGCCACTTAACACTTAATGGCATATGTCTATTACCAATTTCAACTCCGGGGTGCTTGGCAGGGATGAGAGCACAGGTGATTCCTAAATCTTTTTCTTTTCCAAGTAGACCTTCAGGATCAAATGCGTGAAAAGCCAATCCAAGAACTGAACAAATTGGAGCTAATGTAATATATCTTTTGTCCCAGGTTACATTTACCCCTAGGGTTTGTTTTCCTTTGTACTTTTTTTTACAAATAATACCTATGTCTGGAATCGATGCGGCATCTGAGCCAGCCCAGGGGCTTGTTAAAGCAAATGCAGGNACTTCTTTACCATTGGAGAGTTTNGGTAAGTAATGATCTTTTTGTTTATCAGTCCCATAATGAAGAAGAAGTTCNCCGGGTCCTAACGAATTTGGAACCATAACCATTACCGAAAGAGCAGAACTTCTTGTGGCAAGTTTTGTGAGAATTTGTGATTGTGCATAAGCTGAGAATTCTAAACCGCCATATTTTTTTGGAATTATCATTCCCAGAAAACCTTTTTTTTTAATAAAGCTCCAAATATGATCTGGAAGCTCAATAAAGTCATTATTAATATTCCATTCATTGACCATTTCACAAGCTTGATTTACTTCATTCTCAATAAACGACTTTTCCTCTTGAGTAAGAGAAGGTGCAGGCGTGCTAAACAACAAATTCCAATTTGGCTTACCCCCCATGATTTCCTGATCCCACCAGACGCTACCGGCTTCAAGGGCAATTTTTTCTGTTTGTGACATCGGCGGCAAACTAAGCCTAATTTTGTTTAGTAATAATTTAGTTGCCCATTTGGTATTCATTGTGTTTTCTCCGTAGTGGAAGATTTACAAATTTTTATTTTTTTAGGTAGGGGAGCTCTTAATCCACCAAGAAGAAATGTCATAAGTCTTTTCATTAATAGTTTTTGACTTATGATTGTATTTTCCATTTTAATGTTAGTGTTTGAAAAAAGTGCAGGCAAACCGTTTCCTGAAATTGCAAAGGTCGTTGCTCCAAGCATAAAATGAAAGCGCCAAACAATTTCTGTTTCAGGNACTCCAGGAAGAGCTTTACATAATGCAATTTTAAATCGATTAATCACGTCTGTGTGTTGATTGGTTGNAACCGACCATATTAGATTGCTGGGCTCTAGNGATGATCTGCCAAGTAACTTCAAAAACATTTCACCGCCATTTTCCTTATCATCGATCATTTTTAAAAGTGTTCCAAAAAAAGCTTCCAATATNACAGATGGTCTTAATGGAGCACCTTTNGAACTTTCTTCTAATTTAATTAAGGCATTCAACCGTTCTTGATTCAACCAATCTAGTTTCTTTTTGAGAAGTTCNTCTAACAATTTTTCTTTTGATCCAAAATGGTAATGGATAGATGCTAAATTGACNCCAGCCTCGGTTGTTATATCTCTAATNGAAGCGGCTTCGTAGCCTTTTGTCGCAAATANTCTTTCAGCACACATAAGTATTTTTCTTGCNGTTTCTGGTTGCTCGATTTCTTTTTGCAATACTGCTGACAATTTGACTCCAAATAATTAAAACAAACGTTTGAATTTATTTTGGTGCGGATTCTTTTCAAAGTCAACAAAAAAATGTTTATTTTTGTTGCATCATATTGGTTGGAGACAAAAATGAACAATAAAAAAAATCACAGACCGTGGATACATCATTACCCCAAGGGTGTACCAGAAAAAATTAACCCTGATAAATACAAGAATTTAATTGAATTATTTGAAGATTCATTTAAAAAACATAAGCTTTTGACTGCCTACAAGTGCATGAACAGGGAGTTAACATTTGAAGATTGGAATAATAAATCAAAGAAAGTTGCAGCATATATTCAAAATTTTAAATTTGCTCCATCTGCAAAAGTTGCAGTAATGATGCCTAATTTGTTACAAAACCCCATTTCAATTGCCGCAGTCATTAGAGCGGGATTTGTAGTTGTTAACGTAAATCCTTTATATACTGCAAGGGAATTAAATTACCAACTTATTGATTCTGAAGCCGAAGCAATTATTATTTTAGATAATTTTTCGGCAGTACTTCAGCAGGCAATTGGTGGTACGAAAATTAAACATGTCATAACTACCAGCGTCGGAGATTCTCTAGGTGCCAAAGGAGTTTTTATAGATCTTTTTTTACGGCATGTAAAAAAAACTGTAAAAAAAGACAAACTACATGAATGCAATGTCTATGTTCATAAATTTAAAAAAATTTTAAAATATGAATCTAAAATATACTTTTTTCCTAAAGATATTCAGCCTGATTCTTCTGCCTGTATCCAATATACAGGTGGAACAACAGGGATTTCAAAAGGCGCTGTTTTGAGTCACAGAAATCTGGTGGCCAATTGCCTTCAGGCTGAAGCTTGGTACAAGCCGGCTCTCAAGGATATGAATTTTAATAGTTTAACTGAATCTTTTAAAAGAAACGATCAGCCTGTCACTGTCTGTGCATTGCCNCTGTACCATATTTTTGCTCTTACCGCATGCATGTTGCTTGGTTTAAAATCTGGAGTTAAAAACCTTTTAATCCCGAATCCAAGAGANTTCAAAGGATTTGTTAACAGCCTTAAAAGCGAGCGCTTTGATATTTTTCCTGGTGTNAATACACTTTTTAATGCACTAATGAATCAAAAGAAATTTGGGGATTTAGATTTTTCAAAATTAAGAATATCAATTGGTGGTGGTATGGCTTTAACTAAATCAGTGGCCGACCGATGGCATAAAATTACAGGTTGTCCAATGATTGAGGGATTTGGTTTGTCAGAAACTTCTCCTGTTGCAACTGTTGTTTCAGTTAATGCTAAAAAATATAGTGGAAATGTTGGTTTGCCAGTTTCATCGACTGAAGTAAAAATTCTTAATGACCTCGGCGAGGAAGCTAACTACGGGGAAGTCGGAGAAATTTTAGTAAAAGGTCCTCAGGTAATGAAAGGGTATTGGAAAAAGACCAACGAAACGAAGATGGTTTTTACTAATGATGGGTTTTTTAAAACCGGTGATCTTGGCACAATGGATTCAAAAGGTTTTGTGAAGATTGTTGACAGGAAAAAAGACATGATAAATATTAGTGGATTTAAAGTTTATCCCAATGAGGTTGAGCAAGTAGTTTCTTCTCATCCTGAGGTGATTGAGTGTGCAGTTGTTGGTGGTTTAAATCATGAAGATGAAGAAATTGTAAATTTATTTGTTGTTATGAAAGATAAAAGAATTCCAAAAGAGAATTTAGTTTCATTTTGTAGAAAAAATTTGGCTGCTTACAAATGTCCAAAAGAGGTCATCTTTAAGGATGAATTACCTAAAACAAACGTCGGAAAGATTTCTAGAAAAAATCTCAGAGAAGAAGTTTAGTTATTTTCTTTGTAGAAGTGGTTTTCTCGCTTTAGTCCAGTCTTTTATCCAGCTTGATAATTCTGGGGATTCTTCGTTGAGCATTAGTGCAGACATAACTACACTTGTTGGGATCGGACCATCTTTGTTTAAAATGCAGGACTTTACAATTCCCCCTGCAACTGTCTCTTCGTTTCTTTCAAATCTTTGCTCAAGAAAAATAAATTTCTCGTCCCACCCACGAATTTTGGTAATGACGTTAACTTTATCAAAAAGGTCAAGAGACTTGCCAAAGCTTAGTGTTTCATCTGCAACAACTGGAAACCACTTTTTTGATCTGAAAACTTTAAGCAAGCTTGTTCTTTGAAGCAAATCTAATCTGGCGAGATCCATCCATGCAAAATAACGTGCATTGTTCATATGCATATTTAGGTCCAAATCAGTTGGAACAACGANAAAAGGTGTTGANCATGCTTCATCTATTTTGATATCAGACCTCCAATGTTTGGAAGCAACAGTTAAAATTAATCTAACCCAAATATTAAGATTCATGGGAAATTGTTGTAACCTTTAAAAAGTCTATATGATAGAAAAATAAGATATGAAATATACTGCAGACATTTGTGATTCTAACGAAAAATTCCTTGAATCAGGAAAAATAAGAGTTTTAAGTCCTNTTTTTAAATCTTNCGGTAAAAAAAAATTTATTTNTGGAGAAATCTTAACCGTTAAGGCGATAGAAGACAACAGCTTAGTTCGTTCCTCTTTAGAGCTTCCTGGTAATGGAAGAGTATTAATTGTTGATGGCGCTGGCAGTGAGAGATGTGCCCTTCTTGGAGGTGCTTTAGGAAAAATTGCAGAAAATAATGGCTGGTCAGGTGTGATTGTCTATGGTTGTATTAGAGACAGCCATGAAATAATTCAATGTGACATTGGGGTCTGGGCGCTTGCAACACATCCTAAAAAAAGTAAAAAAAAGGGGGTGGGCACGGTCGGTGATGTTATTGAAATCAGAGGGGCCAGAATTTTCTCTGAAGAATTTTGTATAGCTGATGAGGATGGTATTTTAATCTCATCCGTTCATTGCGATAAGCTTGTTTAAGATCAGAAGGAAACTAATTTTTGTTTGTCAAGTATAATTTTTTGGCTGGTCATTTTCTAGCCAATCTAGGTTTTCCCAATACTGTTGCCTTTTTTTTATGATGACAACTATCCTTTTCCACATTTGGTGGGGATAACTTTTTTTTTGGAGGTATTTTGGTAAGAAAAAAATATGATGAATCTTCCATTACAGTGCTCAAAGGTTTAGAACCTGTAAAGCAAAGACCGGGAATGTATACAAGAACTGAAAACCCACTTCATATTTTGCAGGAGGTGATTGATAACTCTGCAGATGAGGCTTTATCAGGTTACGCAAATTCAATTGAAATAACTCGTCATATGGATGAAAGTTACAGTGTCAAAGATGATGGGAGAGGAATTCCAGTGGGAATTCACCCAAATGAAAAAATACCAGTGATTGAAATTGTTTATTCCCGATTACACTCAGGAGGCAAGTTTGATAAAGGAATGGAATCAGCCTATGCATTCTCAGGAGGCCTTCATGGTGTTGGTGTGTCAGTCACAAATGCTCTATCAAAAAAAATTGAAGTATTAGTATGGCGGCAGGCATATGAATGGGGAATAGTTTTTGAAAATGGCGAAGTTGTTTCAAAGTTATCAAAGAAAAAAAAAGTAAAAAACAAAACAGGTACTTTTGTGAGAGTTTGGCCGGATAAAAAATATTTTGATGATCTAACAATTCCTTTGGACTCACTAAAAAATAGTCTTAGAGCAAGAGCCATATTGTTGCCAGGGGTAAAATTTACTTTTGTTTGTGAAAAAAGCGGCAAAAAAAATACCTGGTGCTATCAAAATGGCTTAGTTGACTATTTTTCCCAATCTTTATCCGATTCGGATTTGGCAGCTCCTTTTTGGGAAGGTGAAAGTTATGTTAAAAGTAACGATGAATTTTTTTCGGAGGGGGAAGGTGCAAAGTGGATTTTAGCTTTTTCAAATTCTGGTTCATTAATCAGGGAGTCATATGTGAATTTGATTCCAACACTTGCCGGAGGTACTCATGAGGCAGGTTTTAAGGATGGAGTTTTTCAGGCGATTAAAATTTTCATTGACCAACATAAAATTTTGCCCAAAGGAGTCAAAATAATACCTGAGGACGTCTTTTCGAGAATCAGTTTTATATTGTCGGTTAAGGTTCTTGATCCCCAATTTCAGGGTCAAACCAAGGAAAAGTTAACAAGCAGGGATGCGCTTAGACTCACATCATCTAGGGTTAGAGGTCCTTTTGAAATTTGGCTTCACAAAAATGTGGAAATTGGTAAAAAGATTTCTGGACTGGTCATTCAAAATGCTCAGCTAAGACAAAGGTCCTCAAAAATCATAGAAAAAAAAAGATACTCCTCAGTAGCTGTTTTACCTGGTAAATTAACGGATTGTGAATCTAAAGATATCCATCGCACCGAATTATTTTTAGTTGAAGGTGACTCTGCTGGAGGTTCTGCAAAAATGGGTAGGGACAAATCATTTCAAGCAGTTCTTCCGCTTAGAGGAAAAGTATTAAACACTTGGGAAGCTGATAAATTACGTTTACTTGCGAATTCAGAAGTCCATGACATCTCCGTTGCAATTGGGATTGATCCTCACGAGGATGGTCATGCTTTGGAGTTGTCTAATTTAAGATATGGAAAAATTTGCATTTTGGCTGATGCTGATGTTGATGGCTCTCACATACAAGTTTTATTGCTGACTTTATTCATCAAACATTTTCCTGAATTAGTTTCTAATGGACATATATATGTTTCCAGGCCACCTCTATACAGGATAGATGTAGAAAAAAAAGGTAAAAAGCCTTCAAAAAAAATATACGCTTTAGATGATAATGAATTAGCTAAAATTTCTGAAAAATTTAAGAACGAGGGGTTACTCGAAAAGCAGTTTACGATCTCTAGGTTCAAAGGGTTGGGTGAAATGAATGCAGAACAACTTTGGGAAACTACACTTAATCCTGACACTCGGAGACTAATGCCGGTCACTGTCCATACATCTGAAAAACTTGTTACCAAAAAAAAATTTCATATGTTAATGGCTAAGAGTGAATCAAGTTCCCGAAGGATATTACTCGAAAAAATGAGCAATGACGTTCAGGTTGACCTGTGATAAAAAAAAACGAAAGCAAATTCCCCAACCAACAGAGTTTATCACTAGATATTAATTCCAATCCTGATGAAAATGACAAAAATCATATTACCCTAGCCGAATTCGCTGAGAGAGCTTACCTAGATTATGCAATTTCAGTTGTAAAGGGTCGGGCCATACCCGATATTTGCGATGGACTCAAACCTGTTCAGAGAAGAATTCTTTTTGCAATGGATAGAATGTTATTGCGATCAAACTCCAAGCCAGTTAAGTCTGCTAGAGTCGTCGGAGATGTTTTGGGAAAATTTCATCCCCATGGTGATCAATCAGCATATGAAGCCCTTGTGAGATTGGCCCAAGATTTTTCTGTAAGGTATCCCTTAATAGAGGGGCACGGTAATTTTGGATCCAGAGATGGAGACGGTGCAGCAGCCATGAGGTATACAGAAGCTAGGTTGACAGCTTTCTCTGAATTATTATTATCAGAGGTGGATGAGGGAACAGTTGATTTTGGTTTAAATTATGATGGTTCTTTCTCAGAACCATCGCGACTTCCCGCACGATTACCAATTTGTCTGCTCAATGGAGCATCTGGTATTGCAGTAGGAATGGCAACTGAAATTCCTTCACACAACCTTCGTGAAGTATCAGAAGCAATTTTGCAAATTTTGAAAAATCCAGATTTTTCAGATGACCATCTTTACAAGATTATTCCAGGTCCGGACTTTCCTGGTGGAGGTCAAGTGATTTCATCCATCGATCAAATCAAAGAGGTTTACTCTTCTGGAAAGGGGACATTGAGAACCCAAGCAAGATGGAAGTTTGAGGATTTAGCTCGAGGTCAGTGGCAGATGGTTGTTAATGAATTACCACAAGGTATTTCTTCAAAAAAAATTTTGGAGGAAATTGATGATCTAACTAATCCAAAATTTAAAATCGGGAAAAAAACACTTTCATCCGATCAAAATCAGTTAAAACAACTAGTTTTAAGTATGTTAGATTCCGTCAGAGATGAATCAGGAAAGGATGCAGATGTAAGGCTTGTTTTCGAGCCTAAAACTTCTAGGGTCAAAAGATTAGATTTTTCAAATTTCCTATTAGCCCACACCTCGTTACAGAGTTCTTTTTCAATCAACATTGTTGCTATTAACCAAATTGGCAAACCAAGACAATTTTCACTGGGGGACTTACTTCATCAATGGGTTGAATTCAGAATCTCATCTACCAAAAGGAGGTCAAAATTCAGACTAGATAGGGTTAGTGAGCGCATTCATATTCTCGAGGGAAGATTTAGAGCCTTAAAGTCAATTGAAATGGTTATTTCGATTATTCGCGAAAGTGATGATCCAAAGCAAGTTTTGATTGAAAAATTGGAGTTATCGGAAATGCAAGCTAATGATATTTTAGAAATAAAACTAAAACAATTAGCAAAGCTTGAGTTTGTAAAAATAGAAACAGAACTCAAAGAAAAAAATAAAATCGCTAAAAAACTTAAAAAAATCCTCAGAAGTCAAAAATTTTTAAAGGAAGTAATTTCCTCAGAAATAGAAGAAGATTCAAAAAAATTTGGTGACGATAGAAGAACTTTAATCAAACAGGGAGAAAAAGCACAGATAGTAAGTCAAGTTGTTGATGAACCAGTTACAGTTATAATTTCTGAAAATGGATGGGTAAGGGTTCGACAAGGTCATGGGCATGATCCTTTGTCTTTTAACTTTAAAACTGGCGACTATTTGTATGGAACATATGAATGCAGAAGCACAGATTATGTTGTTGCAATCTCAACATCTGGAAGANGCTTTACAGTCCCTATTATTGTATTACCTAAGGGTAGAACCGATGGCATCTCTTTGACCTCTTTAATAGATATTGAGCCTAGAACAAATTTAATTACTTTTTCTGCAGGGAGCTTAAGCTCTCAACTACTAATAATCACTAAAAAAGGTTTAGGTTTTTTGACTAACCTTAAAGGATTGTTTTCGAGAAACAAATCAGGCAAGCAATTTTTAAACCTCGATCAAGAAGATTTTCCATTTGGAATTATCAAAACGAATGAAAGGAATGACGCTATTGCCATTTTGTCAAACCGTCAAAGATTNCTCATCTTTGGTCAGAGAGAGATAAAAAAACTTCCAAATGGCGGTCGGGGAGTGTTGCTCATCTCATTAGAGAGTAAAGATTATATAGCTAGTGCTAAGGTTGTCGGGTCTAAAGGTCTGATTTTGACTGGAAAAAATAAAAAATTAGCCCTAAAAGAAAAAAGAATGTTGAAAGAGCATCTTATGATTTTTATTGCCAAACGAGGCAATAAAGGTAAGGTTTTAAACAACAACTTCGTTGTGCGAGAGCTTAAAGATTTTAAATAAAATACTTGAATTTTATCAATAAAGCCTCAAACTTTATACATATTAAAGTCCATAAGTATCCAGCATAGTTAATTTTGTTATGAGGAATTTCAATGTCTAAAGAAACACTAGCTTTTCAAACAGAAGTAAGCCAATTATTAAATCTCATGATTCATTCTTTGTATAGCAATCGAGATATATTTTTGAGAGAACTTGCCTCGAATGCCTCAGATGCCTGTGACAAACTTAGAGTAGAAGCACTTGCCGACGATAGTTTGTACGAAGATAATTCAGACTTAAATATTAAGGTAGATTTTGATGAAAAAGCCAGAACGGTTACAGTTACTGATAACGGTGTTGGAATGAGCAGAGAAGAGATAATTTCGAATCTTGGAACCATTGCAAAGTCAGGTACTAAGGAGTTTTTTAATAAGCTATCAGGTGACAAAGCCAAAGATTCGGCATTGATTGGTCAGTTTGGTGTTGGATTTTACTCTTCTTTTATTGTGGCTAGTAAAGTAGTGGTTAAAACAAGAAGAGCAGGTCTAAAGTCAGCAGATGCGATTTCCTGGGAGTCCGATGGAGTCAGTGGATTCAGTATTCAACAAATAGACAGAATTGAAAGAGGCACTGAAGTAACTCTATTCCTAAGAGATGGAAAATCTGATAATAATGATAAAGATCAAAGCTATGACGACTTACTATCTCACTGGAAACTCAAGGAAATTATAAAACGCTACTCTGATCATATTGGAATTCCAATTAAGATGAAAAAAAGAGAGTGGGATGAAAAAAAATCAGCATATATTGAGCTTGATGAATATGAAATAGTAACTAAAGCATCTGCTTTATGGACAAGGCCCAAGCAGAAAATTAAAGAAAATGAGTACAAAGAGTTTTATAAAAGTTTTGCAAATGGGATTGAAGATCCGCTTTCGTACACTCATAACAAGGTTGAGGGAAGATCCGAATATATTCAATTGTTGTACATTCCTTCAAAAGCGCCTTTTGATCTGTATGACAGGCAACAAAGACACGGACTCAAGCTTTACATTAAGAGAGTTTTCATTATGGATGATGCTGAGCAACTACTTCCAAACTACTTGAGGTTTGTTCAGGGTGTTGTTGACTCCTCTGATTTGCCTTTAAATATTTCTAGGGAAATTTTGCAAGAAAGTAGGGATATCAAAGCCATTCGGGAGGGGTGTGCCAAAAGAACTCTTACCCTGTTGAATGATCTTATGAAAAACAAACCTGAAGAATACAAATTATTTTGGAAAGAATTTGGTCAATGCATCAAAGAGGGGTTTGGTGAGGATGTTGCTAATAAAGATAAACTTGCAGATCTTTTAAAATTCAAAAGTACTTTTGATGATTCTGAACCCTCTGTTTCTCTCAGGGATTATGTATCAAGGATGAAGTCAGGACAGGCAAATATTTACGTAATAACCGGAGATAATGTTCAAGCGGTAAAATATAGTCCTCATTTAGAAATATTTAAGAAAAAAGAAGTTGAGGTTTTGTATCTAACTGACCGTGTTGATGAGTGGATGTTAAATTTTTTAACTGAATATGACGGTAAGACCATTCAATCAGTAGCTAAGGGCTCTGTTGATTTAGAAAAAATTGGTACTGAATCTGATAAAGAAAAATTGTCTGAGGATGGTATCAAGAGTATTGAATCAAAAGCCCAACCAGTTATAGATAAGGCTAAAAAAATACTTGGGGGAAAAGTTAAGGATATTCGTTTGACTAAAAGATTGACTGACTCTGCCTGCTGTCTGGTTTCAGATGACAATGATGTTAGTGGCCACTTAGAGAGACTTTTAAAATCTGCTGGACAAAATGTACCTGACAGAAAGCCCATACTTGAACTTAACCCTACTCATCCAATTGTTGAGGCCCTTATTAAAGAAAGTGATGCAGCAGGAGGCCAAATCGTTGGTGCAGATGGTAGTCAGGTTTCGGATGGAGTATCCCCGGTATTTAGCGATTTAGTAAGTCTTTTGTTTGATCAGGCTCTCCTCGCTGAGGGAGGACAACCAGATGATCCAGCATCATTTGTTCGAAGACTTAATGGTTTCCTCTTAGAGGGACTTTCAAAATAATTTTTATACTAGGTGTTAAACTAATTAATGTTTTAAATGAATATTTATCCGGGAGGTTTGATGTTATCAAGTTTTTTTACTACTAAGTGCCGCCTTAAGTCTTCAATTGTTCTTTTAATTTTAAGTTTTGCATTAATTCAAGGCAAATTTGTTTTTGCTGAGATTGTTGGGGATAAAAACGCTGGTAGAAATAAAATTTCAATGTGTGTTGGTTGTCACGGCATACCAGAGTACAAGACAGCCTTTCCCAAAACATACAGGGTACCAAAAATTGCTGGTCAACGAAGTGAATACATTATTTCCGCTTTAAAGGCCTACAGAAGTGAAGAAAGAAGTCACCCTAGTATGAGAGCGGTCGCGAGTTCTATGACAGACCAAGACATTGCGGATGTAGCAACTTTTTACAGTACATTAAAACAATAGATTGAATAAATATGGTGAATTTATCATGAGATATCTTTTAAAATTAACTTTGCTTCTGATAATTACTTCGGGTTTTTTTGTCAAACAAACAGTTGCCGTCGATTTACAAGCGGGCAAAGAAAAAGCTGAAGGTGTTTGTGCTGGTTGTCATGGAAAGGATGGTGTAACCGCTATACTGCCCTCCTACCCGATTCTTGCAGGTCAGCATGAAGATTATTTATCTCAAGCATTGTACGATTACAAAACTGGGGCCAGAAAGAACGCTGTCATGACTGGCATTGCATCAACATTAACTAAAGAGGACATAATCAATATTTCAGCCTACTTTGCAACTATGCCAAGCCCACTTCACTTAAAAATAAGGGAATAGCTACTATCCACCTATATAACTCATTTCGATTTTTTTTCCTACAAGTCGTTTAGGATTTGTGATTCTTAATTCGGAATATCTATCATTTCTTAGACTCCATAAATTACCAATATTCTTTTTCAAATTGTGAACAATGCGATTCTCATTGTTGATAGTTCGATGCTTTGCTTCATTTATTTTCGCTCTCAAAATTGGTTTTAAATCAACGCCTGAAGAGGCAAATAAACATGTATAGAGTATTCCTTCAGCTGAAACCCTGGCTCTTGAACAATTTCTACAAAATGGCTTGCTGACAGATGAAATAAGGCCAATTTCAGCGCTGTCGTCAACATATTTCCATTTTTCGGATACTTCACTGACGTTATCCCTACCAGCGTATACAAAATTAAATTTTTGATTTAATAAATCCAGAACCTCTTGGGAACTAAAGACCTTTTGTTTTTCCCAAGAATTTACCGAACCTACATCCATGAATTCTATAAACCGCAATGTTATTTGATTTTCCTTAAAGTACTCTGCCATAGGAATTATTTGGCAGTCGTTCACACCTCTTTTAACAACCATGTTAACTTTTACACCTAAACCTATTTTTTTTGCATGCTCAATACCTCTTAAGATTTTTTTTACATTAAAATTTGTATCAGATAGTGATTCAAAAATACTTTGATCAAGNGAGTCTAGACTTACAGTTATGCGTTTAAGACCAGCATCTAGTAACTTTTCAGCTTTGTCCATCAACAACACGCCATTAGTAGTAAGTGCAATCTCCACAGGATTGTTTCGCATTGTTCTTAGATCCGCAATTTCTTTTATGAGAATGTCAATATTTTTTCTTAACAATGGCTCACCGCCAGTAAGTCGAATTTTTTCGGTTCCAAGTTTCACAAAAGCAGANGATAGTAAATAAACCTCACTAAATGAAAGTAAATCATTTTTTGTAAGAAATTGATAGTTATGGTTGAATACTGACTTTGGCATGCAGTAGGTACAACGAAAATTGCATTTATCAATAAGTGAAATTCGAACGTCAGTTAAAGCTCTCCCCAAAGCGTCAAGAGATTGACCGTTATTGTTAGATTTTGCGGAGTGTGATGAAGACGAAATAACACTGTTTTTTGATTGATTTACCGGTATAAGTTTTATAGTTTTCATTATTGTTAATTTGTTTTTTTAGTCTCTACCAACTGCAAAGGGTCTTCAATTTCATCTNGCATTTTTTTTCTTTTAATTTTTCTTCCTAATTTTTGACTATTTAAATTTGACTCCANAATCTTTGTTTTTTGTTGTTGTTTAGTTTGAATCCACTCAAGACCTGANGATTGAATATCNATTTCCAACTCTTTAAATGTTGAATCCGTTTTCTCAGTTTTAGATTCTTGGCTATCCAATGGTTCTTTTTCATCATGCAATAANTCTATNCGACTTGTTTTTTTGGAAAAAGTTTTCACTTGTTCATTTTGATGAAGAATTTCANTNTTAATTGTGGGNGTAGCAATGCTATCAAGAAGGTCTTCTTTAAGACCAGGAGTTTTGTTTTTATNAGNAATAGCATTACTNTCATTATTGTCTNAGATATTTTCTANATTTTCATCCTTGCGTGTTGTCCTNTTCCTTTTCTTTTTGTTGCGATCATTTGCTGTTTGATTATTAATTGTAGTTTTTTTATGTTCGTTATTATCTAAATTTTTGGCTATTTTGTTCACTTCTGAGGCTTTAGATTTCCCTTGGTTTTTTATTGTTGATTCTATGTTTGGTATATTTTTTGATCGAGTTTGATAATCTTTTTTTCTATTTTTTTCTGGTTTCTCAAGTTTATTCTTTTGTAAAGAAGAGTTCTTTAAGCTTTCGCTTGATTTTGTTATATTTTTTCTCTTGTCTTTATTTTGTAATGCATTACCTTTTCGTGTTGATATATGACCTTGTTCAACTCTATTTCTCTTTNTGTTTATTGATTTTTGTTTATATGTATTTTGGGTTTTTTTAATTTTTTGTTTATTTGNAAAAATGCTTAAAAGTGTTTGAACAAATTTTTTAAAATAACCAGCTGATGATGTTTTTTTACTTGATGGTGCCGGGGTTTTGGGGGCTATACCCTTAATAACAGCCTTTTGTACAGCTTTAGCTTTTTTTATATTCTTTGTTGAAACATAATTCAAATCATTCGAGGGTGGCTCGGTGATTCTATAGCTTGGCTTGTTGTCATCTAGTCTTGGATCCTCAAATTTTAATCTCTCTATGGAGTAGTTTGGTGTTTCTAAAAATTTGTTTGGAATTAAAACAATAGTAACTTTAAGTTGAACCTCTAGATTCGCTAAGTCAGTTCTTTTTTCGTTTAGCAAAAATGTAGCCACTTCAATTGGAACTTGAACATATATTGAGGACGTCCCATCTTTCATGGACTCTTCTTGGATTATGCGCAAAATGTGAAGTGCACTTGAATTTATGTCGCGAATAACTCCAACGCCATTGCATCTGGCACAAGTAATATGGGACCCCTCATTTAATGCTGGTCGCAGTCTTTGTCTCGATAATTCAACTAATCCAAATCTGGAAATTTTTCCCATTTGAACTCTTGCTCTATCAATTGAAAGTGAGTCTTTTAGGGACTGTTCGACATCTCTTTGATTTTTTGTGGATTCCATATCAATAAAATCAATAACTATTAACCCTCCCAGATCTCTTAGTCTTAATTGTCTTCCAATCTCTTCAGCAGCCTCCAGATTAGTTTTAAATGCAGTATCTTCAATATCAGATCCTCTGGTCGATCGGGCTGAGTTAACGTCTATTGCCACTAGAGCTTCAGTGTGATCAATTACGATTGCACCTCCTAGTGGAAGCTGTACCAACCTAGAGTAGGCAGTTTCTATTTGATGTTCAATTTGGTATCTAGAATAAAGTGGAAAATCTTCCGAATATTTTTTTACTCTTGGTTCCATGTCTGGCATGACATGTTGCATAAATTGCTTTGCTTGGTCGAAAATGTCGTCTGTGTCAACAAGAATTTCACCAATTTCCGGATGAAAATAATCTCTGATAGCTCTTATCACTAAACTGGACTCTTGATAAATTAAATAAGCACCTTGTTGAAGCGATCTGGCACCACTTATTGCATTCCAGAGTTGTGTCAAATATGTTAGATCCCACTGTAATTCTTCTACGGATCTGCCTATTCCAGCCGTACGAGCTATAACACTCATCCCATTTGCGAGTTCAAGCTGATCTATGGCGTCTTTCAATTCTTGCCGTTCTTCCCCTTCAATTCTTCTGGAGACTCCTCCACCCCTGGGATTATTGGGCATTAAAACCAAATACCTACCAGCAAGAGAAATGAATGTTGTTAAAGCCGCGCCTTTGCTCCCACGCTCTTCTTTTTCAATTTGAACTAAAAGTTCAGTACCTTCAGTAATTGGTGATCTGCTTCTTGAGTCGTTGGGTGTCGAGGAATTATTTTTTTGAAATTCTTTTGCTATTTCTTTAAAGGGCAGGAAACCATGTCTTTCCTCTCCATAATTAACAAAGCATGCTTCTAAACTTTGTTCAACTCTGGTAACGACACCTTTGTAAATGTTACTTTTTTTTTGCTCTCTGCCCGCTACTTCAACATCGAAATCTATTAATTTTTGTCCATCTACAGTGGCAACGCGTAATTCTTCAGCATGAGTTGCATTGAATAGCATTCTCTTCATTTTGACATCTCCAATTAATGGACATGCTTAAGTCCATTTTTTTTTGGGGGCAATCAAATTTACGAGGAGGTTTTATTGGATTGAGTGGTTCGAAAAATAAAATAAATATTTTGAAAATCGACAAAAGAGTGTCAAAAACAGAAAGTATTGAAATAACATTTGTGTTATGAATATTTAAATCTTTAGAAAANAATTTTATAATTTTTTCAAAAGTCAATTTTTTTCCAATAAATAANGCCAGAAGCNCGCTTTTGGTGCCCCTCGGAAATGATGCGCTTGTAACCTTNATAAGCAATTTAGTATTATTACAAGTTCCCNAGATTTATGAGGTAGCTATTTAGATAAAAAATAACTACTAAAAATTTTTAAGATAATTTGCGATTAATGTGTATTTNAATAATTTAATTGCAAATTTAANTNCCATTATATATTACCTGGATTAAATATGTTGTTGATTGTATCTGAAAATTCGGCCGGACAAAGAATTGATAATTTTTTGTTTTCCTGTTTGAAAGGTGTTCCTAAAACCAGAGTTTACAGAATGATAAGAAAAGGTGAGGTGAGGGTAGATAGTAAGAGAATAGATGCAAGTTTCAAATTACAAGAAGGGCAAAAAATAAGAATACCTCCAGTTAGACTTGCCAGTAGGGAATTCAACTTGCCACCAAGCGAAAACNGCTCAAGCACGATGGTATCTTTNCAGAAGAAAATAGAAATAATTGATGAGAAAAACGGTTTACTAGTCATAAATAAACCTCCGGGNATTGCAGTTCACGGAGGAAGTGGAAAAAGTTATGGTTTAATAGAATGCTTAAGAGCTTTAAAAAAACAACCGAATTTACAATTAGTTCATAGATTAGACAAAGAGACATCTGGACTACTTCTAGTTTCTTGTAACAGGCTGGCTTTGCTTAATTTACATCGTCAATTACGAGAAGGAAGTGTGAAAAAAACTTATTTGGCCTGCTCACAGGGCAGAATTGATGCAGGAGCGCAATTTGTTGTCCAAAAACCTTTGCTACGTTACTACAATAAAAAAGGAGAGAGAATGGTTAAAATTGATCATACTGGTCAATATGCTGTAACAAAAATTAAGGGCTTGCAAACTTATAAACACAAGGAGTATGGGTGGTTAAGTCTGCTTGAATGCCGTCCATTGACGGGTAGAACTCATCAGATTCGAGTTCATCTTCAAAGTTTAAATTTGCCTATTCTGGGAGATAAAAAATACGGAGCTATCGATGAGACTTTCAATCAAGGCTTTAAAAGAATGTTTCTGCACGCCTGGAAACTGAGATTTTGTGATTTAGGAGTTGATTTAAAGTTAGAATATGTCGCACACATACCTGCCTCTTTTTTAAAAGTTTTTCCTGANTTTAATTTTTCCAAAAAAAATTAAATAATTTAGCCAAAAAATCACTTTATTTACTNAACACNATCGGAGTTAGTTGTTTACTATGAAAACAGACAATAAAGAATTTGAAAATACAAATAATTGGGAAAGAGATGTCCTTTCGCAAGTACTTAAAAACTATTTATCTGAGAGGCGTAGCGCTAGAAATTGGTCCGTTTTCAAATGGATGGTTATTTCAATCCTCTTCATTTTTTTATCAATAATGTTNTTTGGACANTTATCACGTATAAGTTCTACTACATCAAATCTTGAGCCCCATACAGCTATGATCAGCATTGCAGGAACAATACAAGCTGATGGAGATGTTGACGCACATTTGGTTAATGAATCCATCAAAAATGCATACAATTCTCCTAATTCTGTTGGAATTATTTTGAGAATTAACAGTCCCGGGGGAAGCCCAGTTCAATCTGCATTAATTTATGATGAAATTATAAGACTGAGAAAGGCTATGCCAAATAAATTGTTGGTTGCTGTTGTTGAGGACATCGCAGCATCAGGAGCATACTACATAGCCTCAGCGGCTGAAAAAATCTATGTTAATCAATCGAGTATTGTCGGCTCAATTGGCGTTTTATTTAATGGATTTGGATTCTCTGACTTGTTAAAAAAATATGGTATTGAAAGGAGATTATTAACAGCAGGTGATAACAAAGCAATGTTAGATCCTTTTTCTGAGCTAAATTTAGAGCAAAAAGCGGAGACCCAAAAAATGCTTGACGAGATTCATGGGCACTTCATTAAGGCAGTTTCTGATGAGAGAGGGGATAGGTTATCTAAGGACCCGATAGTTTTTTCGGGAATGATTTTTACAGGTGCAAAAAGTATTGAATTGGGTTTGTCGGATGAATTAGGTTCAGTTAATTCTGTAGCCAAAAGTTTTTTTGAAGTTGAGAATATAGTTGATTATACTGTACCATCATCTTTGATTGAAAAATTTTCAGAGCAACTTAAGTCCAACTTAACAAAAAACTCGTTATCTACTTTATTAGACTCATTGGCGCAATACCCCATTCATTGAGGATTTGACAAAGTTTGATAACAGGAAGCCCNAATAATGCATTTGGATCCTCGCANGAGATCTTTTGAATTAAACTGATTCCAATACCTTCGAACTTTGCACTTCCAGCACAAAAAAAAGGCTGTTCTTTAACTACATAATTAACAATGTCATCATCGGAGATGAGTTCATCACCTAGGTATTTAACGGTGCTTTTTACANAGGTAACATTNAATTTCTTTTCCGATCTTANACCGACAGCCAATGCAGTAAAAAATTCAGTATTTTTGCCTCTTTGCCACAGAAGTTGTTCTATCGCTTTTTCTTTTGTCAGAGGCTTATCTAAAATTAGCTTGTTACAAATAGCAACTTGATCAGATCCAATGACTAACGCATCCGGATTATTTTTTGCTATAGATAAATTTTTTTCTTTTGCAAGTCTCATCGCCAAATCTTTTGGGGCTTCTTTTTCGAACGGTGTTTCGTCAATGTCAGGTGAGATCGAAGAAAAATCAAATCGTAATTTTTTTAAAATATCAATTCGGGTCTTGCTCGAAGAAGCCAGTATGAGTTTAATTTTTTTCCCCATTTAGTTTTTTTAATTTAATATTATTTCAAAGTGTATAACGTTGAAAGTTATTTTAATAATTGAAANTTTACAGTGGATGTATGACTCTTACTATTTATGAACTACTCAAATACAGCAGTAAAAAAAATTAAACCAAAAACTAGTCATAGTGGTTTAGTTGAGCCAATCGAATTTACAAGAGTTAATAATATGGAGGGTATTGAGGTTATAACACCTGGTAAATGGAGTTATACACGCAATAAAAACNTATTAGTANTAGANGGTAATATCAAATTAGAAATTCTTTGTACGCGTTGTCTTTCGTTAGTCAATAAAAACTTTGGTTTTAATAAAAGTTATAAAATCTTTGAAAAATCAATTCAAGCTAATAACTACATCACGGAATTTTCAGATGAATATGAAACAATTGCTCTAGAGGAGGATCCTTCGATAGTATCTTTATTTGAAGATGAAATATTATTTGAGTCTTCGAAGATTATTGACCACAAGGGTTGCACTTTACCTAAGAGAAACCCTTCCATGGATGAATCAAATATCGGTCGCAAACTTAAAAAGAGTGTAAATAGTAATCCTTTTGCAAAATTAAAAGAAAAATTTCGTAGATAGGGTTATGTTGTTATACAATCTTATGTTGCTTTCAATTAAAGGAGTATCTTTGTATGGCGGTTCAACAAAATAAAAAATCCCCATCAAAAAGAAATATGCACCGTTCCAATCAATTTTTGTCAAAACCTCCTCTTGCAATAGAACCNACAACTGGTGAGATTCACAGGAGGCACCATATTAGTGATTCTGGTTTTTATCGTGGCAAAAAAGTAATAGAAGTAAAAGAACNAATAGAGAGNGATGAGTCCTGAAGTTTAGTTTTATAATCATTATGATTATCGATATAGTTAGCAGTTAGGGNTGCTCATGTCTGGTGGACTTAACATTGCGGTAGATGCCATGGGGGGGGATTACGGCCCTGAAGTTACAATACCNGCCTGTATAAATTTTCTCATAAATTANCCTTCACACAAGATACTTGCAGTTGGCAAAAGTGATGAAATAGAATCTTGTCTAAAAAAGATACCTAGTAATTTGTTAAAAAAAGCATCAGCTCAATTACCTCTTAAATCCGGGCGTTTGACTCTTTTACACACTTCTGAAAAAGTTTTGATGGANGATCTCCCATCCATTGCTTTAAAAAATCGTCGTGATTCCTCTATGTGGAAATCAATAGAAGTTNTAAAAAATAACGAAGTTGAGGCCGTCGTAAGCGCTGGCAACACTGGAGCATTAATGGCAATATCACGTTATCTTCTCAAGACCTTAGAGGGTATTGATAGACCTGCAATCGCATCATCACTCCCNAATAGGGCTGGAAAATCAACTACTGTTTTAGATCTTGGTGCAAATGTTGAATGCTCAGCAACACAATTATGTCAATTTGCCATGATGGGATCTGCTTTNGTTTCAGTTGTTGATCTAATTCCAAATCCCAGTATCGGTTTGCTGAATATTGGAGAAGAGAATATAAAAGGAAATGAAGTTGTTAAAACTGCAGGAGAAATGCTTCGTCTAAGCAATTTAAATTTTATTGGAAACGTTGAAGGAGATGATATTTTTAAAGGCAATACAAATGTGATTGTTTGTGATGGTTTTGTTGGAAATGTAGCCTTGAAAACTTCAGAGGGGTTGGCCCAGATGATCAGAGATACTCTAAAAGAGGAGTACAATTTGTCTGTCATATCTAGGCTTGCTGCTCTTATNAGCATTAATGTTTTAAAAAGATTTGCTTCAAAGCTCGACCATAGAAGATATAATGGNGCGGCTTTGTTGGGGTTAAAAGGGGTTGTTTACAAAAGTCATGGATCTGCCGATTCTTTTTCTTTTGGTCATGCTATAGCAAGAGCTGCTGATGCCGCTGGTAATGGTTTAAATGAAAAAATCAAAAATGAGCTTTCAAAAAATTAAAAAAAAGAAGATCTGGTNATGGAGAAAGAATTATTTTCTAAAATAGTAGGGTCTGGTTCAATATTGCCTGGGAAGCCTGTTTCAAATTATGATCTTGCATCAAAATTGAGGGAAAAAGGTGTGGAAACCTCACATGAATGGATAAAGGAAAGGTCAGGCATAACCCAAAGATATTTTGCTAGCGAGTTTGAGACTACCAGTTCACTTGGTTTAGAAGCGGCCAAAATTGCTATGCTTGATGCTGAAGTTTCTGCAGATGAAATTGATTTGGTTATNGTTGGAACCACAACTCCTGATCAAATTTTTCCNTCTGTTGCATGTAAAATTCAGGGAGAATTAGACATAAAACAGGGGGCTGCTTTTGATGTTCAGGCTGTTTGCAGTGGGTTTGTTTATGCTCTTTCGATTTCTGACATGTTTATTAAAACAGGACAAAGTTCATGCGCCTTAGTCATTGGGGCTGAAACATTATCCGATATTTTAGATTGGAATGATCGTTCAACTTGCGTTTTATTTGGGGATGGGGCCGGAGCAGTAGTTATAAAGACTTCTGACTCCCCTGGAATTCTGACTTCATCCCTAAGGTCGGACGGCAAATTAACCAATATTCTCAAGGCTCCCGCTCGGATCTCGCAAGGAAAGATTATTGGTAGCCCTTTTGCTGTCATGGACGGAAANGAGGTTTTTAGAAAAGCCGTTGACGCACTGTCTTCAAGCGCGGAGGAAGTGCTTACAAAAGCTGAGGTTTCTAAGGAGGAAATTGATTGGTTAATTCCTCATCAAGCAAATCTNAGGATCTTAAGAGCAGTTGCAAAGCGTGTGGGCATTCCTGACTCAAAATTAATTGAAACCGTCAGTGATCACGCTAATACTTCAGCGGCTTCGGTGCCCCTAGCATTAGATACAGCGAGAAAAGATGGAAGGATCTCTAGAGGTGATTTAATTTTAATACAAGGGGTTGGTGGCGGTTTGTCATGGGGCTCCTCTTTGATTAGTATGTAATTTTTTTGATAATAGGGCTTAAAGTAGATGAGTTTAGCTTTTGTTTTTCCCGGTCAAGGATCCCAGTCTCCTGGAATGCTTGATAGTTTTAAAAACAATCTGATTGTAAAAAAAACAATTGAAGAGGCCTCGGATGGATTGAAAGTTGATTTTCATAAAATTATTTACGGTGATGATCCAAATCTTATGAATTTGACTGTCAATACACAACCAATTATTTTGACTATATCTATTTCACTTTGGAGGGTTTACTGCGAAAGAAATGGACCGGTTCCAAGCGTGATGGCCGGACATAGCTTAGGTGAGTATTCTGCCCTTACTGCTTCAGGAGTTTTGAGTTTCGAACAAGCTCTTGAACTTGTCAGCTTTCGAGCAAAATCAATGCAAAAAGCTGTTCCTACAGGCTTGGGGGGAATGGCTGCAATCATTGGTTTAAGTGGGGATATAGTAAAAAAATTATGTGTTGATTGTTCCAGATCAGATTTGATAGCTGAGCCTGCAAATTTTAATTCCAGTGAGCAAACGGTCATTTCCGGGGCCAATGAAATAATCGAAAAGGTTTGCGCTAGAGCAAAAGAATGTGGAGCTAGAAGAGCAGTAAGGCTGGCAGTTTCTGCCCCATTTCACTCAACATTGATGGAATCAGCCGCTCGTGACTTAAAGGGCCGTCTAATTCAAGAAAAATTATGTTTACCTAAAATCCCTGTTATTAATAATGTTGACGTTGAAGTTTTAAGGAATGAAAATCAAATTAAATCATCATTATCTAAACAGGTGATGTCAGCTGTTAGGTGGAATGAAACTATTCAAAAATTCCATAAAATGGGTGTAATTTGCATTGTTGAATGCGGCCCAGGTAAAGTACTAACTGGGTTATCAAAAAGAATTTGTCCTAATGTTCGGACTTTCTCTTTGTATAATGATGAGATCATCAATGAAGTGATCTCTAGTCTAGCAAAATAGAATAATTTGATATTTTTAATTAAATGAATTCACTAAATAGTAAAGAAACCAACGATTTGAAAATCGCTCTAGTTACTGGAGCTTCCAGAGGTATTGGAGCTTCAATACTGAAAAATTTGATTTTAAAAGGATATTATGTTTGCGGAACGGCAACTTCCGAGAGTTCCGCAGAATCAATATCAAGCACAATTAGAAGTTACGGAGGTAGTGGTTGTGGCCTTGTGCTAGATTTTGGAAAGAACGACATCAATGAATTTGTTAAAAATTTAATCGATTTACACGGTCCTCCATCAATTCTCATAAACAATGCCGCTGTAACTAATGATAATTTATTGTTGAGAATGACAGACCATGAGTGGGATAATGTTATAAATGTAAATTTATCCTCAGCTTTTAGATTGTCTAAAGCCATTTTGAGGCCAATGATTAGGTCTAGATGGGGTAGAATAGTATTCATCAGTTCTATAGTTGGCTTATCTGGTAATGCTGGACAAGCAAATTACGCGGCTGCTAAGGCTGGATTAGGTGGTTTTTGTAGATCCCTTGCAAAAGAGGTTGCAGGAAGAGAAATAACGGTAAACTGTATTGCTCCAGGTTATATTGATACTGATATGACACATAGCTTAAAAGAAATTGTTAAAAACAATGTAAAAGCAAGTATTCCAGTTTCTAGGTTTGGAAAACCTGAAGATGTTGCAAATGCTGTATCATTTCTAGTTTCTAATGATGCATCTTATATTACAGGAGTAACTTTGAACGTTGATGGTGGTTTGTTTATGTCTTAATGCATTCAATGTATTTTAAAGATTGGTCTAATGAAGGAGAGTTATGGAAGAGATCGAAAATCGAGTAAAAAGTATAGTTTCAGAACAACTTGGAGTTAAGCTTGAGGATATAAAGAATGAGTCAAAATTCGTTGAGGATTTGGGTGCTGATTCCTTGGACACAGTTGAACTCGTTATGGCTCTAGAAGATGCTTTTGAATGTGAAATACCTGATGAGGAAGCCGAAAAAATCACTACTGTTCAAGAGGCAATCCAATACATTGAAACAAATTTGAAAGACTAAATTGAAAAATCTTTTGTTGTCCGAGCTTTTTTATAGTTTCTTGTTTAATTTTTTTTGAGCTAAATGAGAAGTTTTAAAAATGAAGACGCTCGAAAAGTTGTTGTAACTGGACTCGGCTCTGTTTCCCCCGTTGGTAATTCAGTAAAAGAAGGCTGGGACAATATATTAGCTGGAATTTCAGGGATTTCCAAAATATCTCGCTTTGACACAAGTGACTTTGCTGTAAGCATTGCTGGGGAGGTTAAAAACTTCTCTTTTAGAGATTCAATTTCACCAAAAGAAGGCAAGCATATGGATACTTTTATCCATTTTGGTATTATTGCTGGTGAAGAAGCTTTGAAAGATTCTGGTTTTACTGTCACTGACATTAACCGAGAGAGAGTTGGAGTAATAGTTGGTTCTGGAATTGGTGGGTTACCAATGATTGAAAATACTCACACTGTTTTATCCAGTAAAGGGCCCAGACGTGTTTCTCCTTTTTTTGTTCCTGGTTCAATAATTAACATGATTTCTGGACACTTGAGTATTCGCAATAACCTCCAAGGGCCAAATATCGCTGCAGTTACTGCTTGTACAACTGGACTTCATAGCATTGGTTTGGCTGCAAGATTGATACAGTGTGGCGATGCGGATGCAATGCTGGCAGGAGGATCTGAATCAACAATTTCCCCTCTTGGATTAGGTGGGTTTGCTTCTGCCAGAGCGCTGTCTCTCAGAAATAATGACCCTCAGGGTGCTTCTAGGCCCTTCGACTATGATAGGGACGGTTTTGTTCTTGGTGAGGGCTCTGGAGTTTTATTTTTAGAGTCTTTAGAGAGTGCAATAAAACGGGGAGCAAAAATATATGCTGAACTTGCTGGGTTTGGAATGAGTAGTGATGCTTTTCATATGACTGCTCCAGATGTCAATGGCCCAAGACGATGTATGGAAAATGCATTAAGAGATGCAGAATTGAATCTTGATGAGGTTGATTACATTAATGCGCATGGAACCTCAACACCCCTCGGGGATAAAAATGAAACACTTGCAATTAAAAATTGTTTTGGTCACTTATCAAATGAGTTAGTTGTTAGCTCAACAAAATCAATGACCGGTCATTTACTTGGTGGCGCAGGTGGTCTGGAATCCGTTTTTACAGTACTTTCATTATTTGAGAATAAAGCTCCGCCAACCATTAACCTTTCAAAACAGGATCCAGAGTGTGATTTGGATTATTGTTCTAACCAAGCTAGAGATATGAGTATTAATGTGGCTGTAAAAAACAATTTCGGTTTTGGTGGCACAAATGGATCTCTGGTTTTTAAAAGTTTTAGTTGAACGGAGTGAATAATACTGAAAATGACATCGAACTAGTAAACAGAGTTAAATCTGGGGACACTGCTGCTTTTGATTTCTTGGTTATAAAGTATCAAAGAAGAGTCATAAGACTATTATCTAGAATTGTAAGAGATCCTGTTGAAGTTGAAGACATTGCTCAAGAATCTTTTCTTAAAGCATATAGAGCAATTACTCAGTTTAGGGGTGATAGTGCTTTTTACACATGGTTGTACAGAATAGCAGTTAATACAGCGAAAAATTATTTATTCTCTCGAGGCCGTAGACCCATTCCAATTAGTGATTTGAATACAAATTCTGAAGATGGGGAATCTTTTGATTTCCAAGCAGTCTCAGACACTAGTGAGACGCCAGAAGGCACAATGGTTGGTATGCAAATTGCCGAGGCTGTCAACAGAGCTGTAGAAAAGTTGCCCAACGAATTAAGTACTGCTGTAACTTTGAGAGAAATGGAAGGTTTAAGTTATGAAGAGATTGCTGAAGTTATGAATTGTCCAATTGGCACTGTAAGATCTAGAATTTTTAGAGCTAGAGAGGCTATTTCTGAAGAATTAAAACCATTACTTGACATTTCTGCAGATAAAAGATGGTGAAATTTTAAAAATTAGGAGAAATTGTTTAGATGAAAAATAAAGTCGAATCTGACACTTCAGACGCTGAAAATTTATCTGCTTTTTTTGATGGCGTCACGGATAAATTTATTTCTGATAAATCTGTAGTTCTTAACAGAAAAAAATGGGAGACTTACTCCTTAATCAGTGATGTTATGAAAAAAAATTATTCTCCAGATTTAAGCCTATCGAATTTTTCCGAAAATTTGAGATCCAAAATATTAAATGAACCCAAACATTCCAAATATAACTTTAGTACCATCGCAAATTGGTTTAAGTACTACTATAAAAAAACTTCCATTTTGGTTGCTGCGCCAGCTATAGCGATGGGGTTATTCGTTGTTGTAGTGCAAATTCCCACCGAACAGGTTCAATTAGCTGATGAAGGTGATATGCCAAAGATAATGGATTCTTTTTGTCAACTTCATGAAAATGGAACTGGTGGTGCTGCACTTTGTTAACAATCAATTTATTGTTTGTTATATTTTTAACCTCTAATACTTTAAAATAATATGATCCGCAAAATTATTTCTTTTCTTACTCTTTATTTGCTTGCATTAAATTTAACTTTTGCAGAAAACCTCGATTTTTCTAGAAAAAGTGACCTGGAAATTCTGCAGTTGACTAGAGTCGTATCTTTAAATAAAACTTTTACTGGATTGGTAGTTGCACATAACATTGGAGGCGAAAAACTGCTTGCTAGAGTTAGTCAAGGGCTTGTTGATAATACGATTCAAAAAAAAAGAAAGATTTTAGATAACGGAGTCGAATATATACATTCAGGGCATGAAATTCGAGAGTACTTTCCCAACGAAAAAGTTGTGAAAATATATAACAATGCTTTACCAGTTTTTCCCAACTTTTTATTAAATGACCCAAACGAGGTACTCAGATATTACAATTTGCTTAGGTACGGTTCTTCTAATACTTCGGTTGCAGACAAAAATTCATTTGTTTTTGAATTAAAATCAAAGGACAAATTACGATGGGGAGTTAAGTTTTGGTTGGACTCTCAAACTGGTTTGTTACTTAAACTACATTATTTAGATCAAAATTCAAACATACTAAAGAAGGAATTGTTTGCTGAGATATCTATAGAGCCTTCCAATAAGATGGATTTGAAATTTTCATCCCCTGACAGCAATAATTGGAGAAAAATTTATATTTCAACTTTTGCTGATGAAAAAGATGGACTTGTTTATAATAAAAAACTTAACAATGGGTTTGTTTTTGTGAAATGTCTCGATTCCAAAGTATACGATTTTAAAAAAACACAAGATTCAAATTTTATTCATCATCAGTGTCTTTATTCAGACGGTGTTGCAATTGTATCTGCAGTTACACAAAACCGAACTAGACCAATTAGAGTGTTTCAACGAACTAATGGTTGTATGTCAGAGAAAGTTGGTTTGAAGGGTAACAAACCAATGTATGTGGGTGGTTGTGTGCCGGCAAAAACTATTCAATATTTTTTTAACAAATTAAGTGTAGAGTAAATTGTGAAAAAATTTAAATTTAGAATTACTTTTCAAATCACTTTTTTTGGAATTTTTTTATTCCTATCCTCTAGTTTTTTATCCGTTAATTTTTTAAGTCATGGTTCTGCATTTGCTACTAATCTCAATCTCCCTGATTTTACATCTTTAGTAAAGAAAACTAGTCCTGCTGTCGTTAATATTAGAACAACACAAAAAGAAAACTCTTCAAATAGACGTCCCCGTGGTTTTCCTCAGGCACCCGAATTAGATGAAAATGATCCAATGTATGAATTTTTTAAACGGTTTTTTCCGCCTGGTGGTAGTCCTGGTCAGGCTCCTCCTCCCAACAGAGGGGGTGCTCCCCGTAGTCAAATTCCAAGAGGAGTAGGAAGTGGCTTTATTATCAGTTCTGATGGTTTTATACTTTCCAACCATCATGTTGTTGCCGGAGCTGGGGAAGTAATTGTTACTATGGCAGACAGAAGAGAGTTTGCAGCCAAAGTCATTGGCTCTGATCAAAGAACCGATGTCGCCTTGTTGAAAATTGAAAGCACCAATTTACCCTTTTTAAAGACTGGAGATCCCACGGATATAATGGTTGGTGAATGGGTTTTAGCAATAGGCTCTCCTTTTGGGCTTGAAAACACAGTTACGGCTGGAATTGTTAGTGCACTTGGAAGAGATACTGGAGACTACTTGCCCTTTATTCAAACTGATGTTGCAGTCAATCCCGGCAACTCTGGTGGGCCTCTGCTAAATCTAAATGGAGAAGTCATCGGAATTAATTCGCAGATTTACAGTAGAACTGGTGGTTTTATGGGTATTTCTTTTGCTATTCCCATTGACGAGGCAAATCTGGTTGCCGGCCAGCTTAAGAAAACTGGCCGTGTCATTCGAGGAAGAATTGGTGTGTTGATTGGTGAGGTCACCAAAGATGTTGCTGATGCCTTGGGTTTTTCAAAACCAACAGGAGCAATGATTAGAAGCGTTGACCCAGATGGACCTTCGGCACCTGCTGGAATAAAACCTGGTGACATTGTTTTAAGTTTTGAAGGGAAAAAAATTAAGAGGGTCTCTGATCTCCCAAGAATCGTCGGGGCAACAAAGCCGGGCACATTTGCTGACATTGATGTATGGCGTAAAGGAAAAACTGTTTCTCTAAAAGTTAAAGTTGATGAACTGAAATCCAGAGAAAAGGTTGCTCAAGTTGAAAATAAACCACCACAACCCAAGACCACTTCCTTTAATTGGTTGGGACTTACTGTAATAGATGTCCCCATGGAGGTGTTGAAAAAATTAGGTTTAAAAGGTGGGGTTGGAATATCATCAGCAAAAGGTCTTGCTGGTAGTTCAGGTTTACTTCAAGGAGATGTCATTGTTTCAATTAACAATAATGACGTTTCATCGGTATCCCAGTTCACTGTAATTGCCGACAAACTTGACCAAAAGAAAGTGGCGGTTTTCTTGATCCGTAGGGGTGGAGAAGCTCTCTTTATTACTGTCAAACCATAATTGGATCAAATTAGAAACTTTTCAATAATTGCCCATATTGATCATGGAAAGAGTACTCTTGCGGACCGTATAATCCAGATTTGTGGTGGATTATCCGATAGGGATATGGAAGATCAGGTACTTGATTCTATGTCCCTTGAAAGGGAGCGTGGAATTACAATCAAAGCTCAAACTGTAACATTGAAATACACTGCTTCAAATAATTTGGAATACATCTTAAATTTAATTGACACTCCAGGTCATGTTGATTTTTCTTACGAGGTTAGTAGATCATTAGCAGCTTGTGAAGGGGCAGTGTTAGTTGTAGATGCCAGTCAAGGCGTTGAGGCCCAAACAGTTGCTAATTGTTACACTGCGATTGAATTAGGATTAGAAGTATTGCCTACTCTAAACAAAATAGATTTGCCGGCTTCAGACCCAGAAAGAGCAATCTCTGAAATCGAGGAGACAATTGGAATTCCTGCAAAAGAAGCAAAAAAAATAAGTGCAAAAACTGGAGACGGGGTTAAAAGTTTAATTGAGCAAATTATCCTAAATGTACCTTCACCAAGGGGAAATACAAAAAAAAATCTCCAAGCATTGATTATTGACTCTTGGTTTGATAACTACCTTGGTGTTGTCATGTTAATTAGAGTTTTTAACGGAATATTAAAAAATCGCACCAAAATAAAGTTAATGCAGTCAAAAACTTCACACACAATTGAACAACTTGGAGTTTTTTCACCAAGATCTGAAGAGAGACAAGAATTAAAAGCGGGAGAAGTCGGTTTTGTTGTTGCTGGAATAAAGGAATTAGAATCTGCAAAAGTTGGGGACACAATCACTTTGGAGAGTAATCCGGCATCTGAGGCGTTGGGTGGATTTAAGGAAGCAAAGCCTCAAGTTTTTGCAGGAGTTTATCCAATAGATTCCAGCGACTACGAATTAATGAGAGATGCTTTGTCTAAATTAAAATTGAACGATAGTGCTTTGGTTTTTGAGCCAGAGGTTTCTCAGGCTTTAGGATTTGGTTTTCGATGTGGTTTTCTTGGGTTGTTACACATGGAAATTGTCCAAGAACGACTTGAACGAGAGTATACAATAAACTTAATAACAACTGCTCCAACTGTGGTTTACAAAATCAACTTAGTTAATAGTGAAGTACTTGAAATTGATAATCCCTCAGAAATGCCAGAGTTGTCGAAAATTAGTCAAATAAAAGAACCATTCGCAACTTTAAACATATTTGTTCCCCAAGAATATTTAGGCTCTGTAATGACCTTATGCTCCTCAAGAAGGGGAACTCAAACTTCAATGTCTTACCACGGAAGACAAGTCAACCTTATATATGAAATACCTATGAATGAAGTTGTTACTGATTTTTTTGACAAACTTAAGTCTGTTTCTAGGGGTTATGCTTCTATGGAGTTTGAATTAAAAGATCACAGAGAATCCGACGTTGTTAAATTAGATATCTTAATTAATGGTGAACGCGTAGATACTTTATCCGCAATTGTTCACAGATCAAATGCGGTTTCCAGAGGGCGGCAGCTAGCTAGTAAACTTAAAGAACTCATTCCAAGACAAATGTTTGATATAGCTATACAAGCTGCTATAGGAAATAATTTTGTTGCACGGGAGAATGTGAAAGCTCTCCGAAAAAATGTTTTGGCTAAATGTTATGGTGGTGATATTACTCGTAAAAGAAAACTTCTAGAAAAGCAGAAAGCAGGGAAAAAACGAATGAAACAGGTAGGATCCGTTGAGGTACCTCAAGAGGCATTTCTAGCAATTCTAAAATCTTAGGTAAAAACATGGACTTTGAATTAATACTTTTTTTTCTATTTGTAATATCTGGTTTTTTTTGGATTGCGGAATTTTTTTATTTAAAAAAATATAAAACAGCTGAAGGGGCAAGGCCTTTATGGTTGGACTACACTGCAGGACTATTTCCAGTCATTTTGGTGGTTTTTATTATTCGCTCTTTTGTGATCGAACCCTTTAACATCCCTTCAGGATCAATGATTCCAACTTTACGAATTGGTGATTTAATCTTAGTTAATAAATATGAGTACGGTATAAGATTTCCTATTTTACACAAAGAATTAATCAAAACAGGGAGACCAAAAAGAGGAGATATTGCAGTTTTTCGCTATCCTGAAGATGATTCTTTGGACTATATTAAAAGAGTTGTTGGTTTACCAGGAGATAAACTTACATACAAAGGCAAGCAATTAAGCATCAATGGTAAAATTATCGAAAAAAAAAGAATTTCTAATTATCTTGATTCTTCAACGTCAAAAGTATCTCAAAGATTTTCTCAAAAGCTTGGTATAAAAAACTTTGAAATTCTTAACTCAGAAGAAAATGTAGGTATGTTCTTGGTAGAGTCTCTTTTTATAAATAATTATTGTAAAATAGAGGACGCAGGTTTGAGTTGTATTATCCCCGAGAAAAGTTATTTTGTTATGGGTGACAATAGAGATAACAGCAGTGACAGTAGATTTTGGGGATTTGTTCCTGAGGAAAATCTTGTAGGTAGAGCTTTTCTTGTCTGGTTTAATCTTGGAGACATTCTGGATGGTCGAATTGATCGACTTGGTTATATGGAATAGAAGACTAAGTTGAAAAATAAAAAAAATTTTGCTGACCTTGAATTAGCAATATGTTATGAATTTAGTGATTATTCTTTATTAAAGACAGCTTTAACACACCGTAGTTACGGACCAGTACATAATGAAAGACTGGAGTTTCTGGGAGATAGTGTTCTCAATTTAGCCATTACTTTTTTTCTTTATTCAATGAAAGAAAAATTTTCCGAGGGTGAGTTACACAAACTCAAATCAAATTTAGTTTGCGAGAAAACACTTAGTCGGATCGCAATGGATATTTCACTTTTTAATTATCTTTTTATTAGCGAAGGTGAGTTAAGAAATGGAGGTAACATGCGTGCTTCGATACTTGCAGACTCTCTTGAAGCAGTTTTTGGAGCAGTCTTGATTGATTCCAGTTATGCTCAAACGGTCAAGGTTATTAATTTTATTTATGGTCCAACCTTGAAAAATATAAAATTAGACTCATTTAATAAAGATCCCAAGTCTGAACTGCAAGAAATTCTACAAGGTAAAAAATTACCAGTTCCACAATATGAAGTTGTATCAAAATCGGGTGCTGACCATGATCAAATTTTTAGAGTTAAGTGTCATATTCCAAAATTAAATATTAGTTCATTCGGACATGGTAGTAACCGAAAAGCAGCTGAGACTAAATCTGCACAAATGGTAATTGATCAAGTTAAATTCAAACTAAAAATAACTAAATACTGGTAAAAAATAGTTTCCGGATTTTGATAAAGATGATAAATGCTAAAAATTTAGAAAATGAAAAAATTTTAAAATGTGGCTATATTGGGGTTATCGGAAGACCTAATGTTGGTAAGTCAAGTCTCATTAACAATATATTAAAAAAATCAGTTACCATAACTTCAAAAAAAAGACAGACCACAAGAGACTGTATTTTGGGAGTTCTTACACAAGATAATTCACAATTTATTTTCGTAGATACTCCCGGTATAGAGTCCTCGGGGAAGCATGAAAGAAATAGAATACTAAATTCGTTAGCGACAGCGACTTTAAATGACGTTGATTTAATTTTGTGGGTTGTAGAGGCAAAAAAAGTAACCATCGAAGATAAATTAATTTTCAATTTATTAGCAAACAAAAATCCTATTATTGTTGCAATAAATAAAGTTGATCTTGTTACAAGTTCATCAGAAAAAAAGATGATGTTTGAACAGGTTAAATTTTTTTTAGGAATTGAACCTGTAGCAATTGTTCCTATTTCGGTTTTAAAATCTTTTCAAATCAAGCACCTTTTAAAAGAAATAAAATCATTTCTACCTAAACAAGATAAACTCTTTGATCACAATTATCTTACAAATAAAAGTTTAGTATTTCGTGCATCTGAGACNATACGGGAAAAGATTTTTAGACTTGTCGGGGATGAGCTACCATATTCAGCTTCNGTAATTATTGAAAGTTGTTCTAAAAAAGATGTCAATAATGTAGTTGAAATTTATGCCTCAATAGTAGTAAGCAAAAAAAGCCACAAACCAATTATTATTGGAAAAAATGCAACAAGAATTAAAAAAATCAAGCTTGATTCTTCAAGATCATTAGATAAAATTTTTGATGCTAATGTTGATTTAACATTATGGGTTAAAGTTAGATAAGAAATTAGTATGGTAGAAATATTTTGTATTTTTAAAATTTGTTTGGTTTTTCATTTGAAATGAATGAATGTTACGTAATCCATGCTNCGCCTTGGAAAGAGACCAGTTTAATTGTGGAAGTTCTTACGGCAGCAGACGGACGAGTTTCTTTGTTAGCTAAGGGNGCACGAAGGCCCAGATCTGTTCATAGAGGATTACTACAACCTTTTCATCGACTAAATATTCGTTACAGTCGTAGAGGGGACCTGAAAACCTTGATTTCGGCTGAATGGGATGGTGGCAGTAATATCCCAATAATTGGTCAACGGCTTTTATCAGGTTTCTATGTGAATGAGTTAATTTTAAAGCTCCTCCAAAAAAATGAAACTTGTCCAAGATTATTTGAAGCATATGAAAAAACCATAATATCTTTAGCAGATACATTAATCCCAGCAGAGGTTATATTAAGACGTTTTGAAATTTTTTTACTTTTACANATGGGAGTTTTGCCTGACTTCAAATCAGTCTTANATAAGATAGATGAAAAAAAAATTTATTTCATTACATTTAAAGATGGCATTAAGGTTTTAGATGGACAAAACCCCAGTATTATAAAAAAAGAGATACAAAAATACTTGAATTTACATAATGAAAAGGTTGTAATTGATCAGTTCGTAAGTTTAAGAACTGTACAGGCAATAGCATCATATGATTCGAGTATTGAAAATTTTTTTTCAATGTTGACCATTCGAAAAACTGCTATCGAAACAAAAAAGTTGCTTCGTTCACTGATACGTTATCAACTTGGAAGTGTAAACTTGCGTTCACGTAAACTAATGTTAGATTTAANTAANTTTACAAGGTTGAAAATAGAAGGATATTTAGATGATTAAATTAGGTGTGAATATTGATCATGTTGCAACTTTAAGACAAGCAAGATTAACATATGAACCAGATCCCATTTGGGCAGCTGTTGAGGCNCACTTAGGAGGNGCAGACGGTATAACTGTTCATCTCAGAGAAGACAGGAGACATATACANGATGCAGATGTCATGAGGCTGAGAACACACACTCAAATTAAATTAAATTTAGAAATGGCTGCAACTCAAGAGATGGTTGATTTAGCTTTAAAGATAAGCCCNGAAATGGTTATGTTGGTACCTGAGGGTAGAAAGGAAATTACCACTGAAGGAGGACTAGATGTTGTTGCTAAAAGCAAAAGTATCTCTGGCATGGTTCAGCAATTAAAAGATAAAGGAATAATAGTTAGTACTTTTCTTGATGCTGATTTTGAACAAATCAAAGCCTCCAAGGCTTGTGGAGTTGAAGTTTGCGAGGTTCATACCGGNCCGTATGCACATATCTTTCATAAAAAAGGTAGAGATCAATATAGTAATGAGGTTCAAACAGAGTTGAAAAAAATTGCCAATGCTGGAGATTTGATAAATACATTAGACATGAAGTTTAATGCTGGACATGCATTAAATTACTTTAATGTTGAACCTATAGCTGCACTTAAAAATATTCGTGAACTACATATAGGACATGCAATAATTTCAAGATCTTTTTTTGTTGGGATTAGAGAAGCTGTAAAAGAAATGAAACGACTTATGAGAGAGGCTTTGATTAAATGATTTTAGGTATTGGAACTGATCTTATTGAAATAAAAAGAATTAAGAATATTTTTAATAAGTGGGAGTTTAAATTTGCTCGAAAGATATTGTCTTATAGAGAGTTACAATTTTTTTCTAACTTCACTTGCNATTGTTCATCTTCGCAGTGCATCTCATATCTGGCCAAAAGGTTTGCAGCAAAAGAGGCTATAGGTAAAGCTCTAGGATTAGGAATTCGATACCCTGTGAATTTTAAATCCATTGAAATTTCGAATGATTTTTATGGTAAGCCCTATCCAGTATTCAATGACGAGTTGAAAAAGTTTTGTGATAACAATAAATANAAGTTGCATCTTTCAATTTCCGATCAAAAAAAATACGCTCAGGCATTTGCTATTATNGAGATTTTAGAAAATTAAAAATCCATGAATTTAGGACCTCTCATTGTTGATATATCAGGTATTGAGCTCAGTGAGGAGGATACGAATATCCTAATTCATCCACTAGTTGGAGGAGTAATACTATTTTCACGGAATTATATTTCGAAAAAGCAACTTAAAAAGTTAACATCACAAATTAAATCGCTACCAAGAAAAACCTCTTTATTAGTTTGCGTTGATCAGGAGGGAGGAAGAGTACAAAGATTTAAAAAAGATTTCACTCATTTGCCATCTCTCAGAAATATTGGGGAAAATTGGAAGTCAAATAATGCCAAAACTATTTCTTTTTCGCTTCAAAAAGCCTACAACTGCTCGAAAATTTTGGCATGTGAGTTAAAAGAAGTAGGCGTCGATTTTAGTTTTACTCCAGTATTGGACTTAGATTGGGGAAGAAGCACTGTGATTGGTGATAGATCAATTAGCAGAGATCCATATATTGTATATTCCATTGCTAGTTCAATAATGAGTGGATTGATGTCAGAGGGGATGAAAAACTGTGGTAAGCACTTTCCTGGTCATGGTTGGGCTCAAGCTGATTCACATCATGAAAAAGCAATGGATAACAGAAATGTAACCCAACAGGAAAAAACAGATCTTATTCCTTACCAGTTGTTATGCGAAACTAAAATATTAAGTTCCGTAATGCCTGCTCATGTTGTATATTCAAATGTCGATGCAAAACCAGCTGGATTTTCAAAAATTTGGTTACAAGAAATTTTAAGAAAAAAATTAAAATTTGATGGAGTAATTATCAGTGATGATCTATCAATGAAAGCAGCTACATTATCTGGAAATATCCTAGATAGGATGCAACTTGCATTTGAAGCAGGTTGTGATTCTGCATTAATTTGCAACGATAGAAAATCTGTTATTGAGGCACTCGACAACTTTTCAAATTCTTTTGATGAGTTGGAAGCAAAGTTTACATTTAAAAACCTTAAAATGTTAAAACCTTTTTTTTAACGCATTTATATGCAACTTATTTTAATTTTAGGTAATGTGTTGATATTTTTAGTGATTCTTAAAAAAAATTAAATTTCCAAATTTAAGGAATCGTCACTATATTCCACAATAAAATTATTTGTGAGAATATGTTCGATTTGTCACATTGGCAAAAAAACCGGAGCTATGTTAAGGAATGCAAGATAACCAAAATTAACTTGTAAGACTTCCACTGCGTAATTAAAAAGTCATATAATCATAGCTGTAAATATTAAAAAACAAGGAAATACTCTATAACAATGATTATTATTATCTAAATTTGTCAGAATCTTTATCTATTTAAATTTTTTATATTAATGAAATAGTAATTTCTTTGTGATTTTTTAGTTGCATTTACCAGAAACTATAAATTCTTTTCAGATTCATCATTTTCTAAATTTAAGACTTAACAATTAATTTGAATATGTTCTGACTTTTTTTTAAAATTTCAATAATTCTATACAGATAAAAATGTACAAATGAAAATTAAAAATATTG
>NHCU01000035.1 GCA_002167365.1 Betaproteobacteria bacterium TMED41 | reverse complement strand
TAACAGATGTTTAATTCCAACCTTATGACCTAATTCAATAGCTGAAATTGCTGGATTATGAAGTCTATAAATAAACGATGGATCTCTAAAAGGATCAATTTTATGCCTAATGAAACTCTTGGCTCCTGATAAATATAGCAGTCTCATTTATTTAATTGTTGAGGAGAAAAGGAAGGATTGTCTTTGTGAAAAAACTGAAATAAAGTACACAAATAAAAAACTTGTATTGGCCCTCCATAAATAGCTTTCAACCAAACAAATAACAACATATCCCAACACTATCGCTTTACCTCGTGAATCAGAATATTTAAATGAAAGAAAAAACAAAAGCAATAAAGCTGCCAACCCAATCACCCCCAGATTGCTTGATATCATTAAGTATTGATTGTGGGGGTTGTTTGGGGTAACCAAATTTTCAAATTCAGGTCTTACAACTTTTTCGTATTGAGAGCGAAGACCACCTGTGCCCGTACCAAAAAATGGATTTTGCAGAAATAAATCAAATGATTGAATAGCAAAAACCATTCTGAGTCCAATCGAGGAATTTGGATTCTGAGAAAACGTTTGAACGTCATTGAATCCAGCATCAACTCTATTTTTTACATTTTCAGATATAAAATATATGGAAAGAGCACATAAGGGAATAATAAATATTAACTTGAAAAATCCGACACGAATATTCTTGCTTGAATTTATAATGGCTGAGCAAGCCAAAACAATAAGCATTAAAAAACCAGCTCTTCCAGTTGAAAATACTAAATTTGAAAATAACAACAACAAAGCTCCAAATTTAATAATAAGATGCTTGATGTTTTTTCCAGCTGATAAGAAAGACCAAACAATAAAATATATTCCAACAGCTAAAATTGGTGCGAATGTCAAATGACTTAGAAATGGGGAAGTTTCTTCACCACCTCTTTTGCCTGAAATAATACCCTCAATCAAATAACTTGGATATATTTGTTGTAATAAATTATAGTGTGCTAATAGGGAGCAAATAGATAATCCTGTTACAAATGCAAACATATATAAATTTCGATTTTCGTATTTCGCGGCTAACCATAAAAACCCAAATAACAAGAAAGGAACATTTCTATTGATTGTGTCTAGTCCCTCTTCTAAATCACTAGTCCACAACAACCCGAGTAGGTGTAAAAAAAAATATAGAACAAAACAAAGTACCAGTGGTGAAGAAAGCATAGTTTTCTGTCTTTTGATAAAGTCTTTGTTAAAAACTTCACAAAAAATAACAATAGAAAAAAATGGATAAATAAAAGTCATGTGAAATGGCAAAAAAAATGCAATCGCAATCATACTGAGTTGTTGGATAGAACTCATTGACTTTGACATAATATCTAGAACTCCTTGATGGCCACAAGCTCCCAGGCAATATGGGTTCTTCTTCTTTTTATAAAATCATTAAATTTTTTTATGTTTTGTGATAGGCTTTTTTTTTCAAATGGGTATTGTTCACGTGGTTTCCATTTGGAAATATTTTTGATTTTAAATTGGCCTTTAAAACCGTAAATTTTTGCCAAAGGCGAATTGCCACAGAAATACTGATGAGTTTTGGCAGTAATGAAATTCACATGTGTGGGATCCACAAAAGCATCAGAGTTGGGATAAAAAGGAGTACTTGCAAATAGGAAACCTCCCGGCTTAAGCACTCTCCATATTTCGTACATAACTTCAATAAAACTGTATCTTACGGACCCTTCATTTGGAGTAATTATAATCCTGGGAATGTGTTCAATAAAATCATAAGCTGATACCGAATCAAAATAATTAGTTTCATAAGGAATTTTTTCAAGGAATAAATTTGCTTTTTTAAAATTTACTTTATCGATACAGGAATAGTTTATATCAACGCCGTAAATTTGGTCTTGTTTATATGGGTTTCTTGGAGTGTTACCACATCCCAAATCAAGGTGATGACTCATCTAAATCAAAAAATTCTTTTATAGAAGTTCATAGATAGTAGCTATTCCTTGTCCGCCACCAATGCACATAGTGGCTAATCCAAATTTACCTTTGGACCTTTTTAATTCATATACTAATTTTGTAGCAAGAACTGCCCCAGTTGCTCCCACAGGGTGTCCAAGTGCAATAGCTCCACCATTAATATTTGTTATTTCTTCATTTAAACTCAATCCTCTATTGACGGCAATTGCCTGGGCAGCGAATGCTTCGTTTGACTCAATTACATCTATTTTGTCAAGCGTTAAACCGGCTTTTTTTAAGGCAATTTCAGTTGCAGGTATTGGCCCTTCACCCATAATTTCATTAGATACGCCAGCCGTGCCATAAGATACAAGCCTTGCGATTGGTTCTAACCCTTTTTTTTCAGACTTTTTTTCTTCGGCTAAAACCAAAAAACTAGCCCCATCATTGATACCGGAGGAATTACCTGCGGTTACGCTTCCTTCTTTAGCAAACGCAGGCCGCATTTGAGAAAGCTTTATTTCTGATGTTTCTCTTTTGGGATACTCGTCTTCTTTGAAAACTGTATCTCCTTTTCTTGACGAAATAGTAACAGGAACAATTTGCTCTTTGAATCGTCCTTGGTCTATGGCAACTATTGCTTTATGTTGTGAATTTATTGAAAACTTATCTTGATCTTCTCTGCTTATACCCCATTTCTTTGCAAGATTTTCGGCAGTGATCCCCATATGTCCAACTCCAAAAGGATCTGTGAGTGTAGCAACCATCATATCAATAAAATTAGTATCACCCATTCTAGCTCCTGATCTCATTGCCTGACTTAAGTACCCTCCCCTTGACATAACTTCCACACCCCCACCAATTCCAAATTCGCAATCACCAAGCATAATACTTTGTGCCGTTGAAACAATACCTTGCATAGCTGAACCACAGAGTCTGTTAACTGTAACCGCAACAGAGTCCATTGGCATACCTGCTTTAATTGATGCTACCCGTGCAATATAAGGAGAACGAGATTCTGTAGGAATACAATTTCCAACAGTGCTGTGTGAAACTTCATTAAATTCCACACCAGCTCTAAGAATAGCTTCTTTAATCACAATTGAAGCTAAATCAGCTGGCTCGAGACTTGATAAACTTCCATTAAAAGAGCCAATAGCTGATCTTACAGCACTCAAGACAACCACATCCTTCATACTCATCTCCCGATAAAAATTAAAAAGTAGCTCCAAAAAATGAAGACTAATTTTAACGAATACTATTTAGAGCTTTCTAAACATTTATTTTTTATTTCTCGAATCGCTATCATCATTTGAATCTTGATTTTTAAAACCACTAACACTTTTTTCCATTTGTTTTTCAAAAAGAGTAAAAGCATTTTTTGTCTGCTCTAAATAATTAGACATGAATTTTTGCATATTTGGAGCTTGATTTGACAATACTTTAGACCATGCGTCAGGAGAAACAAAAGGATTCGTGTCGGTAGTTTTTTTTGAATATTCTTTGAATTTGTTTTGCGTTTCAGTAAAGATTTGAAGATTTTTCTCCAAATAATTACCCATCATACTTTGCATCGAGTTGCCATAAATTCTTATTATCTGTGAAAGCATAGTTTCGGTAAAAATAGGTAATTTTCCTGCTTCCTCCTCAAGAATTATCTGTAATAAAATACTACGAGTTAAATCCTTGGACGTCTTGGTGTCAGTTACTACAAATTCCTCATGATTTATAACAAGCTCTTTAATATCAGACAAAGTGACATATGAACTTGTTCTAGTGTCGTAAAGTCTTCGATTAGGATATTTTTTAATCAATCTGATTTTATTCTGTGCTGGCATTATCTTTGTCTAGAAATTAATATAGGAAATATTTTAACCCATATGAAGACCTCCATTAAGAGAAAAATCTGCACCAGTGGAAAAACCACTATCCTCAGAAGCCAACCAATTGACAATGGAGGCAATTTCTTCAGTATTTCCAAGCCTCTTAACAGGAATTGTATTAATAATTTTTTCTAGTACGTCCGCTCGAATAGCTTTGACCATTTCTGTTCCGATATAACCCGGAGATACAGTGTTAACCGTGACTCCTTTAGATGCAAGTTCTTGAGCTAAAGACATGGTGAAGCCGTGAATTCCGGCTTTTGCTGTGGAGTAATTAGTTTGCCCAAACTGGCCCTTTTGGCCATTGACAGAAGAAATATTAATTATTCTCCCCCAACCAGTGGAAATCATACCCGATACAACTTGTTTAGTAACATTAAATAGACTATTCAGATTGGTATCCATTACTGATTTCCATTGTTCAATGGACATTTTTAAAAAAACAGAGTCGTTTGTTATTCCAGCATTGTTGACTAATATTGACAGTTGGCCATGCTGTTCAACTACTTTTTTAAAAGCTAACTCTGTAGAATTCCAATCGGCTACGTTTCCAACAGATGCAAAAAAAGTATAGCCATCTCTTTTTTGAGTTTCAAGCCATTTCTCGTAATCTCTATTCGGACCACAACCAGCAATTACCTTATGACCTGAATCATGAAGCCTTCTACAGATTGAAGTTCCTATCCCGCCCATTCCTCCGGTAACATACGCTACTTTACTAATAGTCATTATCCGTCTCCAAAATTATAAATTTAACTTTTAATCGATATTTCAGTAACATACCTACCAGGTGCGGGTTCAATGGGAGTAAACTTTTTTGAACCAATGTGTTTCTTTATGTTAATAAGTCCTCCCTGGTATGGTTTTAACCAAACCTTCCAGTCATTCCACCAACTACCAGCTCTTTCTTCAGCAGACTCAAGCCATTTAGCAGAATTCGATCTCATTTTACTATTAACCCAGTAAGATCTTCTATTTTTCGAAGCGGGATTTATACAGCCAGCTATATGTCCACTTGCACCTAAAACAAATTTAGTATTACCAGAAAAGAGCCGAGATGAATCGTACGCAGAATGCCAAGGAACAATATGGTCTTCTACTGCACCCATAGCATATACGGGTATATCAATCGAGGATAAATCGATTGGCTGGCCACAAACGCTTAATTCTCCAGGACTTTTCAATTTGTTTTCCAAGTACATATTTCTTAAGTACCAAGAGTAAAATGGACCAGGTAGGTTACTACTATCAGAATTCCAAAATAACAAATCAAATGCAACAGGTTTATCACCTTTTAAATAATTATTTACTACATAATTCCATACAAGGTCTCTAGATCTAAGAAAAGAAAAAGTTGAAGCCAATTCTGATCCGTTTACCAAACCAGAATTACCAATATTTTTTTCACGAGCAGCTACGTTTTTTTCATCTATAAAAATATCCAAAATTCCAGGATCGTTAAAATCTAATAAACTAGCCATAAGGGTAAGGCTGTTAATACAATTTTTTCCTCTGCCTTTCAAAACTGAAATTGCTGTCGAAAGTAGTGTTCCACCAATACAAAAACCAAGTGTATTTAATTTTTGTTTTTTTGTAACAGAGAGAATAACGTCAATAGTATTAATCAAGCCCTTTTCAACATAATCATCCCACTTAAGATGAGCTTCATTGATCCCGGCATTTTTCCACGAAATTAAAAAAACCGTATTTCCTTGATCAATTGCGAATTTTACTAAGGAACTTTCAGGTTTGAGATCCATGATATAAAATTTATTAATGCAAGGAGGAACTATCAAAAGAGGAACAGAACCTACTTTTGTTGTGGAGGGCTCATATTGAATTAGTTGGGCAACCTGGTTTTCATAAATCACAGCTCCTTCAGTTATACCTAGATTTTCTCCAACAGCAAATGCAGACTCATCTGTTTGGGAAATTCTGCCTTTCTGAATATCTCCCATCAAATTTGCAAGTCCATTGAGAAAACTATTTCCTCCAGATTCAAGAAGCTTTTTCTGCGCCTCTGGATTTGTTGCTAAAAAATTGGATGGTGAGACTGACTCAAGCCATTGCTCAACAAGAAACTGAATCTTCTGTTTTTCTTTGCTTTTAATAGATAGATTTTCAGCTATTTCCATCATTGCCTTACTATTAATCATGTATAAAGCCGCAATAGAAGCAAATGGGTTTGATTGTGACCAATCTGAAGAAGAGAAACGTTTGTCAGTTTTTATTTTTTGTAATGTTTTTGATGGGGCAGAAAAGACTTCCATTAGATCGTTAAAATATTCTCTTTGGATTTTTGAAAGTTTTTCAGGGGTGATTAAGCTTTGTAATTGACTGGAATTATTATTCAAATCTATCCTTTAAAAAAATTAGGGTTGGTTTTTATAACATTTTAAACTATTTATCTGTGATGATTACTGACGCCATTCTTCCGGTTTTCCCATCTCGTCTGTATGAAAAAAAAGTTTTGTCATCTTCATATGTGCACCTATTGTCAACTTTTATTTTAATTACGTATTTTTCTTGACTATTAAAAAAAATTCTCGTTTTGTATACAGCGAGTGATTGCATATCAAAATACCATTTATTATAAGCCGGTTCAAAGAACTCATCATAGTTTTGGTCTAAGATAGAAAATTTAGTTTTCACTTCATCGCCAACTTCATAGCAATTTTTGCAAATGCAAGGCCCAAACCAAAAATAGAACAAATGTTTTGAGTTAGGATTATTAAACGAAAAAAAATTTTCAGAAACAATTTTTTTAAAAAAGTTTTCCAATATTCCACTTGACAGACCTTTCCAGCCGGCATGAATAGAGCCTATCAATTCAGCATCAGAGGAGCAAAATAGAATAGGTAAACAATCGGCAGTTAAAACGGCACATGCTAATTCAGAATTTCTAGTTATTATTCCGTCAGCATTAACAAATGAGGAATATTTACTGATAAAACTAACGTCAGAGCTATGTGTTTGATTCATCCAAACAATATCAGACTCTAAATACTCTCTGATTATGGATCTATTTTTTTTCACAAGTTTTACCGAATCGCCAGACATTAAACCAAGATTGAGGGATTTGAAGTTCAAACTCGAAAATCCACCCTGACGGTTTGTTATTAATGCATGAATTTTGGTTGGAAAAAAATCCTGAATAACATCGATACCTACCATTTTAAACCCGCAAAATTAATTAATCTTGAAATATCATCCGGTATTAGAGACTCAAATTGTACTGTTTGATCTGAAGAAGGATGAATAAATGACAAATTAATAGCATGTAATGCTTGTCGTTGAATAATTGTAGTNTTAAATTTCGGAGAACCCTTTTTATATGTNCTNTCACCAATTATAGGATGATTAACATATTCAAGGTGAACTCTAATCTGATGAGTTCTTCCGGATTTGAGATTACATTTGATCAGTGACACAGGATTGTTTTCAATATTGCCATAACTAATTGGCTCTGCATCAGTTTGTGATTCTTTAGCATAACGGGCATCAGAAACTGAAAATTTTTGTCTGTTAAATTGGTTACGAGCAAGTGATTTTTGTATTTTCAGCTTTTTTGTTAGCTTTCCCCAAGAAACTGCAATATATTCTCTTTTGGCTTTTCTTTGTTGAAGTTGGTCAACTAGACTTTTATGTGCTTCGATCGTTTTTGCTATAACGAGTAGTCCACTTGTATCTCTATCAAGTCTATGAACAATTCCTGCTCTAGGCAATTTTTTTAATGACGGTAAATAATAAATCAAACCATTTAATAGTGTTCCATTGGGATTTCCAGCTCCGGGATGTACAACTAATCCACTTTGTTTATTTAGCACAAGTATTGATGAATCTTCATGAATTATATTTAAGCTAATGTGCTCAGGCTCCCATTCACTATTATCACTAATTATTGGGGGATTGATTTTTAATTTCTGTCCAAATCTAACGCGAGTGCTCGACTTAGCAGTCAAACCATCTAAACTTACGGCTCCGGTTATTATCCAGTTCTGAATTCTAGACCTAGAAACCGAAGGATACAAAGATGCCAATACAATATCTAATCGTTTAGAATCATGACTACCATCAATCATCACAACTTTTTGCTCACAGTTATAATTGTTGTCGTTTTCAAAGTACAATGACTTTTTGTTATTCAATTCTAATCACTTTATTTTATATGTATTCATTAAATTCATCCTTACTGCCAATAAATATCCGTTTTTTTTTAATATTATTAATTTTTCCTATTATAGTTTCATGTTCATCTTCACCAGAGGATAAAACACAAGATTGGAATGCTGACAGACTTTACATTGAAGCCAAGTCTGAATTAGAAATTGGAAATTACGAAAGTGCTCTGTTTTTATACCAAAAACTGGAATCAAGGTATCCATTTGGGGCTTATGCTCAACAAGCCCAAATTGATACAGCTTATACGCATTGGCGAAATGGTGATTCCGCCTCTGCAGTTGCAACACTAAACAGATATAAAAAACTTTATCCCAACCAGACAGGCATAGCCTACGCACTTTATCTAGAAGGCCTAATAAATTTTAACGATAAAAAAACATTATTTAGCAATATTACAGGTGAGGATATGGCTGAAAGAGATGCTGTGGCTGGTAAAGCCGCATTTCAGAGCTTTAAAAAACTTGTTACTCTTTATCCAAAAAGTAAATACACTCCTGACGCCTTGAAAAGGATGCGTTTCTTGATAAATGTGTTAGCTGAAAATGAAATTCATGTTGCAAGGTTCTATCTCAGAAGAGAAGCATTTGTTGCTTCCTTGAATCGTTGCAAAACAGTCTTAGAAAGGTTCCAAGAAACCCCTGCTGTTGAAGAGGCGTTGGCAATAATGATAATTGCATACAAAAAATTGAATTTAAATAAATTGTCAGATGATACATCAAGAGTATTAATCAAAAATTTTCCAGATAGCCCTTATATCAAAAGCAAGTATAATCCAAAAATAAAAGGTGGATTACCAAGGAGCAAGAGAAAACAAACAGAAACAACATGGACTGAGTCCGGAATTGTCGAAAAAATTAAAGAGTTATTTGGTGAAAAATTTTTTTGATAAATATTATTAATTTATTGCCTGTTTTGATTGATTCGTAATTTTTTCTCTCTTTTTTCTTTTCTTAAATTTGCCTCATACCGTCTTATTTTTCTAGCGATTTCTTGCTTTTTGAGTTCAAATTCACGCATTTTGGTATCATGTTCAATTATAAGTTTTTCCAAACATGGCCCTGATAAAAAAAGCTCCAAACAGTAGTTCTCTTTTTTGCTAACTTCTGATAAAAAAATTTTTTTTTGGATTTTTAAATTTTCTAATGACATTTGTCCTTCTTTTGAAGTATTTATTTCATTAGAGAATACTTTTAATGAAAAAAAATTTAAAACAATGAAGATAAAAATAACAAATTTTATGTAAAAGAAATTGGTAAAGCGATTTTTTTCAATGATTGATCTCATATTATTATAGAAAAATCTTTAATAGAGTTTTTTAGTGATGTTGAATAAAATTTGAACGCATTTCCATTAGTCTACTAACGGTTCTTGTAAACTCATTGGAAAATATACCACTTTTATACAGTTCGTCAGGTGAAACTTCAGCACTCATAATTAAGCGTACTTTTTGATCATAAAGAATATCTACTAGCCATGTTAAACGTCTGGCAGCAGAACTTTGTTCCTTTGATAGTTGCGGCACATCGCTGACCAAAATAGTATCAAAATTTTTACTAAGGATTAGGTAATCATTATGAGATCTATATTGATTGCACAAATTATCGAAATCTACCCAGATTGCTTTTCCGGCTTTGGCAATAAATGGAAGATATCTATTATTTATTTTTATTTTTTCATCTTGATCAAATGGGCCGTCTGCATACTTATTAAAATGTCTTTGTAAGGCCATATTTGCATCAGTGTCCAAAGGAAATTGATAAAAACTATTTAAACTAGATTTTTTTTTGGCTAAGTGAATAAAATCATCATCACTCCTATTCCTGCGATGATCTATCCCATTTGGGATTTTAATAACCTGAGTTATCTGATTAATCAATTTGATAGCAGGAAGTAATTCATTGCGATGTAAACCGTCTGGGTAAAGATCTGCAGGGAAATAATTAGACGTTGCTACAAATCCAACACTGTGATTATTTAATCCTTTTAAAAGTCTATCTAGAATCATTGCATCAGCTATATCAGAAACATGAAATTCATCAAAACAAATTAAATTATATTTTTTCGAAATCTTTTTTGATACAACTGTCAGGGGATCAATTTGATCTTTGAGTATATGCATTTCAGTATGAACTTTATGCATGAACTGATGGAAATGAATTCTTATTTTTTTTTTAACTGGTATAAAGTTGAAAAAAACATCCATTAAGAATGTCTTTCCACGACCAACACCTCCCCAAATATATAGACCGTTGGGCAATAGAAGTTTTTTTTTAAATAAAGGAAACAAATCATCTTGCTGTTTTTGCCAATTTGACCAAGAGTCAATTGCTTGATCTAAATAACCGACAACATTTCTTTGTCCTTTGTCAAGAATATATTTACGCCTACTTATTTCTGAATCGTAATAATCTAAAAATTTAGCTGAAATCAAAACAAAATAGCCATATATGCATGAATAAAAACAGTGAAAATACTTAAAGTGGGAGAAATCATCTGTCAACTAATGGCAAAACTTCCCTGGACTGAGCACCAATAAAAAGTTGTCGAGGACGACCAATCCTGTATTCGGAGTCATTGATCATTTCTTTCCACTGTGCCACCCAACCAATAGTTCTGGCTAGAGCAAAAATTGAAGTAAATACATCCGGTGGCAGACCAAGAGCTCGCAATGTAATGCCAGAATAAAAATCAACGTTTGGGTACAATTTTCTTTCAACAAAATATTCATCTTCCAAGGCAATTTTCTCAACTGCTGATGCAAGCTGAAACAATGGATCGTTTTCAACTCCTAATTCAGCTAATACCTCTCTGCAGGTTTCTTGCATTATCTTTGCTCTTGGATCAAAATTTTTATATACCCTGTGGCCAAAACCCATAAGACGTTCACCTGAGTCTTTGTCTTTAACCCTTTCCATAAAATCACCAACTTGTGAAATACCACCTTGAGCATGGAGTCTTTCAAGCATTTCTAAACAAGCTTGATTAGCTCCACCATGGGCTGGTCCCCAAAGACAGGCAATACCGCTTGCAACTGCTGCAAAAGGACTAGTTCCAGAAGACCCGCAAAGCCTAACAGTTGAAGTTGAAGCATTTTGTTCGTGGTCTGCATGTAAAATAAAAATTCTGTCTAATGCCCTAACCAAAATATTTCTAATCCTATAGTCCTCACAGGGAGTTCCAAACATCATTCTCATGAAATTTGCAGTATAGGATAAGTCGTTTTTTGGATATTGGTAAGGCTGCCCAAGAGAGTATCTGTGTGACATGGCAACAAGTGTAGGCATTTGAGCTATCAACCTTATCAAACAAAGATCCTGCTGTTCGACGGAGTTTATTTTTAAACTATCAGGATAAAAGGCCGCCATACCACCAATAAGCCCCGTTAAAACAGCCATAGGATGAGCATTTCTAGGAAATCCATTCATGAATAAGGCCATAGACTCATGAATCATTGAATGACTCTTTACAAGATTATCAAAATCTTTTTTTTCTTTTACAGAAGGTAACTCACCATAATGGAGTAAATAACAAACTTCTAAAAAATCACAAGATCTAGCTAATTGTTCTATTGGATAACCTCGATAAAGCAAAACTCCTTTGTCACCATCAATATAGGTGATGTTAGATTTACAAGATGCCGTAGACAAAAAACCTGGGTCATATGTAAATTTACCGGTACTTGAATAGAGTTTTCTTATGTCAATAACATCGGCACCCAATGATCCCTTTAGAATAGGGAATTCGAACGAATTGCTTCCATCAGAAAATGATATCGTAGCTTTATCATGTATTTTCATATCCGTCTTCCATTAAAAAACTTTTAAAGTTTTCTCAATTTTTCTAAAACATCCCTCACGATGGGTATATTCATACTCTCAGTCAATTCTGAGCGGTCTAAAAAAAGATCGAGCAGATCGTTATCGTTTAGACCAAGGAGCAATTCTAAACCAGATTTGTCTCGGGACGTGAGTGAGGACTGATGTTTTTGGAAAAACTTTTGTAATATCAGGTCGTTTTCTAACAATCCGCGTCGTGATTTCCACTTCAAAACACCCAAAGAAATATTCGAAAATTTATTTATTGAACAGATTTATTACCCCCAATAATATTATGTTACTACAATGAAAATAATAGAAAACTATACTGACCTTTTTACCATTAATTCTTTTATTTTGCCAATAGCTTTAGTTGGATTTAATCCTTTGGGGCAAACATCAACACAATTCATTATTGTATGACACCTAAAAAGTCTGTAGGGTTCGTTCAAATTGTCCAACCTTTCTTCAGTAGCATTGTCTCTACTGTCGGCTATAAAACGATAAGCTTGTAACAGTCCAGCTGGACCAACAAATTTGTCTGGGTTCCACCAAAAAGATGGACAACTGGTAGAACAACAAGCACATAAAATACACTCATATAACCCATCCAGTTCCTCCCTTTCCTCAGGGGATTGAAGCCTTTCTTTTTCAGGTACAGAAGTTTCGTTATTCAAATAAGGTTTTATGGACTCATACTGCTTAAAAAATTGAGTCATATCAACAATCAAATCCCGTATTACTGGCAGACCTGGTAGTGGTTTAAGAACAATTGGTTGCTTAAGTTCATTTAAATTTGTTATACAAGCTAGACCATTCTTTCCGTTGATGTTCATTGCATCTGAACCACAGACACCTTCACGACAAGACCTCCTTAAAGAAAGAGAATCATCAACTGAAGATTTGATTTTAAGCAAAGCATCCAACAACATTCTATCTGTTTCTGCAAGCTCTACAGACAAATCTTGCATGTAAGGTTTTTTGTCTCTTTCTGGGTCATATCTGTAAATACTAAATTTTACGTTTCTTTGTGACATGTGGTTTCCTGTTAAACTAGCTTTATTAGAAAGTTCTTTTTTTTGGAGCAAAAGACGCGACTGATGATGGTTTTAATATTACTGGTTTGTAATCTAATCTATTGTTTTTTGCAAACCAGAGTGTGTGTTTCATCCAGGTATTATCATCTCTATCTGGATAATCATCATGAGAATGTGCTCCTCTACTCTCTTTTCTTGCTTCGGCAGAAATTATTGTTGCCTTGGCGGCTTCAATCATGTTTTCAACCTCAAGGGCTTCAACTCTGGCCGTATTAAAAGTCTTTGATTTATCTTNAAAAAATATTGAAGAAACTTTTTCTTCAATCTGATTAATAGCTTCAACNCCTTTNTGTAATAATTCTTTACTTCTNAAAACCCCNCAGTTTTTTTGTGTAGTCTCCCTGATTTCGTCTGCAACATCTTGAACTTTTTCTCCGGATTTTGCTGAATCCATTCTNGACAACCTTTGAATAGANAAATCCGCTGCCTCGGAAGAAACTTTTTTGAATGCTTCTTTAGCAACGCCTTTTTCNACGAGATGCCTTCCGGTAGCTCTTCCAAATACAACTAAATCGAGCAAAGAATTAGTACCCAGTCGGTTGGCACCATGAACAGATACACACGCACATTCGCCAATGGCGTAAAGCCCATCAACAAGAGTGTGATCGCCGGACATTCCATCATTACTCGAAGGGACAACAACCTGACCGTTAACATCAGTGGGAATACCGCCCATTTGATAATGTATGGTAGGAACAACAGGAATAGGCTCCTTAATCGGATCAACATTTGCAAATTTGATTGCGATTTCTCTTATTGAAGGTAATTTTTTTAGAATCTTTTCAGAGCCAAGATGATCCAATTTTAGAAGAACATGATCTTTTTTTGGCCCACAGCCTCTTCCTTCGTTGATTTCTTGGCCCATGGATCTTGAGACAAAATCTCTTGGAGCCAAATCTTTGTATGTTGGTGCATATCGTTCCATGAATCGTTCACCGCTACTATTGAGTAGTATTCCCCCTTCACCCCTTACACCTTCAGTAATAAGGACTCCAGCACCCGCTACTCCTGTTGGGTGAAATTGCCAAAACTCCATATCTTGCAAAGGAATACCCGCTCTTGCGGCCATACCAACACCATCACCAGTGTTAATGAAAGCGTTAGTTGATGCAGCCCATATTCTGCCNGCNCCTCCAGTTGCCAAAACGGTGGCTTTGGACTCAAAAAACATTATTTCTCCAGTCTCCATTTCTAAAGCGATTACACCTACGCAATCTCCGTCATTGTTCATAACTACATCAATTGCCATCCATTCAATAAAAAACTGAGTTTTGGAACGAACGTTTTGTTGATAAAGGGTATGAAGTAACGCGTGCCCGGTTCTATCAGCTGCCGCACATGCTCTTTGAACAGGTTTTTCACCAAGATTTGATGTATGCCCACCAAATGGTCTTTGATAGATTGTTCCATCAGCNTTTCTATCAAATGGCATTCCGTAATGTTCTAGCTCATAAACTGCGCTTGGTGCTTCTTTACACATGAACTCAATTGCATCTTGGTCACCGAGATAATCAGAGCCTTTGACAGTATCAAACATATGCCAGTACCAATTGTCTTCGCTCATATTCCCAAGGGAAGCACCAATACCTCCTTGAGCTGCGACTGTATGCGACCTGGTAGGAAAAACTTTTGATAATACTGCTACATTTACATCATTTGCTGCTAATTGCAGTGAGCATCTCATTCCAGCACCCCCAGCACCAACTATAACTGTGTCAAATCTCCTTCTAGGAAGACCAAGTATGTTGTGTGACAAAATTTCAGCCATGTTTATTTTAAACCTTCCAAAGTATTATTATTGCCCAGAGCCCACAGCCCAAAAGCCAAAAAATAGAGCAAATCTGCAAGCTCAATCTGAGCCCAACAGGCTTGATATAGTCCATCCAAATGTCTCTAATCCCAACCCATGCGTGGTAACAAAGAGCTAAAACAGCTAAAGCACTCAGAATTTTCATCCATAAATTGGAAAAGAGATTTGACCATCCTGAATAACCATCGTTCCTCAAAACAATCAATGCGTATATAAAAAAAACTGTGTAAAAAGCCAAAATAATCGCCGAAACACGTTGAGCGACCCAATCTCGAAACCCAAAATGGGCAATATCAACAAAGTTTTTCAAAAAATTAGATTTTACTTTTGCCATTAATTATTCATTGCAAATAAGTTACGCGAAAACTAAATCAAAAAGACCCAGCCAAAAAATCACTGATAGTGCAATAGCACCACTCGTGATACCAAAACCCCATCGGGTAGTGCTTTCATTTGACAAACCTATATGCAAATCCAGCATCAAATGTCGNATNCCCGCCANAAAGTGATGAATTACAGCCCAAATAATTCCAGCAATGACTGCAAATATTATGGGGTGGGAAATTATTTCTGAGATCTTATCAAAATCAAAAGCAGATCTCAAACTTAAATCTAATAGATAAATCAAAAAAGGTAATGTTAAAAACAATCCGGCACCACTAACTCTGTGAAGTATTGACATTATTCCAGCAGCTGGCAGTCGATAGGAAAGAATTTGGTCTATCCTAATGTTACGAAATTGCTTACGTTTAATTTTATTATCTTTGTTTGACATACAAGTTTCCCCACAACACAAATTGTCTGTTTAAAATAAAAAAAAAATTAGCTTCTCTAGAGCTTCGAATTACGATAAATTACGAAGTATTTGCTATAAAAATCGTATATTACTCTAACATTTTTTAATAAATACTTCTTATTTGAGAGGGAATTTAGCTCAACCTGACTCGGGAGATTTTTTTGTCAAACAACAACAACTATGAAAAGAAGCCAGTAATCATCGCAATCACTGGTGCTGCCGGTCAAATTGGCTACAGTATTTTATTTCGAATTCTTAATGGCGACATGCTTGGAAAAGATCAACAATTATCATTACAACTAATTGAAACTGATAACGAAAAAGCTCAAAAAGCTCTCAATGGAGTAATTATGGAAATTGAAGATTGTGCTTTTCCTTTGCTTAGTGATATTTCTGCCCACAGTAATCCTTACACTGGCTTCAAAAATGCTGATATGGCGATCTTAATTGGAGCANGTCCAAGAGGTCCGGGGATGGAGAGAAAAGATTTACTTCAAGCAAACGCAGCAATTTTTAAGATGCAGGGTGAGGCTTTGAATAAAGTTGCAAAAGAAAGCGTTAAAGTATTGGTGGTGGGTAATCCTGCCAATACTAATGCTTACATTGCCATGAAGTCTGCCCCAGATTTGAGAAAAGAAAATTTCACTGCCATGATGAGATTAGATCACAACAGAGCTCTGGCACAAATTTCAAATAAAGTTGGATGTTCTATCCCAAATATCAAAAAACTTTGTGTATGGGGAAATCATTCTCCAACCATGTACGTCGATACCAGGTTCGCATTAGTTTCTGGAGTGCCACTGGAAAAAATCATTGCAGATCCCTTATGGATCAATGATAATCTTATTCCCTCTGTTGGCAAGAGGGGAGCTGCTATCATTCAAGCTCGTGGACTGTCTTCGGCTGCCTCTGCCGCCTCTGCCGCCATTGACCATATAAAGGATTGGATATTAGGTAGCAGTGAAAATTGGGTTACTATGGGTATTCCTTCAAACGGACAATACGGCATTCCTGATGATTTAATTTTTGGAATGCCAGTTGTTTGCGAGGATGGAAAATATTCTGTTGTGAACGATCTGGAAATTAATGATTTTGCCAAATCAAAATTTTCAATAACCTTAAAAGAATTGATTGAAGAACAAAATGATATTTTTAACCTACTTGATTAAGTTAGCTTTNANTTTCAAGTCTTCATATAATTTGAAAAAAAAATGAAAAGTTCTCCTTCTTCCCGACGAGGTCGCGCCTCCAGAGAAACCGACCGCATAGTAGAACTCTCTGANGGTTTGGCTCAATCAGGAAGCAGGGCTGAAGATATTTTTTGGAAAACGAAACTTGATGAGGAAATACAAAAAAAACTCAAAGATTACGATGAGGCCGCATTAAATACTGCCCTAGACCGGCTAGCAGATAAAGAATCNAGAGCTTATGAAGAATTAGCTGATGCAATTGAAGGCAATGTTGAACACCAAGTAGCGATCNCAAAAGAACAAAGAAAAGATTTACTGCTTTTCGCTGTGCCAATATTGGCATGGTCAAGAGTTCTTTTGCCTACCAAAACTTTATTAAAANCTCAATTGNAACGTATTAAGAAAGCTNTAATAGGAAATATTTTCAATCATGAATCAGAAATCGCATTAGTAGATTTTTTCTTTTCACCTGATCAACTTCCAGAGACATTCGGGGAAACTAAAGATTTAATGATTAAACTATCTCAATGTTTACCTGATAAATTTTTAAAAATAGACCCTTCTTCCCTTAATCAAACAACGAGATTTTTAGCTGATCAAAGATATATATTAGGTGTAGTTTCAGTTAATAAAGGATCTTCTATTTTTCGTTGGCAAAGTGGATTAGAAACAAGGGATGAAGTTTTTGAATCGTGGAAAAATGTTGGTAAGAACCTTCTAAATGATCTTTTGCCCGCTTGCGCTTATGAACTTGTTCTTCCTCGTGCATATTACGTTGCGTGNAGAGATGCAGACAAGGCAGCAAGAAAATTCTCCATAACAGCCTCTATTTCCTACCTATCGACAGCATTATCAACTACACCCAATATGTTGAGTGTGGTGATTGGAGGTTGCTATAACCGTCAGTTAGAGGAATACAGAATAAGTTTTTTTGAGGACACATCAATAGATATAATTCACGGTGTCATTTGGCCGCTTCTTGGTTCAGAGGATGATATGAGTGATATTGTAGAAGAAATTGAACACTGCCTAAAGAAGTCTGGTGTAGANAGGGTCCAAATTTTAAATCAAAGATTACCAATGGAATATTGCGAAGAATGTGGATCACCTCTTTATCCAAATCACGAAGGAGAGATGACCCATGCTGAATTCCCAATCTCAGANGAAAGCTCCACCCAAAATCTTCATTAATTTATCTTGAGACATAATTTATTCCTAAATAGATACTGCTTGGAGCTGTATTGTANCCGTTGGCCAATTGATATTTACTATTGGTGATGTTCTCAGTTCGAAGGAAAATAGACAAGTTCTTGTCTATTTCTGCTTTTGCTCTTAANTTAAGAATGAAATAGTCATCCAATCTNACAGTTGAATAATCACTGTCAAAGCGGCTGGAACTNTATACNNCTTTTGCTCCAAATTCGTATTTTTTCCATANATAATTCCAATCTATTGAACCGAAAGACTTAGCCCTTCTGGCACTTTGNACTGTTTTAGATGTATCGAAACCATATGGTGTTTTCGGATCCTGAAGTGTCCATGAAATTTTAATTTGATGGTTTTGTAAATCAACTGAACTTGATAATTCTAATCCCTTGTTTTTGAAAGATTTAAAGTTCTTAGCCTTATAAAAGTCGGCAGGATCAAAAGTTATTGGGTTATTAGTATCAGTGTTGAACAAAACAGCTCTGANAGTGTAACTNGTCATTGCAAGTGTCAATCCCAGTTCNGTACTTTCATGATCTTCAGGTAATAAATTATCATTAGTGGATANAGCATATGCAGTTGGTATTCCAAAAGCTGTAGATTTATTAATAAAAATGCTGTAATTTTCATGGATTTTATATGAGCCGCCAATGAACCAGGTTGTTTCACTTCCAATTTTTTCAGCATCATCGCTTCTGATGTTGACTTGAACTGAACTATTGTCAAAATTAGCTAAATAACCAAGATAAATTGACTCAGTTAATCTTGAGGACAAACCTGAATTTCTGGGATCTCTTTCATCCGTTCTATTTTCATATCCAAAAATCAAGGATTGTCTTTGGTCTATGAGATATTTGTTAGAAACTCTAAATTGTTCTTGTTGAGTTCTGATTTCAGTTCCATAATTATAAGAAAGTTTAATGTTGGATTTGTCTAAATCAAACCTTGTTTCCAAATCATCAGTCCAAAATTTTTCAAAAAACACTCCAATCATGTCATGTTTAGCATCTTGTTTTGGATTTAAGCCGCTAAAGCTGTTATCAAAAAAAGATTCTGCGTCAGTAAGATAGAATTGAGCTCCAATTTTTTGATTTGGAAAACTTTTTTTGAGGGAACCGCGAAGTGAAATATTTTTATAACTATCATTATCAATATCTGTTGAATCAAAACTACCAGTAATGCCAGGGTCTGTAGCTGAGAAACCGTCAGAATCAATATGCTGAAANCCTAACGAAAAATTTAGCTTTTCGCTTGTTGTTCCATGAATATTTCCACTGATATCAAAAGTATTAAAACTTCCATATTCAGAATTAATTCTTTTGGACGTTTTCTTCTCAGTCGAACTTGTTTCAGTAAAAATATTTATAACGCCGCCGATTGCGCCGTCACCGTACAAAGAGGAAACATTTCCTCTTACAATCTCGATTCTATCTACCAAGCCAAGTGGTATATTTTCAGCCAAGGATGATTGTGTTATTGAATCTCTAACTCTGACACCATCAATAAAAACTAATGCATTTCTACTTTCAGTCCCTCTCAAGAAAAATGATGTTACAGAGCCAAGTCCACCAGATTGACCAACTTCAACACCAACATGCCCTTTTAATAGATCACCAACGCTCTTAGCCCCAGATCTTCGTATTTCGTCTCTTTTAATGATACTGATTGAGGTAACAGCATCGAGCAGATTTTGTTGTTGGAGAGCGCCACTGATTATAATCGGGTTTAAAAAACTTTCCGAACTTGATGTGGTAGATTCAATTTCTGCAAAAACGTTAGAGTGGAAAAAAAAACAGGCGCAAACGAACTTAAACTCATTACTAATATACATANTGNNCTCCGTACCACCCAATCCCCAAGGAGGCTAAANGTTACATTTTTGGCCGGTATCCAGGCTTTAATTGTGAAAGTCAAAAGACTAACTTCTCTAGCTAATACTCCTTCCCAATCAAAATCAGTGGAGGTTGAACGGATTACCGCTTAGCTATTTCAATTACTACTGTTTTGGGGAAAGCATTGGCATTAGACCAATTTCCCGTTTAACTTTAAAAGCACCAAAAAAGTGTTCAAATTATTTAGAACCAATTCAGTATACATATAAAATAGGTAAATGAGTGAACCCCTATTTTTTTTCATGAAGATGTTGGTTTGTTATTTGTGAAACTTAAATCAAAATAACAAATCACATATTAGTCTTTCTGAAAATAGTTATGGCTTAGATTTTATTAATTACAATATCTTTAACATGAAATCCATTAAAGCTGAATTTTGTCTCTTAAAAAAAATTTTTCAACATGAATAATTTCATTTATATAAAAAAAATATAAAAATCAGTTATCAAATGAATTTTTTTATCATTTTCTGCTTCCTGATTCTGTTAGGTTTATTTGTTTTTTTATCCCGTATCTGGGGTAAGAAAGACAGTAAGCATATTTTTCTACCATTTTGCACTGTTCTATCGACTATTGTTTTGTATTTATTTTTAGGATCAACCTCAGAGAATTCAATGAAAATTGTAACTTCAGCGGATGAGGCTAAATTGGCAGAAAGTATTATTAACAAAAATAATCAAAACTTCACAGAATCTTCCCTTGAGAAAATGATACTTGGATTAGAAAAAAGACTTTTAACTGATAAAANTGATTTGGATGGATGGATTTTACTTGCAAGATCATATTTAGATCAAAAAAAATACGCAAAAGCAATTTTTGCTTATGAAAGAGCTCTCNATTTATCCCCAAANCAACAAGATCTAATGGCAGATTTNGCTGACGCACTAACGATAAAAAATGATGGGATCATGAANACAAGGGCGATTACATTAATTAAAAATTCGTATTTAATAAACCCCGAACATAAAAAAACTCTTGCATTACTTGCAACATCAGCAATGAAAAAAAATAACAAGAAAGAGGCNATTTACTACTGGGAAAGACTTAAAGATACTCTAAGCAANGATTCTGATGAAGCAAAGAAAATAGGACTAATTATAGAAACTTTACTGGCTTCTACGGATANNGATTTGCANTCTTCCACAAAAAAAAGAGCNACTAAAATCACTGGCGAAGTATTTCTTTCNAATAATGCTTTGGATCACTTCATTGCCAACCNAATACCATCAAAGGCTATAATGTTTATAATTGCNAGAGAAATAAATGGTAGNTCAATGCCTATTGCTGTAACAAAAATTGAGCTTTTGCCTTTCAACAATTTATTTTCAAAAAATAAAAAAATATCTTTTGCTATTTCAGATTTTAATTCCATGATCAAAGATAGAAGTTTGAGTAAATTTAAAACTTTTAAATTACAAGCAAGATTATCCTACAGTGGTTCTGTTATTCCCAAGCAAGGNGATCTTTTTGGGGAGGAGATAATAGTNAAACAAAATACCAAAAAAGTAGATTTANAGTTATCAAAAGTTATTAGAAAAGATGCTAAATAATGCTCAAAATTGATAACTTATCAATTATCAAATCAAACCAACGACTCTTNGGGAATCTNAATTTAAANCTTAATTTCGGTGANATTTTACAGATTGNNGGTAAAAATGGGTCAGGTAAAACTAGCTTTTTAAAGGTGCTTGCAGATATCGCCATTCAAAAAGATGGAANACATAATAGTAAGGATTTCGATAAACTTTTTCTCCCAGCATCAGGAGGGATGCGTGAGGAACTCACTTCTTTACAAGTTACAAAGTTTTTCTTAAATTCAAATGATGATTTTGCCTCAAGTGCTCTCACTGAAATGGGCTTAAAAGAAAAAATAAATACCCCAATTTTTAAACTTTCTGAAGGCCAAAAGAAAAGAGTAATGATGACAAGAATAAAATATAGTCACAACAATCTTCTTCTTTTAGATGAGCCATTTAATGCCTTAGATAAAACTACCAAAAAAGAATTCGCTGAGATGTTATCCATCTTCAGCAACAAAGGAGGAATTGTTTTAATTGCTACTCATATTCCTTTAAAAATTGCCTTTGATGANGAAAATATTCCAAGGGAAATTTATAAAAAATGTCAACCAACATCTGAGTTAAGATTTGATGAATCTTTTAACAATGGTTGGAATCTNAAACAATCAAATGATGTTGGATTNTCAACTAGTTCAATTTTTAGTTATAAAGATAAAACAAAAGACAAGAAACAATTTTCCGAACCCGTTTCATCTGACTTTAATAAGCATTTAGAGAGAGAACTGAAACTATTGATTTCCAGGCCTGCTGATATTGTTTGGCCACAAGTATTTTTCCTAATGCTTGTAACTGTACTTCCATTTGGAATTGGNTATGATAAGGAAATTTTAAGGAATATTGCAGCTGGAATTTTATATACAAAGATCGTTTTTTTAGTTATGACCGTCTATAGTTCACGCTTATTTGAACCAGAAAAAAATTGCGGGGCATTAGAACAAATTATTTCTTCCGAAAAATCCTTAGTTAATTACTGTACAGTCAAAAGCTTTCTTTTTTGGGCCATTGTTGGTTTGCCATTGTCATTAGTTGCGATACCACTTGCATTTTTTTATAACATGGATCCCTATCCTGTTTTTGTTTTAGCAATAGGCCTTGCTATAGGGAGTTTAGGTCTTACAATGATGTTGACTTTATTTTCGGCGCTCGCACTCATGGCTAGACAAGCTCAGATGATAATTGGTTTGCTAGCCTTTCCAAGCATTGTGCCAGTTCTAATTTTTGGAAGTGCGGCAGTTAGAACTGTTTTAGATGGTCAGAGTCCTATAAACATAATTCTTGTTTTGTTGGGCATTTCACTTCTAACTTTGCTGATTTTTCCCAAAATTTGTGCATTGTTGTTAGAGATTTCATTGGAATAATTATTTTATGTTTAAAACCATTTCTAAATTATCATCCCCTCCAGTATTTTATTTGATTGCATCGAAATTTTACCTGGCCCTTGGTATCATTGGAACCTTGCTTCTGATTGCAAGCTTAACTTACGCCATGATTGCTACACCAATAGATGCTCAACAAGGCTTGGTTTACAAAGTTATTTACGTACATGTCCCTTCCGCTTGGATGTCCATGTTTTTATATTTGATGGCAGTGATTTATGCAATAATTTTTTGGATATGGAGAACTGATGTTTCTGCCGTTATGATGAGATCTATCCTTCCAACTGGAGCCTGGATGACCTTTTTAACGCTTATAACGGGTTCATTATGGGGGAAATCTACTTGGGGAACCTATTGGGTGTGGGATGCAAGATTAACCACTGAATTGTTATTATTGTTTATTTATTTAGGCCTGATGGCTGTTTCGAATATGATTGAAGACGAAGAAAAAACTGATAAGGCCCTTGCAATAATGACAATTTTGGGTTTGTTTAATGTTCCATTAATTTACTTCTCAGTAATCTTTTGGAACACTCTGCATCAGGGTTTTTCCCTCGGAGCAACAACAGCTTCAGTCTCGCCAGAAATAAAAACCGCTTTATTTTTAAGTACAATTAGTTTTTGGTTGCTATCATTTTCTATAATTTTACTTAGAGCAAAAGGCATATTGATCTTTAGACAATCTGCATCCAATTGGCCTGCGAAGTTTATTAGGAACAATTATTTATGAGCCATCAAATGGTTATTGTAATTTGTGTGATCATTACAGTGATCATTATCTTGCTTGATTATTTTTTTTCATCTTTAAATACCCGGAAAAGGGAACAACTCGTGAAAAATATGCTCAAAGACACTGAGAGTTAATCAAAATAAAAGTCAAACATGCTATTGAACACAAAGCGCTACAAAAGATTATTTTGGATATTAAGCCTAATCATCGTAATTTTCTTGACTTGTTTCGCCATCATCAAGTCTTTTGAAGAAAATCTCGTTTTTTTTTATACTACAAGTCAAATATTAAATGGAGATGCACCCTCTGACAGACAAATTAGACTTGGTGGAATGGTTCAGAATGGTTCAATAGAAAAAAAAGAAAACTCTCTTGAAATTAATTTTAAGGTTATAGACGAAAAGCAAAATATAATTAAAGTCAATTACACTGGTGTTGTGCCCGATCTTTTCAAAGAGGGTAAAGGGGTAGTTGCTCAGGGAAAAATCGAAAATGGTGTATTTAAGTCAACAGAAATTTTAGCCAAACACGATGAAAATTATATGCCCCCGAAACTTGGAAAACTAAATGAAGATGAAGATTACAACTAATATCAAGGTAAATCCAAAGTGATAGCTGAACTCGGTCAATTTTTGCTTGCTTTTGCATTGATAGTCAGTACATTTTATGGTGCCCGAGGCTTGTTAATTAACTTATTTGCAAGTGAGAAAATAAACTTTTTAGATCTGAGAAGATCCCTTTCACAAACAGCTGTTTTAGTTAACATCGTTATCTTAACTACATTTATTTTGTTAATGAATCTCTTTGCTGTTAGTGATTTTTCAGTTTTACTTGTAGCACAAAATTCTAATGCCTTATTACCGCTACAGTATAAATTAGCTGCCACATGGGGATCTCATGAAGGTTCTTTCTTGTTATGGATACTAATGCTTTCAGGCTGGACTACTGCCGTGTCTTTGTTGTCCAAACCCTTAGAGGATCGTTTTCAAGTTAAAGTAATTTCGATTTTGTTGTTACTTCAAGCTATCTTTCTTCTTTACTTGATCTTTACATCTAATCCCTTTGATCGAATATTTCCGGCTCCAATTGCAGGTCGAGATTTAAATCCATTGTTACAGGATCCTTTCATGATAATTCACCCCCCAATGCTTTACATGGGGTATGTTGGTTTTTCTGTTTGTTTTGCATTAGCTGTTGCTGCTTTATTGGAAGGAAAAATTGATTCAACATGGGCAAAATGGTCCAGACCATGGGCTAATGCAGCGTGGTCATTTTTAACGATGGGTATTTTGTTAGGCAGTTGGTGGGCATATAGAGAGCTTGGATGGGGAGGTTGGTGGTTTTGGGATCCTGTTGAGAATGCGTCCCTGATGCCTTGGTTTGCTGGTACTGCTCTTATGCATTCCTTGGCTGTGACAGACAAAAGAAATGCACTCAAAAGCTGGACTGTGTTGCTCTCAATTATTGCGTTTGCTTTTTCACTATTGGGAACTTTTTTGGTTAGATCCGGCGTTCTCACTTCCGTTCATTCCTTTGCTAGTGATCCGACAAGAGGCGTGTTTATCCTAATTATGTTAACTGTGATTGTTGGGTCAGCATTTATGCTTTACGGAACAAAAACAAACAAGCTTGGTATGGGTGAGAATTTCTCGCCAATCTCCAGGGAAAGTCTTCTTTTAGTTAACAATGTTTTGATGGCTGGGTCTTTGGCAGTAGTAATGCTTGGAACTTTGTACCCATTAATAGCTGAAGTAATCACAGGACGAAAAATGTCAGTTGGACCTCCTTACTTTAACAGTGTAATTACACCCATGCTTCTTCCTGCTGTTTTCTTTATGTCTCTTGCTCCATGGATAATGTGGAAAGACTCAAATTTACTGCCTGCTTTTAGATCACTTACAATACCAGTTAGTATTGCAGTAATTATTGCAGCATTCTTTGTGTTTTTCATGAAGCAAACTAGTTTTGCCTCGGCTATTGGAATCACCGCAGCAGTTACTCTTTTATTAGCTACTTTGTATTCTGCTTTTCAAAGATTGCAATTACTTAAACAACGTGCTGTTGAAATCGGAAACCCAAATTTAATTCTTGTTTCAAAAAGAATTAGAAAACTTGGTGCTGCTTATTGGGGAATGATAATTGCACATTCGGGAATTGCTATTTTCTGTGCTGGAGTCGTTTTTGTAATGACATATCAAGTAGAAAAAGATTTAGTAATCAAGCCTAATCAGACTCAAATGGTTGGTAATCATGATCTTAAATTTTTAGGTGTAAAACCGATTTCCGGACCTAACTTTACTGGTATTGAGGGTTTGTTTGAATTGAGACAAAGAGATTCAAAAAAAATAAATCTGTTGTCTCCTCAAAAAAGAAAATACATACGTAGCGATGATCTAATGACTGAAGCTTCAATACTCTATGGCTTTTTTGGAGATTTTTATGTTTCTCTTGGGGAACCAACTACTCTAAAATCTGGTGAGCTCACTGACGAAACTTCTTGGACAATACGTGCTAGCTATAAACCTCTTATGGGTTGGGTTTGGTTCGGATGCCTTTTAATGTCGTTAGGTGGTGGCTTGGCTATGTTAGATAAAAGGTACTTTAATCAAAAAAAATTACAACCTCAAGGTGAGAAAGTTAAAAATCCAAATTTTTTAGATTCAAAAAATATAATTTCAAAACAACCTGAAACTAAATCCTTTTAATAAATATCACATGAATCTTCTAAAAGTATGGCTTCCCTTTGCAATACTGCTGGTTTTTATAGTTCTTTTCTTTTTTGGATTAGGAAACGACCCATCCTATATACCCTCTGTAAGGTTGAACAAAAAAGCTCCCGATTTTAACTTGACCACATTAGACCAAGAATTAAAAAAACCCAGTGTTAAATCATCGCTTAGCCCAAAATTTTGGGATGGAAAAATATGGGTTTTAAATGTATTTGCCTCATGGTGTGTGGCATGTCAAATTGAACACCCAATTCTCATGAAATTAGCGAAAGAAAACCCTAAAATTAAGTTTGTTGGTTTGGCATATAAGGATGACCCGAACAAAACTAATAATTGGTTAGAAAAAAATGGAAACCCTTACTCAAAAGTTTTAGTCGATTCAAAAGGTGAAGTTGGAATAGATTATGGAGTCTATGGTATACCTGAAACTTTTATCATCGATTCTAATGGAATAATTCGTTACAAAAATATTGGTCCCATTCAGCCAAGTTTTTTTGATGACCACTTGGCTCCATTAATCAATAATTAGAAATTGTTTTTTATGTAAAGTTATGAATAATTTAAAATTTCCTTCATTTTCTCCTGTAATGGGCACGACCACAGAAAATAAAATTTCGTTACAATATGCTCAAAATAATTCACAGAATATAAAAAATGAAAATAGCAAGTTATCAATTGCCGATGAAGAAAGATTCCAAAAGATTACAAACGAGCTTCGGTGCCTTGTATGTCAAAATCAAACAGTTGCTGATTCAAATGCTGGTCTTGCAGTGGATTTAAAAACTCAAGTTGCTGAGCAGATTAGTCGAGGAAAAAGTGATAATGAAATTTTTTCTTATATGGAGGAAAGATACGGAGAGTTTGTATTGTATGACCCACAGATATCAATCGAAAATATAGGCTTATGGATTGGCCCGTTTATTGTTGTTTTTCTAGCAATGTTAATAGCAGCCAATACAATTAAAAAACATTCAAAAAAGAAAAATTAACTCATATTGAATGGATAGCCTTTTCCTCTTAAATCGTTATGCATATACAACTGAAGTAATAGTGCTTCAAAAACAGATTTTATGATTCCGGGACTATTTTCCAACATTTGTTTAAGAGCATTTGCTGAGATTTCAATACAAACCACATTACCAATCGCTTTTGCTGATACACTTCTCACCCCCCCGGCTAAAATAGCTTGCTCACCAAATGAGGCGCCTGGCTTTAAGACAGCCAGAGTTTTATTTTTATCTGGATCAAAAAGTTGAACTTCCCCTGACTTTAAAACATAGAAGTTTGATGCTTTTTCTTTTTTCTTAAACAGCATGCTACCATCAGAGTATTCAACACTATTCATAATTTTATATCTTCCAATCTATTGAAATTTTTTACTTCATATATTCCGGTATTGAGATTTTTTCACCAAGAACTCTTTGCAAGGTCATCCTACAAATACCTTTTAAACCAGTATTTGTTAGTTGTAACTCTCTCATAGCACTTGGGATTTGAATTATTTTGCAATTTACAACCCCATTGGCTGTAAACTCGTATCGACTTTTTTCTTCACATAAGCCTTCAGCGAGTCCGATTACAGAGCCAGGTCCAAAGAAATATTGATGTTCATTATCATTTGTCATAGCTTCACCGAGAGTAATGATGAAAGCTGTACCTGGAATTTCACCTTTTTTTTGAATTATTTTTCCCGGTTCAAAAACGCCAAGTTTTAAGTCTTCATCAGCCCAAACACGGTAAAAAAGCCTTTCTTGGCTTGAGAGATTTTTTTTATCAAAAAAATCTGTAGAACTCATTAATTTAGACTCGGTTAAGCTCAGTTCCTCAAAGGTTTTTCTATCAACAGAAAATTTAGTTTTGCCCATTATAATGTTCCATTATATAGATAATAAAATGTTACTTTGAGACTATAATTACATTTAAATATTATAAAAACAATAAGATTGAGTAATCTGATTTGGGTGTAGTTTAATAAAAACTTTAAAATTAATCACATTAAAAAAAAATCCAAAACTTCTAAAGGTTTGATCAACAATGTTAAGAACAAAATTTTGGGGGGTCAGAGGTAGCATAGCCTGCCCGAACAATCATTACATGAAGTACGGAGGTAACACATCTTGCGTGAGTGTTGAGTGTGGTTCAGATTTGATTATTTTTGATACTGGAACTGGGATTAGGACTTTGGGTAATTACATGCTCAAAGAGAAGATTAATAAAGCATCAATAATGTTTTCACATACTCATTGGGATCATATAAATGGGTTTCCTTTTTTCAAGCCAGCTTACACTTCTGGAACTGAACTAAGTGTTTTTTGTGGAAATTTGGGTGAAAGTGACACAAAAATCTTTGATGTTTTATCCAACCAAATGAAAAATCCAACTTTTCCAGTTTCTATTGATATAATGCAAGCCTCAATTAGTTACAACGACTTTCAAGCGGGTGAAACATTTTTTTTAAGTGATGAAATTGAAATTCAAACAGCACCTTTAAACCATCCAAAAGGTGCAACTGGGTATAGAGTTAATTATTTAGGAAATTCTGTGTGTTATGTCACGGATACTGAACACACGATAGATGAACCTGACGAAAATATTTTAAATCTAATAGCCAACGCAGATCTTGTTATATATGATGCAACTTATACTGATGCAGAATATCCCAAATTCAAAGGCTGGGGTCACTCTACTTGGCAAGAAGGAGTACGTTTGTGTACAAAAGCTGGAGTTAAAAAAATGGCTATTTTCCATCACGATCCATCACATGATGATGATTTTTTAAATGAAATTGCAAAAGAAGCAAAAACCATGTGGGATGGCTCATTTATTGCCACTGAAGGGGAGGAAATTAGTTT
>NHCU01000034.1 GCA_002167365.1 Betaproteobacteria bacterium TMED41 | reverse complement strand
AGCTAATTTATGTAGTGATGTTAAAAAGCATTTGGTTTTTTAATTTAGAAATAATCTCTGATGGCAAAAGCATAAAAAAATTAGGTTTAGCTCCATCAAGTTTCTATGATAAAGAAGCCTAGATCACGTTTTAAAAGAAAGATTATCCAAAGGTCAGAGCGAATTTCTTGCTTATTATCTTCAAAGAGTTTTGGTAATTTTATGCCTGTATAGAGATGACAAAGGATTAAAATTTTTTTGTATTGATCCATCTTGTTCTGACGAGATAAAAACAGAAAAAAATCAATCAGTTGGTGGTTTGGTGGAAGCGAGTCGAATTAATAAATTTTTTAATATTATTAAAAAATATACCTCCACAATAGCAAGTTCGAACCATCATTATTTGATATTCCAGTTTCAAATTACCGTGCCATGATTCATGGGTTAGGTGCCCAAACTTTTTGGGAGTAGGTAGCGGAAAATAGGAAAAAAAATTCAAAAATTAATTTGCTTGGCATCACAGAAAACATATTGATCGGGCGGATGTTTTATCTAATTTCTTTAGCTGTTAATTTCCATCACTGGATCACTTGGCTTGGTTTGCAGGTTTTCCGGGAAAGCTTGGAGAAGAAGTAAGCAAAGTATGGAGTCAATTTCTAGAGTGAAAGGAAAGAGAAGATAAAGCTTATTGTAAAACTAATTTAGTCAATACATATTTGATGAGCCTGAGGTACAAAGAACTCACAGGATCAGTTTCTAAAATAAAATATGAATCTTTTGTTTCGCAGGCCTGAAGTTGCATAACTATATTATTGGACGGCTAAAATAGGACCTAGCTACACACCATTGAAGAAGGTTTTTTGAGAAATGTAATTAGTGAGAATTTAAATATTTAAAAATGGATAACTGTAAAAGCATATTTTATGTTACGGCTAACTGTAACTACATAAAAAAACCTGATTACTACGGTTTTTTTATGTAGTTATTTAATTAATTACTCTCTATCACCACCAAAAAAGGCCATGAGCAGGAAAAGCAAATTACTGAATATATTATAAATACTCAAATAAACAGCTAGAGTTGCAGTCACGTAATTAGTCTCACCACCGTTAACAATCCTTTGCAAATCATATAGTAGAAATGCAGAAAATATAGCTACTGCCAGCAGAGATATGGTTAACATCAAAGCGGGCATTTGTAGAAAAATATTTGCTATGGATGCCACAATTAAAAGAATCATTCCTATAAATAAGAACTTGCCCATTGGGGCCAGATCTTTTTTTATAGTGGTTGATAACACCGACATTCCGAAAAATATTCCTCCTGTCCCTGCTGCTGCTAACCCAATAAGTTGAGCTCCATTCTGCATACCGAGAGCAAATCCCAACAATCTTGAGAGCATCAAGCCCATGAAAAAAGTGAAACCCAGCAGGAGGTAGACTCCAACAGGACTATTTTTAGTTTTTTCAATGGCATAAAAGAATCCGAAAGCCACGCCCAAAAATATTAACATGCTAATGAGAGGACTTCCCGCGAAAAGTGAAAAGCCAGTATTTATTCCCACCCACGCACCTAATACAGTTGGAATCATAGAGGCGGATAAAAGCATATAGGTGTTTTTGAGAACTTTATTTTTAACTGCTACAGCCTGTGGACTACCTGTTGATTGAAAACGACTCATATCAGGAATCATTAACTATCTCCTTAAAAAAGACTTAAAATGAAAATTAACTTAGATAACAAACTAATAATATTGTATCAATACATTATAATTTAGGTTTTGTCTATCTACAAAAGTCTAAGATAACATGAAAAAAAATTTAAAATAGGTACAAAATTAAAGGAAATTTAATGGAATTAGAACAAACCTTATCTATTATCAAGCCTGATGCGGTAAGAAAAAATGTCATAGGAAAAATTATCACTCGGTTTGAGAATGCGGGATTGAAGGTAGTTTCTGCAAAGATGGTCCATCTATCCATGCCGCAGGCTGAGAGATTTTATGATGTTCACAAAGAAAAACCCTTTTTTAGGGATTTGGTTAAATTTATGATTTCAGGCCCTGTTTTGATCCAAGTGCTTGAGGGAGAGAATGCGGTTTTAAAAAATAGAGAACTCATGGGTTCGACTAACCCAAAAGATGCTGACTTAGGCACTATACGTGCGGATTTTGCTGATAGCATAGAGGCTAACGCGGTACATGGCTCCGATAGTAAAGAAAACGCTACACTTGAAATAAGTTATTTTTTTTCGGAAATGGAAATATGTCCCTCATAAACATAATTTTTTTTCAAGTGTAGCTTTTGTTTTGAAAAATCTCCTTGGAATGCCATTAAATGAGCTAGAGCTCTGGTGTATTAAAAATGGACAAAAAAGTTACAGGGCCAAACAACTCTTGAGCTGGATTCATAAGAAACAAACCTCAGACTTTCATTCCATGACTAACTTATCTAAGAATTTTATAAATTTTTTAAAAAAAAATGCAAAAATCTTTGCTCCAGATATTGAAAACACCTTTAAATCCAACGATGGATCAAAAAAATGGCTTTTAAATCTTGGCTCTGGAAATATTGTTGAGACGGTTTTGATTCCTGAAAAGGACAGAAATACAATTTGTATTTCATCCCAAGCAGGTTGCATTATTGATTGTGCTTTTTGTTCGACCGGGCATCAAGGATTCTCAAGAAATTTAACCTCTGATGAAATTGTGGGACAGTTATGGAGAGTGAGAAAGGAAACTTCTGCAAGAATTTCAAACGTTGTAATGATGGGTATGGGCGAACCTTTACTTAATTTTGACAATTTAATTAAAGCATTAAATTTAATGCTTGACGACAATGCTTATGGTTTGTCTAAAAGGAAAGTTACTGTTTCAACGTCAGGCATTGTACCAATGATCGATAGGCTGTCAGAACAATGTCCGGTATCCTTAGCGGTTTCTTTGCATGCTGGTAATGATGCGCTTCGTGATCAGCTAGTTCCAATCAATAAAAAATATCCCATAAATGATCTGTTAAATTCTTGCGTAAGATATTTAGAAAAATCTCCTAGAGATTTTATAACTTTTGAGATTGTAATGTTAAAAGGTGTTAACGATAGCATTCAAAATGCTAAGGAAATTCTAAGAAAAGTTGTTGAAAAAAAAATTAATTGTAAATTCAACCTAATACCCTTTAATTCTTTTGAAAGCAGTAAATTTACCTCCTCTTGTTATTCTTCTATTTTGGATTATTCTGCTTTTCTTCAGGATGCAGGGTATGTTGTTACTTCTAGAAAAACCAGAGGAGATGATATTTCTGCTGCTTGTGGCCAATTAGCTGGACAGGTTGTAGACAGAACAAATATTTCGAAACGTAAAAATTATTTTTTTAAAGATGTTTCCATAAAAGGTTTTTCTTAATGCCAACTTCCAGAAAAAAAACTAATTCAGTAAAGGTCGTTTGGGAAGATAATGCCGTTGTGATTGGAGGCGATGCTCCCGTAGTAGTCCAGTCAATGACAAATACGGACACTGTTGATGTAATAAAAACTGCTGTTCAGATAAAGGACTTGTTTGATGCCGGATCTGAATTAGTGAGAATAACAGTCAACAACAAGGAAGCTGCAGAGGCAGTGCCTAAAATTAGAAATCAACTTGATTTGATGAATTGTAAAGTTCCAATTGTTGGAGACTTCCATTTCAATGGGCACAAGATTCTTTCGGAAGTACCTGACTGTGCGGTAGCTTTATCAAAGTACCGTATCAATCCTGGCAATGTTGGCAGGGGTTTGAAAAAGGATGTTCAATTTGGCCAAATGATTGACATTGCTATTAAAAATGACAAACCTGTGCGCATCGGAGTCAACTGGGGAAGTATGGATACTGAATTACTTGCCAAGTTAATGGATAAGAATGCTACAAAAAAAAATCCGCTATCTGCGAATTTGGTGATGAGAGAAGCACTGATTCAATCTGCAATTAACAGCGCAAAAAAAGCAATCAGTTGGGGAATGGATACCAATAAGATCGTTATTTCAGCAAAAGTGTCTCATGTCCAGGATTTAATAGCAGTTTACAAGGAATTGTCTGATCGATCTCCATTCCCCCTTCACCTTGGACTTACTGAGGCTGGAATGGGAACAAAAGGAATAATCGCTTCTACCGCAGGTATGGCGATTCTTCTTCAAGAAGGGATTGGAGATACAATTCGAGTATCACTAACGCCCGAGCCGAATGGTAATAGATCGACAGAGGTAGTCGTTGCTCAAGAAATGTTGCAGGTTCTTGGTCTGCGAGCTTTTGCCCCGCTGGTTATCGCATGTCCTGGTTGCGGAAGAACCACTTCAACTTTTTTTCAAGAACTAGCTGAAAAAGTTCAGGTTTTTTTGAGAAAACAAATGCCGCTCTGGCGAGAAAAATACCCTGGAGTTGAAACAATGAACGTAGCAGTGATGGGTTGTGTGGTTAACGGTCCAGGAGAAAGTCAACATGCAGATATTGGTATCAGTCTACCGGGTAATTGGGAACAGCCTGTAGCTCCGGTTTTTATTGATGGTAAAAGAGGACCCACTCTAAAGGGTGACAAAATTGCTGAAGAGTTTTTGAAAATAGTCTCTGATTATGTAGTCACAAAATATAGCATCAATAGTAAGGTTTAAAAAATTGTGAACAAAATTCTTTGTGGAATAAAGGGGATGAATGACCTTCTGCCATCATCTTCAAAGTTGTGGTCTGAAACTGAAAAGAGAGTAAAAGCCGTCTTTGAAGGCTATGGCTATGATGAGATAAGAACTCCTATTGTAGAACATACTGATTTGTTTGCTCGGGGAATCGGACAAGTCACTGACATTGTTGAAAAAGAAATGTATTCTTTTGTGGACCATTTAAATGGAGATTCGTTAACATTGCGGCCCGAAAATACAGCAGCAATTGCTAGAGCTGTTGTTGAACATAATTTAATCTACAGTGGCCCCAAAAAACTTTGGTACTACGGTCCAATGTTTCGACATGAGCGTCCACAAAGAGGTAGATACAGGCAGTTTAATCAGTTCGGCATCGAGGCCTTTGGTTTTGATGGACCTGAGATAGAGGCGGAGCAACTTTTTTTAATTAGTCGTATATGGAAAGTTTTGGGGTTTGATCTACTTTCAATGCCCCGATTGGAAATAAACTGTCTGGGTTCTCGACAGGAGAGGGAATCATACAAATCTAATTTAGTTGACTATTTCTCAGGATATTTTAACGATTTGGACTCAGATTCGAAAAGAAGGCTTAAAAGCAATCCGCTGAGGATTTTAGATTCTAAGAATCCAAATCTTGGGGATATGATTATGGAGTCTCCGAAGATGTCCAGTTTTCTTGGAGCTAACTCAAAATTGCACATGGATGGGTTGTGCGAATTACTTGATGATTTTGGATTAAGTTATAAAATAAACCTTAATATGGTTAGAGGTCTAGATTACTATAATCTTACAGTTTTTGAATGGAAACATGATTCACTTGGGTCTCAAAGTACTATTTGTGGAGGTGGGCGATACGACGGTCTTGTTGAAATGATCGGAGGAAAACCCACCCCAGCTTTTGGGTTTGCAATTGGGATGGAGCGTTTAATTGATATTATAAAACAGCAAGACAACCTAGAGACCTCCAGCGTTCTGGACTTATATGTTGTTCATTTGGGGGAGAAGAGCAAAAAGAAATCCATTGTTTTTGCGGAGGAAATTAGAAACAGTGGTTTACAGGTAAAAGTTGATGTTTCTAATTCAAATATTAAAACACAAATGAAAAGAGCAGGAGCAAGTGGAGCAGCTTTTGTAGCAATTTTTGGTGATTCAGAGCTTGAATTAGGGTGCGTAACTGTCAGACCTCTGAGTTTAGATTTAAATGACAATAAACTATTACAAAAATCTGTTCCTCTGGAGACAGTTGCGGAATTTTTGTTAGATTCGGTCAAGAATATAGAGAGAAACAAATGCGAGAAGATTTAGAACAAGAAGAACAATTGGCTGCTTTAAAAGCCTTTTGGGCAACGAATCGCAAATGGATTACCACCATTTTGGCAATTTTAGTTTTACTTTCTTTTTCCACTACAGGATGGAGATACTATAAAGAAAATAGACTATTAAAAGCCTCTAAATTGCTGTCCTCAGTCGAACAGTCAGTGGAAGAACAAAAAATTGATGATGCTATTTTAATTACAAATGAATTATCAAAAAATTACGCAAGCTACCTTCAAGCAGGTTTGGCAGGTTTGATACTCTCCAAGGCTTTAGTGTTTGACGATAGAGTAGAAGAGGCAGAGTTTCAACTCAGAAAACTTTTAAACTTTAATTCGGAGGTTTCTTGGATTGCCAGAGTGAGGTTAGCAGGTTTACTACTGGATATGAACAAGCCAGCAGAAGCTTTAGAAATTTTGCCTGAAGAAATCCCTGCTATCTGGACTGGTATCGTAAGCGATAGAAGAGGTGATGTATTGCTGGCTTTAGGAAAAAAAAATGAGGCTAAAAGGGCATGGTTGAAAGCACTTGATGGTTACGGGAAGGATGGAGCTGGAGGCATAGCCGGAAATATGGTTAAAATGAAACTAGCTACTATCGAAGCATTACAGTCTGTTGAAAAAAAAACCGGAGCTAAATAGTGAAATTTGCTGCGCAATTAATTTTAATAATTATTTTTTCCAGTTTTTTGGCAAGTTGTTCAGTTTTAAATTTTAATTTTTTTTCTTCAAAAAAACCAACTCCTGCGCCATTAGAAAAATTCGACCCCAAAATTAATCTATCTGAAAAGTGGATAATTCAAGTTGGTCCCAATAACGTTTTAAATTCTGGAATTGGTTCATTTGGCCCGCAAGTTACCAAAAATAGAGCGATTACAACTTCCGGCTCTGGGGTCATATCAGCATATGATTTATCCAACGGCAATCAAATTTGGAAGATTAGTTTAGATCAAAAAGTCTTATGTTCTGTCGGCTACAGGAAGGTGGATGATGACGAATTGATAGCTGCAATCAGTGAAATGGGTGAATTAATTTTGCTTAAATCCACCGGGAAAGTTAATTGGGCGTCAAAGCTAGATGGAATTGTTAGAGTCCCTCCTGTAATTACTAATTCTGTTGTCGTAACACTTTATGCAGACAATAGAGTCGTAGCTTACGACTTGATTTCTGGTAAAAGGATTTGGGCTGTTAAAAGGAGGGTGCCTCCTTTGATTTTGCATGGACAGTCTGGAATGACCTTGATTTCGAGTTCAAAAAATTCAACAAAACTAAGTTCAGATTTTGAAAATGGACTTATTGTGAATATGGCTGGGGGAAGGATGGTCTTTTTAAATGCAACAACAGGAACTGTAAATTGGGAATCAAGAATAGCTTTTTCGAGAGGAACAAACGAAGTTGAAAGAATTTCTGATCTTTTAGGTAATCCGCATGTTGACAACGACGTTTGCACAACCGCTTATCAAAATTCTCTGGTTTGTTTGTCTTTGTTAAACGGTGAAGTTCTCTGGAGAAAAGCCTTTAATTCGGTTCAGCCTGCTTTTTTTTCGGATGCCTCTGTGATCGCAATAGATTCTGACAGTAAGCTATCAGCTTTCAGAAGAAATGAGAAAAATCTTATGTGGAAATCTGAAAAGTTTTTTTTGAGAAAAATTTCAGCACCGGTAATTTGGCAAAGTGCGGTCTGGTTTGTAGATGGCCAAGGCTATCTTCATGGCTTGTCATTGTTTAATGGGAAGGTTATATCAAGGTATAAATTAAAAGATGGATTATTGTCAGGAATGATTAAAATAGTACAAGATGGTATTTTGATTCAAACCGCTGGTGGTCAACTCGTGTTGCTAAAAAAGACTTAGCTTGATTAAATGAAACCCGTACTTTTTGTTGAAGAAGCCCTTTTACACATTGGAAAAACTAGTTGTTACCGATTATTGTAATTGTTGGCCGATCAAATGTTGGCAAGTCAACTTTGTTCAATCGTTTAACTCGTTCAAAAAAAGCTATAGTTGGGGATTTGCCTGGCCTGACACGTGATAGACATTTTGGTGAGGGCAATTTAGGAAAATTTGAGTACTTGATTGTTGATACGGGAGGATTTGAACCACTCTCTCGTGAGGCATTACAAAATCATATGTCACGTCAGACTGAAGAGGCAATCTATGAAGCAGACATAATTATATTTTTGCTAGATGGAAAAACTGGGTTGGTTCCTGGAGATGTTGTTATTTCTGATTTTCTAAGAAAATCTGGCCGGACTGTCCACTTGGCTGTTAATAAATTAGAGGGAAAAACTTCAGAGGCCTACTATGCGGAGTTTTTTGAATTGGGTTTTAGGAAACCTTTTGCTATTTCTGCTGAGCATGGGGACGGAGTTCGAGTAATGATTGATTGTGTATTAAACGTTTTTTATCAGGGTGATAAATTAAACTTACAAAAAGAAAAAAAACTAAGAATTAAAGGTTTGACAACTGAGAAAAATGAAGATGAAAAAATTGAAAAAAAAGAAGTTAAATCAATTCAACTCACCATTGTTGGAAGGCCAAATGTTGGTAAATCAACACTATTTAATAATCTCCTTGGCGAAGAAAGGGCTATTGCTTTTGATTTACCTGGCACAACTCGAGATGCCATTTCGGTTCCATTTCTGTGGGCTCAAAAAAACTATGATTTGATAGACACTGCCGGAATCAGAAGACGTGCTCGAAGAGTTGAAGCTATAGAGAAGTTCTCTGTAATCAAAGCAATGCAGGCCATTAAACATTCTAATGTTGCAATTTTACTTTTAGATGGAACGCAAGATGTTTCTGATCAGGATGCGCACATTGCCTCATTTGTTGCAAACTCAGGATGTGCTTTGGTCGTAGGAATTAACAAGTGGGATAATTTAAGTTTTGATAGACGCAATGAAATTAAAAGATTAATTGAAAGAAAATTAAATTTTTTGTCTTGGGCACGATTTCATTACTTTTCCGCTTTAAAAGGAGATGGAGTTGGCGCAATAATGAAATCTGTTGAAAATGCTTATGAGTCCTCTATAAAATCGTTCTCGACACCAAAATTAACAAAAATTTTGAGAGAATGTGTTCAAAGACACCCACCCCCAAGGCGGGGCCTTTTTCGACCAAAATTGAGGTATGCTCATCAAGGCGGCAAGAACCCGCCAACAATCATTATTCATGGAAATAATTTAAAAAGTTTGGGATCTGATTATTGTAGGTTTTTAGAAAATAATTTTCGTGATGTATTTAAAATTTCAGGAACACCTATGAAAATAGAGTGGAAAACCTCCGCTAATCCATTCAGCAATGACTAATTTTTTTTTAAAAAAAAATGTTTTCTTGGTTTCCGTCTTACTTTTGATCGTTTATAGTGAATAGAAATTAAATATAATCCATACTGTTTGGAGTTTTGAAGATGAATCAAGCAAAAGGTCAAGCACTACAAGATCCTTTTTTGAATATTTTAAGAAGAGAACATGTTTCTGTATCCATATACCTTGTCAATGGAATCAAGTTACAGGGGCATATTGAGTCATTTGATCAATACGTAATTTTATTGAGAAGCACAGTCACACAACTAGTTTACAAACATGCTATTTCCACAATTGTTCCATCTAGATCAGTTAATTTTTCTTCTGCTTTTGATGACACAGCCGCTACGGAACTCTCGGAGTAAAGTTTAACTGGGTACACTAGAAACATTTTCTACTGTTGGCCAGAGTTCAAGGAGTTTTAAAAACCCCAGGGTTGGTTTAGTTTGTTTAGAAAATCTCGATAGATCAAGTCCTGATTTCAGAGAACTAAGAGCTCTCAGTAGTTCTGCGGGTGCGCACGTGGTTTTTGAATTAACTGCCAAAAGGCAGGGACTAAATTCAGGTTTATTCGTGGGCACCGGAAAAATTGAGGAAATAAAGTATCTTTGCAAAAAAAATCAAACCAGTTTAGTTATTTTCGGACAAGAATTATCTGCTATCCAGCAGAGAAACTTGTCACAAAGTTTTAACTGCAGGGTGATTGATAGAGTTGCTTTAATATTGGATATATTTGCTTTGAGAGCTAACAGCCATGAAGGAAAGGTTCAGGTCGAGTTAGCTCAGCTGGAGTATTTATCTTCTCGATTGGTCAGGGGATGGTCACACTTGGAACGTCAAAAGGGTGGTATTGGATTAAGGGGACCAGGTGAAACTCAGTTAGAAACCGATAGAAGGTTGATAGGAGTCAAAGTAAAAAAACTCAGGCATCAATTAAAGATTTTAGAAAAACAAAGAAAAAACAGAAGACGTGCCAGAGAAAGATCAGGTATTTTGAATGTTTCACTTATAGGCTATACAAATGCCGGCAAATCAACGATTTTTAATGTTTTGTCAAAGTCTAAGGTTTACGCAGCAAATCAATTGTTTGCCACCTTGGATACAACAAGTCGAAGAGTGTTTTTAAACAAAGGAAAAAGTATGATTCTCTCCGACACTGTAGGTTTTATTAACAAGTTGCCTCATGGCTTAATAGAGGCATTTAAAGCAACTCTTCATGAAACAGTTCATTCTGATTTGCTGGTTCATGTTATCGATTATTCTGACGAAAACTGGCGCAGACACATGAATGATGTCGAAATAGTACTTCGTGAGGTTGGAGCGGAAAAGGTTGCGCGTATAAATTTATTTAATAAAATAGATATAAAAGGTCTCGATCCTCGGGTAGAACACGATCAGTGTGGTAGGATCAATAATGTATGGATAAGTGCTGAAAATAACAAAGGTTTAAATTTGTTAAAACAAGCTATTTTATCCAATGTTTTATATGATTTAGATATTGGTTTTAACGAAGATAATGTAGATTCAAGTTCAAATTCGACTAACTCTTATTTTTTAAAAAAGAATAAGTCACCTTCAACTGGGTCTTTACTCTAATTTTTTTAAAATTTAAAAAATGATATTAAAAAGGCTATATATAAAATTGTTTTCTTTGGGTGATCCCGGTTGGGGTAAGGGTCCTTCGGGAAAAAACGGTTCAAACGATGAAGATTCTAAACCTGATTTAAACGGTTCTGCTGATGATAAACCCGGAGACAAAACAGGCAGTAAAACACCTGGTTCAGATGACAGAAGAACTCCTCCAAGGCGTGGTGACGAAAGTCCTCCAGATTTAGAGGAGGTTTGGAAAGACTTCAATAAGAAATTAGGTTCACTCTTTGGTGGTAATTCGAATTCTGGAAGAAGAGGTTCGGGAAACAATTGGGGTGGAAATAGAAACAATGGTTCTGGAGGTGGTGGTGGTACTTCTTTTAATTTAAATTTCAAAACAATAACCGGAGGTGGTATTGTCTTGCTATTTGTTTGGTTAGCCTCAGGATTTTACATTGTTGAAGAGGGTCAGACTGCTCTTGTCCTTAGATTTGGAGAATATAAATATTCAGCTAATGCCGGTTTTAATTGGAGGCTTCCTTTTCCAGTTGATAGTCATGAAACAGTTAATTTTGCCCAACTAAGGAACACCACAGTTGGGGTTAGAAACAATCAAACTTCCACTTCGGGTAGAGACTCTTTAATGCTGACGAGAGATGAAAATATTGTTGATGTTCAATTTGCTGTTCAATATCGAGTTGGTGATCCAGAAGCTTACGTGTTTAACAATTTAAGACCTGATGATATTGTTCGTCAGGCTGCTGAAACTGCTATGAGAGAAGTTGTTGGAAGAAGTCTTGCAGACGCCGTTTTGTATGAGAACAAGGAAGCCATTAGCCGAGAGGCATTAGAAATAACTCAAGAAATTGCAGATAGATACAATTCTGGCCTGACGATAGTTAACTTGACCATTCAAAATGTTCAGCCGCCTGAAGAAGTCCAAGCAGCATTTAGTGATGCTATTAAAGCTGCTCAAGACGCCGAAAAAACTAAGAATGAAGGTCAGGCATATGCTAATGACGTTATACCAAGGGCAAGGGGGGCAGCTTTTAGATTGATTGAGGAAGCCCAGGGTTATAAAGAAAAAGTTGTTGCCACTGCAGAAGGTGACAGCCAAAGATTTAAAAAATTAGTCACTGAATATCAAAATGCTCCTGAGGTTACTCGACAAAGGTTGTATTTGGAGTCAATGCAAGAAGTTTTCTCTAATGTTAGTAAGGTTATGATCGAGGCTAAATCGGGAAGTAATCTTCTATATTTACCCCTTGATAAACTTATGCAGAGATCTGGGTCAACATCATCGTCAAGTTCGGGTGGTAATTCCAATTCTTCTAGTGCTGGAACGGCTGCTACGAGGGCTACTGATGCAGTAAGAGACGTTATTGGAAATAATCAAAGATCTGGAATTAGTTTAAGAGATCGTTTACGGGAGGTACGGTAGGTCGTGAATCGTTTAGTTTCTATAATTTTTGGCTTGATTTTTTTGGGGTTCATTGCCTCATCCTGCTTGTTCATTGTTGATCAACGTCAGTTTGCTCTAGTATTTGCATTGGGTGAGATCAAAAAAGTAGTTCAAGAACCTGGTCTTTACTTCAAGTTACCTCCACCCTTTCAAAATATAGTTTATCTCGAAAAAAGAATTTTGACTATTGACACCCCTGATGCTGATAGATTTATTACAAAGGAAAAACAAAATGTCGTAGTTGATACTTACGTTAAGTGGAGAATAGAGGATGCCAAAATTTTCTACACTAGCGTTGCTGGCAGAGTTGCTAGCGCGAACGACAGAATTAACCGTGCATTAAGGGACGGTCTCAATAATGAAATTGCAACACGCACAGTAAATGATGTAATTGCTGGTGAACGTGAGCAACTTATGGAAAACATCACTGTTAGAGTTGCTGAAGATGCGAAGCAAATCGGTGTAAAAATAATTGATGTCAGGCTTAGAAGAGTCGAATTTGCTGACGAAATTAGAGATTCTGTTTTCAGAAGAATGGAGTCTGAAAGGAAAGCAATTGCTAGCGAAAGAAGGTCTGAGGGTGCTGCGGAGGCAGAAAAAATAAGAGCTAATGCAGACAGGCAGAGAGTTGGTCTTTTGGCTCAAGCTTATAAAAAAGCGCAAGATATTAAAGGTACAGGTGATGCAGCTTCTGCGGCAGCTTATGCTGATGCCTTTGGTAAAGATCCTGACTTTGCAAGGTTTTACAGAAGTCTTGAAGCTTATCGTGAAAGTTTTAAAGATAGGTCTGATTTAATAGTGACAGATCCTGAATCTGATTTTTTTGATTTTTTCAATAAACAAAAAACAGATAAATAATCTTTTTGATTAAAAGCAAAAAAGTATAAAAAATTCTTTATGCCTTTAAGATATTTGCCAGAATACATAGCTGATATTCTCCCACTTGAGGCAAAAAGAATGGAGAAGGTCAGACGCATCTTACTGGATTTTTATTCAAAAAATGGTTTCGAACTAGTTTTACCACCTCTGATAGATTATTTGGAAGCACTTAAATTTGAGGGTGAAACTGACCTTGATTTAAGAACTTTTTCACTCGTTGATCAAATCTCTGGAAGACTTTTAGGGGTTAGAGCTGACATTACCCCTCAAATTGCCAGGATTGATTCATATAGGTCCGATAAAAAAAGTTCTACTAAAGAAATCAGCAAATACTGTTACTCAGGTTCAGTTCTTCATACATTACCTGAGAGTATATTTTCATCCAGAGAGCCAATCCAGCTTGGATGTGAAATTTTTGGTTCAGAAAAAGTTGATGTAGACGTTGAAGCGCAAGAAATTGCACTACTTTCATTATCTCTACTGGGAATAAAAAAATGTAGGCTAGACGTTACTCATAGAGGCATATTAAAAGCGTTGTGTGATGCGGACGTTTTATTGCAGAAAAACGAAAGTGAAATTGTAAGCTTGTTAAAGTCCAAAGATGAAACAGGACTCGAGAAACTTATGAAGTTAGTTGCTAAGGATTCTGCACTAGCTATTAAATCACTTTTGAAGTTGCACGGGGAACCTTTGGGTTTAAATGGAGTGATATCAAATGCCAGGAAGCTTTTGCCAAATCTACCCAAGATAAAATCTGCTCTTGATGAATTGGAGGTGATCACTTCAAGGCTAACAAAACATGACAAATGTGATTGGTCAGTATCTATAGATTTAGCTGATTTAAGTGGCTATCACTATCATACTGGTGCAATGTTTTCTATCTATGTTAGTGATTGGCACGATGCGTTAGTTCGAGGTGGAAGATATGATGGAGCAAAATCTTCCTTTGGGCAGTCCAGGCCTGCGGTTGGATTCAGTTTGGAGTTAAAAAGAGTTGCTCAGTTAGTTGAGGGTAATCAAAAATTTTTAAATGAATTTCTATTAGATGAAAAAAGTAGTTCTCAATTAAAGAAAAAAAAACAGATAATAGTTATTGGCACACAATGGGGAGATGAAGGTAAGGGAAAAGTAGTTGATTTGCTTACAGACAAAGTTGATGGAGTTGTCCGTTTTCAGGGAGGCAACAACGCTGGCCATACCTTAGTTGTAAAAGGTAAAAAAACTATATTACGTTTGATTCCTTCCGGAATTTTGCATAAAAATGTTTTTTGCTACATCGGAAATGGAGTTGTGCTCTCTCCTGAAGCTTTTTTGAAAGAATTAAGTGAATTAAAAGAAATTGGTCTTGAGGTTGAATCCAGAATTAAAATAAGTCTTTCATGCTCTTTAATTTTACCCTCACACGTGTTAATAGATAAATTGAGGGAACAAGCAAAGGGAGAGTCAAAAATAGGAACAACTGGAAGAGGTATAGGTCCAGCATACGAAGATAAAGTTGGTAGAAGAGCTATTAAGTTATTCGATCTCATGAACCCGGATAGACTTAAACAAAAACTTGCCGAAACATTAGGTTTTCATAATGCTGTAATAAAAAATATTTTGGGGTCCGGTGAATCTTTTTCTGTTGGAGAGGTATTTGATGATTTGATGAGACATGCTCCTGCTCTTTTAAAAATGAGTGAGGACGTTTCTTTATTAATACACGATGCAATCAAGAAAGGGAAAAATTTTCTTTTTGAAGGGGCTCAAGGCTCTTTGTTAGATATAGATCATGGGACATATCCCTTTGTAACTAGTAGTAATTGTATTTCTTCCGCCGCTGGAGTTGGTGTAGGTCTGGGGCCAAATAATTTTAATTTCATTCTGGGTATTACAAAAGCTTATATAACCAGGGTTGGTTCTGGCCCTTTTCCCACAGAGTTAGATGGGGAATTGGCTGAATTTATAGCAAAACGTGGAGCTGAGTTTGGCTCTGTTACAGGTCGTCCACGAAGATGCGGTTGGTTTGACGCGGCTGCTTTAAGAAGTGCTATTCGCATTAGTGGAATAAATGCTTTATGTTTAACAAAGTTAGATGTTNTAGACGGTTTGGAGAGTGTGAATATTTGCACTGGTTATGAAACTCCCTCTGGTTTTAGCTCATCGATGCCAATTGGTAACGGTGATTTAATAGATCAATGTAAACCAGTTTATGAAATTCGAAAGGGTTGGAAGTCCCCCACTGCGAAAGCAACTAATTGGAATGACCTGCCAACAGAGGCTAAAAAGTATGTTNAAAGAATTTCCGAGTTACTTGAACTGCCAATCGTAATTATATCTACAGGCCCCGATAGGGAAGATACGATTATTTTGGAAGATTTATTTAGTTGAAAATATTTTGAGCTAAAAAGTAATTTTTTTAAATTTTATGAAGTGATTATATTTTTTTTAATGGTGCCCAGAAGAGGACTTGAACCTCCACGGTGTCTCCACCACTAGGATCTGAACCTAGCGCGTCTACCAATTTCGCCATCTGGGCTAATCTTTGAATACTTAAAGTATAGTTGACAAAAAATATGGGAAAAACTTTTGTTAAAAACTAAATTGAAAATATTAACTGGCAATCTTATCGGGCATAAGGATGGTTTTGGTTTCCTCCGTCCGGATGATGGAAGTGAAGATGTATTTGTTCCCAACAGAGAAATGCTAAAAGCTATGCATGGAGATAAAGTTGCCGTTCGAGTAATTATTGCTGATAAGAAGGGAAGAGCAGAGGCACAAATAACTGAAGTTCTTAAGCATGCGCAAGCCACCCTTGTAGGAAGATTTATATATGAAAGGGGAATATATATTGTAGTTCCTGAGGATAATAGAATAAAGCATGACATTGTAATTTCGTGTTCTGATATTGGCGGTGCAAAACCCAATCAAATTGTCACTGTCGAAATAATTGATCCTCCAACAAAAGACACTCCTCCCATAGGTAAAATAATCGAAGTTATAGGTGAAGTTGATGATCCCGGGATGGAAATTGAAATTGCAGTCAGAAAATTTGGGATACCAGCTCGATTTCCCACTGATGTCTCTGAATATGCAAAAAATCTTTCTAAAAAAATTCGTTCCAGTGACCTTAAAAATAGAGTTGATTTAAGAGATTTAGACTTTGTCACAATAGATGGTGATGATGCAAAAGATTTTGATGATGCTGTATATGCCGAAAAAATTGAATCTAGGGGTTGGAGGTTGTTGGTAGCTATAGCGGATGTATCAAATTATGTTATGTGTGGAGACGTTATTGACAGGGAGGCTTTTAATAGATCGACATCTGTGTATTTTCCTAGAAAAGTTGTTCCCATGCTACCCGAGGACCTTTCCAATGGAATTTGTTCTTTAAAACCAAATGTGGATAGATTGTCTTTGGTGTGTGACATGGTTGTTACAAAAACAGGAAAAGTATCAGCTTACCAATTTTACGAAGGTGTGATATGTTCTTCATCACGCTTAACATACAATCATGCATGGGAAATTATTACAAACCCTGAAAAGTTCCAAAACACAATAAGCCTAGAGGTTTTATCAAATTTAATTTCTTTGTATGAAATGCTTGAAAAATTTTCTAAAAGTAGAACTTTAAGGGGTTCAATTGACTTTGAAACAACAGAAACTGAAATTCAAGTTAATGATCATGGAAGAATAGTAAAGATACTTCCTAAAATACGGAATCCTGCACATAAAATTATCGAAGAATGTATGATAGCAGCTAATACATGTGCAGCTGATTTTTTAAGCAAAAAAAAAGCTGATTGCCTTTTTAGAATTCATGAGTCTCCACTTCCAGAAAAAATCAAGGCCTTAAAAGATTTTTTGAAAACTCAAGGACTAAAATTAACTGGTTCTAACGAACCAACATCAAAAGATTTTTCTGCACTTTTAAAATCTGCAAAAAAAAGAACTGATTTTGAAGTTTTACAAACTTTAATACTTAGATCTATGCAACAAGCTAGGTATAGTCCTCATAACAATGGACATTTTGCATTAGCTCTTAAAAAGTATTGCCATTTTACTTCCCCAATCCGACGTTACCCTGATTTACTCGTTCACCGCTCTATAAAAGCTGCTCTTCTTTCAAAAAAATACATCCCATCCTATGGAATCGATGAACAAGGTTCTTTCAAGGACAGCATTCAAAAATTTAACGGTATTGGAGAGCACTGTTCAATAGGCGAAAGAAGAGCGGAAGAGGCAAGTAGAGATGTTACTGCTTGGTTGAAATGTCAATTTATGAAAAAAAGAGTTGGAGAGCAATTTACCGGGACAGTAACTGGCGTTGCTCCTTTTGGTCTGTTTGTTACACTGGAAACTCTTTTTGTAGAAGGACTACTTCATGTATCTGAATTGGGTGTGGAGTATTTTAAACATAATGAAGTCACTCATGAATTACGAGGAGAGAGAACTGGCAAAAGGCATAAACTTTACGACAAAATCCAAATCCAACTTCTAAGGGTAGATTTGGATAGTAGGAGAATGGAGTTTAGCCTTGCCCCAAAGCTATTTCGAAAACCGAGAAATAAAAAAAATACAATCACAATAGCAGATCACGAGGTTGTATCAATTAATGATGGGCTTTTTCAAAGTAAATTCAAAGGCTTAGACAGAGCAAGTTACAGTAAGAAAATCGTAGCAAATGCTACAAATACTATCAGCGAAGAAAGTTTAATAAAAAAAATTGCTTTTAAAGTTAACAGAGAGTTAACCAACTCTAAATTAAATAAAAATAGTGACTCAAAAACTAGGGTCAGAAATCTGCCTAAAAAGAAAAAATAAAATTTTTATGTTTCATTAACACCAGAAAACTATAATTCGGACTTAACAAGATTGGTTAAAAAAATTAACAAAAAATTATCTTCAACAATTTTACTTATAGGTTTTCATTCGATTTTAACTCGCCTCCGATCTGATCCATCAAGCATTCATAAAATTTTCGTAGCAGAAAATCGCAAAGATAAGCGAAGTAAAACTTTGATTTTGAAAGCTAAGCAAATCGGATTAAGTGTCGAGTTGGTTTCAAATGATAAATTAAAAATTTTATGTGGAGAAATAAAAAATCAAGGTGTTGCGGCATTTGTTGAGAAGAGACTTTTATCCGAATCACTTTTAGAGTTATTACAAAACTTTAATGTTATTAGAGAGGATTTTTATCCGACGTTGATTTTTCTGGACGGAGTTACTGATCCACGTAATTTGGGTGCCATATTACGAACAGCTGAATCCGTTGGTGCAGGTGGAGTTATAGCTCCAATGAACCATTCAGCTCCTTTGAATAATTTAGCTATTAGTACCTCATGCGGTGCCTCGGAAACTGTACCGTATGTTAAAGTACCNAACATTGCGAGAAGTATAGAAATGGTACAAGACTTTGGATATAAAGTGATTGGCATGGAGGCAGANGCAAGCTTAAATCTATTTTCACTTGATCTTACCACNTCAATCGCNTTTGTTTTCGGTGACGAAGGNACTGGTCTAAAAAAAAGAACCAGTGAGTTTTGTGATCATTTAGTTGGTTTACCAATGCGGGGTGATGTTGAGAGTTTAAATATCTCCGTTGCATGTGCAGTATCAATGTTCGAAGATTGTAGGCAAAAGTTTCATACTAATTAATAAATCTATATTTTTGGAGTGATTGATTCTGCAAGAGAAAAAACTGCAGCTGCGTACATGAAACTCCTATTGTATTTTGTAACCGCAAAAAAATTTTGGGTTGCAAGCCAATATTTGACGGTACCATCTTTTTCAGGCAGATCAATGAGACTGGCATTCAAACTAGGGGGAAATAAACCAGAATCCAAAATAAAGCCTGCCTTTGCTAAATCTTTTATGTTGGATTCAGCCTTTAAGGAGCTTGCAACAAATTTTGAGGGATTTAAATTTTTTTGTGGATAAATCGGTGCATGAGATGCTTCATTTGCTTTCCAACCATGAATGGATAAATAATTTGCAACAGAACCGATTGCATCCTGTGGACTTTTTAAAAGATTTATTTTTCCGTCTTTGTCAAAGTCAACTGCAAAGTTTCTCCAACTGCTAGGCATGAATTGAGGAATTCCAATGGCGCCAGCAAAAGATCCCTTGAAACTTTTAACGTCAATATTATTCTCTCTGGCCAATAGAAATAGGTGCTCCAATTCATTTAAAAAAAATTTTTTTCTTTTAAAATCCTCAAATGCAAAGGTGGCGAGCGTATCGATCACTCTATAATTGCCTGTTATGGTCCCATACCGTGTTTCAACCCCAAGGATACCTACAATTACATTTGCTGGAACTCCATACTTTTCAGAAGCTCTTTCTAATGTTTTTCTATATTTGATCATATACGACCTACCATCCTTGATGGCTTTTTCAGTAACAAAACGATTCTTATAGTCTTGCCATGATTTTCTTTTTTTCTTTTTTTCTTTTTTTGGGGGATTAATTAGCTTGAAGGCAGATTTTTGGTACTTCAGCTTTTTAAAGTTGGTTCGAAGATACTGCAAGGAAAAGTCATGTTTTTTACTCATATGACTAATAAATTCAACAACTTCTTTATCTTTTAACCAGTTTTTTTTCTGTGTTTTAGCTTCAGCAGTAAGGATAAAAAAAAGCAACTGAGATGTGATCAAAAGTTTAATGACGGTATTTTTTTGTAAATTTTTAAACATTATTGGTATAAAAAGCTGTGTTTGACTTGGTTCTTTTGTATCATAAAGGTATACTCAATCTTTTTTGGAAAATATTCAATGGTAGTTATTCGTTTAGCAAGAGGTGGTGCTCATAAGAGACCTTTTTACCATATTGTAGCAGCAGATTCTAGATATCGTCGAGACGGACGGTTTATTGAACGCATAGGATTCTTCAATCCTCTTGCTGCTAAAAATGAGGAAAGTATAAGAATTTTAGACGATAGAGTTAAGTACTGGGTGGAAAACGGTGCCAAACTTAGTCCAAGGGTAAAAAAACTCATGGTGTTGAATCAGAGTGAAGTTTCAAAGGACAGTTTGCCTGCCTAAAAGAAACGACAGCATTCGCTCCGGTAAATATGTTCATAGAAGGGCTTTGAGCTTAGGTTACGTCCCTAAAGAAGAAAAGAATATCTATGCAAACGACTTTGGATCCGTTGTTTCTGTACCACCAGAGTTAATGGTTATAGGGTATGTCAAAGCGGCAATAGGCATTAAAGGTGATTTAAAAGTCGTTTATGATAAATCTTTTAAAAAAAACTACAAAACGATTTTAAAAATAAATAAACCACTATTTTTAGACATTGATTTTCTTTGGATACATATACAATCCACTATCCTTAAGTACCGTCTAATCTCGATGATACAGTGTAAAGATTTTTTTAGATTGAACTTAGATAAGATCAACAATAGGGAAAAGTCAGAAAGCCTAGTTGGTTCTTACGTAAAAATGCCCAAAGACTTTTTGCTTAAACGGCAGGCATCCGGATGGAACAGTTTGAATTTGTTAAACTTTAACATTGTAAATCTTACTGGAAAAAATCTGGGTATCGTTGAAAAAATTGATGGTAATGGCTTTCACGATTGGATCTTTTCAGGCGAAATAATAATACCGCTAGTTGATAAGCACGTAATAAATGTGGACACAGTTCAAAAACAAGTGATAGTTGATTGGGAAGATTTTTGGTAAAAATTTAGGGCTTTAAAAATGCAATTTGACGTTGTCACTATATTTCCTAAAGTAATAGAAGCATGGAGTAATTCAGGGGTTTGTGGAAAAGCTTTTGAAAAAAATATTGCTCAACTTACTTGTTGGAATCCAAGAAATTATGTTTCAGACACGGGAGGTTCTTTAGACGATAGACCATATGGAGGCGGGCCAGGAATGGTTATGCTTGCCAGCCCTCTAAAAAACACCATCATTGCTATAAAAAAAACATTACATAGCACAAAAAAAATAAAGTTATTTTATTTTCTCCAATTGGGAAAAAAATAGATCAAAATTTGATTGAAAAATTTGTATTTAGTGATCATAAAAACCAACAGTTTTCATTAATATGCGCCAGATACGAAGGTATTGACCAGAGATTTATTGATTCATACGTTGATGAAATTTGGAGTTTGGGTGATTTTGTCAATACCGGGGGTGAGCTTGCCGCTATCGCTTTCATGGATGCTCTTTTACGGCGACTTCCAGGGACGTTAGGAAATAGTGAATCTTCTCTGAACGAATCATTTATGAATGGTCTGCTAGAACACCCACACTACAGCAGACCTGAAAAATTTGATTCAATTTCAGTTCCAAGCGTGCTTTTATCTGGACATCATGCGAAAATAACAAAGTGGCGTCGACAAAAGTCGTTAGAGGTTACAGATAGAAATAGATCAGATTTAATTACAAAAGCCAGAGAGGCTGGCAGATTATCAGAGGAAGATGAATACTGGCTCTCTGAGCTTAAAAAAAAAGGTTACAAAAAGGAATAAAAGATGAATGTTATTGATGAATTAGAAAAAACCGAAATAAATAAATTGGGTAGAGAGATACCCGAATTTGGGCCAGGTGATACCATCAAAGTAAGTGTTAGCGTTGTTGAAGGCGAACGAAAAAGAGTACAAGTTTTTGAAGGAGTTGTAATTTCTAAAAAAAATAGAGGGTTGAATTCATCTTTTATAGTTAGAAAAATTTCCTCAGGTGAGGGTGTAGAAAGAACGTTTCAAACCTACTCTCCATTAATTTCAAAAATTGAAGTTGTTCGCAGAGGGGACGTCAGAAGAGCAAAGCTATTCTACCTTCGACAGCGCTCGGGTAAATCTGCAAGAATTAAAGAAAAACTTCCCAACAGGCGCAGTGAGTCTTCGAGCAAATCAAAAAATATTTCTAAAAAAGATGATGAGAATCAAACAACCTAATCCATGCCCAATTAATTCTAAAAAAATTATTTTTTTTTTAACTTAACAAATTTAACATGTTGTTAATAAGTTTAATAATTGCCATTATTCTTGAGAGGTTTCTTCCATCTCCTTTTGGTGTGGTAGAAGATTTTTTATCTAACTTTTTAATTGCGCTGAAAAAAAAATTAAATTCTGGTGAGAATGTTTCAGCAATAACATCATGGTTTGTAGTTACTTTTGTTCTAGGTTTATTTTCCTGGTTATTGTGGATTCTTCTGTCCATTGTTCATCCGATACTCTCTTTAATTTTTACAATTTTTATTCTTTACATCAGCTTTGGTTTTAGCAATTTTATTGATAGATTTACAACAATTCAAAATTGTTTAAAAAAAGACCAATTAAAGGAGGCAAGACAGCAACTACATGAATGGGCTACGTTTGTCGGATCAGATCCAGTTGTATTCGAAACAGCTAAATCCGGGGATATTTCATCGGTTAGTAGAGAAACAATTAGACTTGCAATATTGGCTGCCCAAAGAAATCTTTTTGGGGTAATATTTTGGTATGTTGTTCTGCCCGGTCCAACAGGGGCAATTATTTACAGAGTATCAGTGTTAGCAATGGCGGCGTGGAATAAAAATGAAGAAAAGCCTCTTAGTGATTCCTTAGATGAATTAGAATCTACACCAGATAATTCACAGAACGAAATTTACACAAATAATAAACTTGATTTTTTTGCAAATATTTCTGCGAAAGGTTTTTTTTGGATAGATTGGGTTTCAAGTAGAGTTACTGCTTTTATTTTTGCAATTGTTGGTAACTTTGAGGATGCAATTCAAATGATTAGAGCTCGATCTGCAATTGCTTCAAAAGAGGGCTATGATTCCGAAAGAATTTTACTATCTGCAGGAGAGGGGGCAATGACCCTCAGGATTACAATTCCTGTAGCACCATCTGGATCAAACGAATTCGAAAAAATAAGTTCATCAGATTATGTTGTTCCCGAGTTGAGAGAGGTTGATGAGAATAGTTTGAGGGTTGCAGTTGGTTTGATTTGGCGATCTCTTCTACTATGGTGCTTCGTTTTGATCTTGGTAACTTTAGGATACTTATCTAATCTTTTGAGTTAATCATCGAAAGCAAATTAAGCCAAATTTTTAATCTAGTTTTAAGGTTTATATAATCAAGTTGCATTTGATGCGAATTTGATAAGTCATTCAACAATTTTTTTATTTGGCATCCAGGCTCAAGATTATGGATGCAATTTGAAAACTTGCAATTTCCAAATTTACTATTAATCTTTTCCCATTCTGGAAAGACTCTTTTAATATCATTTAAAGTCAAATGACTTATGCCAAACTTTTCAATTCCTGGTGTGTCTATGACCCAGACCTTTTTATTAATTTTGTCAAGTATCTTATAGTTTTTGGATGACGTAGTTGTATGTTTACCAGTATTTAAAGACTTGGAAATTGAAGAAATTTTAATTTTGGCATCAGGTATTATTAAGTTGATAATGCTACTTTTACCTGTTCCCGATTGACCAGCAAAAGCAACAGTAGAAACTAATTTTTCATCGTCGTAAATTTTAATTGATTCTTTTAGTTCAGTAATCCCGTTAGTAAACTTAGTGCTACAAAAAACTATCTTAGAATTTAAACCATCTATGATTGATGGTTCTAAATAAAAATTTGAGGAACTGTCTCTAGATTGAATTTTAAAGGGAGATATAAAACCTAGGGTTTCTTTAATTTTTTCAGTTTCTTTTTTTAAATCAATTTTATTTAGTACTATTGAGACTGAAATATTTTCTTTTAGAGCAGAAGCTAACATGCTGATTAATGTCTCTGAGGAAAATCTTGGTTTAGAAGCAATGATCAAATATAGATTATCCAAATTAGCTGCTATAAGTTTTTTCTTTTCATTATTTTGACGAAAAAAAAGATTTTTCCTTTCAACTCTGGAAGTAATAAGAATTGGTTTTGTGTCTTTGTTAATACCTACAAAATCATTTGTGACTATCCTTTGTTTTTTTGTTCTAATTAGGCAAGGAACAATTTTATTATCTAATTCAATTAAAGCTCTATCGCCAAAAGTACTAATTACTCGATGAATGTCTTTTTTCATAATTAGTTTTCAATTTTAGTTGTCAATTAATTATTATATAAGGGAGAAAAAGTGGAAAGTTCTGAAATAAATCTAGATCATAATTTAGTTTGGGTAGATATGGAAATGAGTGGTCTTGACCCTGAAAGTTGCAGAATTATAGAGGTCGCTGTGGTTGTAACTGATTCCTCATTACAAAAAATGTCAGATGGAATGGTTTTAGCAATTCATCAAGAAGAGAGTCATCTCGAAACTATGGATCTCTGGAATCAAACCACTCATAAAAAAACAGGTTTAATTGAACGAGTAAAGACTTCAGATATAAATGAGGCTGTTGCTGAAAAAAAAATTATAGAGTTTTTGGAACCTTTGGCTAACAAAGGTAAGTCTCCGTTATGTGGTAATTCTGTTCATCAGGATCGCCGATTTATGCGTAAATATATGCCTTTATTTGAATCTTTTTTTCATTATAGAAATTTGGATGTTAGTACCCTAAAAGAATTAAGCAAAAGATGGAAACCTGAGCTTGTCAAGGGATTTCAAAAAAAGGGTGCGCATACTGCGTTAGCTGATGTTTTAGAATCTATAGACGAACTTAAATACTATAAGGAAAATTTTCTAAAAATTTAATTTTTTTTATATAAATAAAAAGTTTCCTTTTTTCTTGGATCTGCTTTTCGGTTTCCTGACCATGCTAACTTCCAATCACTCATATTGAAAGAATTTTGTGTTGCTACGTTAGAATTTGCAAATAATGTATTTCTCATCAATATGAATTGACAATCAAAAAACTTTTCTTTTTTGGAATGATTTAANCGATAGTCTGAGTTAGCAAGTATGATTGCTCTAGATTTAAAATCATNTGACTTTACTCCAATACAAAAATCTTTTGGATTTGAAAAATATCTTTCCACAACAAAGCTAATATTTNTAGTTATTTCAGNGTATCCTCTATTTATTTCAAGCGCAGGCCCCCATAAATTTACTAATAAAATCCACGTCATACTCAAACCGCCAGCACTCAAAATTACTGGCCTCCATATTAGTGGTTCACTAACTCTAATTCTCCAACCTATCAACAACAACCAGGCAAATGTTGCACTCATTCCTAAAGTAACTTCTTTGATAGAATAGAACCCAGATGTTCCAGGAGCAGCTCGCAAAACATTATTTTGAATGGTTTCAGGAATTCCAGTATGAAGAGCTAGCCAATAAACCCAAATCATGATTGCCAAGAAAGTAAAAATAGATAAAGCAAAATAGTCTATGAGGTTTGCAACATTTCTGGGCAATGATAATAATCCAAAAGCAGCTAAAACCGCCAGCGGTACAATTGGAATAAATTTAGTCNCGTCAGAAATAAAAATCCCTGCCAGTGGTGCTAAAACTAAACAAAACAAAAAGATTAAAGGCATTTTTAAGTGAGAAAGACTTATGAACTGACGACTGTAAGCTTGAATAGAAAAAGCTGTAACAATCGGCCATAAAGGCCACCATGTCCACAACCACGTTTTTATGAGGAAAAGAGGCCGAGCTTTATCAATTATGAATTGGAGTTCCCACCAACTATGGACTAATTTATCGGACTCCTTGTCAAGGATATAAAGAATTATTGGACTAATTATTATTAGGCAAGAAAGCAAGCTACGAAGGATAAATGTTTTTTTAACTAAAGTCCATGGATAACAGTTAAAACAAATAATAAAAATTGCAAGATTAACTGAAAAAAATGGACCAATCCCGGAACATAAAAAAAGTAAAGAAGATGTTATTCCAAAAACAGTTCCAGCTCTTTTGGGCATTTCAGGGGCTATGACAATTGCCCAGAAAANTGTAGCATGCAACATAAAATTAAGCCCAGTTTTGCCTAACTCGTGCAACGGCATTATTAGTCCTAGGCAAGATATAGTAATAAGTACACAACAATCCGCAATATTTGAGCTAAATTTTTCTGAAGTTGGACCAATTCCCAGTGGGTCGTTTGGTTTTGATTCTTTTCGCATTGCAAGTTTTTTTGCACCAAACCACAAAATTATTAAACCTAATAAAACAAAAAAACTCTGGATAACTCTGCCCAAGTCATCCATGTAATTTATGTCAAACCGGTGATTAAAAACATTTTGAAAATATAAGTCTGTAATAATTATTAATGACGATGCAATCCACGTAAATAATGGACCATCATTGGCTAAAACCGATCCATAAAGATTTGGAACAATACAACTTGTAGAANTACCATTAAATGCNTCNACACAATTTTTGATCAGTGCCATTCCGTAGAGGTCACCTCCTCTCCAGGGTCCTCTGTCAATTAATCCAAATCCCAAAATAGAGGTAACTAGGAAAAGGATAAATAGCCTAGGGCTTTTTTTTGAGGCGCTTGCTACCAGACCAGGGGGTGGACGAAGTTCACCAGACAAGTTTATTAGTTGCCTGTAATTTGCATCTTTTTTTTTAAATAACGTTTTTACATGCCCCGTTTAAATTTGGAGTTTTTTTAATTGGCTTAACCATCTTTTTTAGAGGCAGTACCTGTTTTTTTTCCAAATTTTTGTCTAAATTTTTCAACTCTTCCAGCAGTATCAACAATTTTTTGAGTTCCGGTATAGAACGGGTGAGATTCTGAGCTTGTGTCAAGTTTAAACAATGGATATTCATTTCCATCGTCCCATTTGATGGTTTCTTTGGTCTTGACTGTCGAACGTGTAACGAAACTGTAATTGTTAGATAGATCTAAAAAAACTACCTCTCTGTAATCTGGATGTATACCATTTTTCATATTCATTCCTAGTTTAAAAAATAAATTAGTTATTTAATTCAGGATGATAAGTATTTTTATTCTCACTTTTTCATTAAATCAAAAAATTCTGGGTTATTTTTTGTCTGGCGCATTTTATCTAATAAAAATTCTATTGCTTGAATCTCATCCATGTCATGAATTATTTTTCTCAAAATCCAAATCTTTTGTAGCAGATCTGGCTTGATAAGTAGTTCTTCTTTTCTTGTGCCAGATCTGTTTATGTTTATTGCTGGATATACTCTTTTTTCTGCTAGTTTTCTTTCAAGATGTACTTCCATGTTACCAGTACCCTTGAATTCTTCATAAATTACTTCATCCATTCTACTGCCGGTTTCAATCAATGCAGTAGCTATTATCGTGAGAGAGCCACCTTCTTCAACGTTTCTTGCCGCCCCAAAAAATCTCTTAGGTCTATGAAGGGCATTAGCATCTACTCCACCGGTAAGTACTTTTCCTGATGTTGGAACCACAGTATTGTAGGCTCTAGCCAATCTCGTTATCGAATCCAACAATATAACAACATCTTTTTTATGCTCAACAAGCCTTTTGGCTTTTTCAATTACCATCTCTGCTACTTGAACATGTCTAGGAGCAGGTTCATCAAAAGTTGAAGCAACAACTTCTCCTCTAACAGATCTCTGCATTTCAGTTACTTCCTCTGGCCTTTCATCAATCAATAAAACTATCAACTTAACCTCGGGGTGGTTTGATGTAATTGAATGAGCAATATTTTGCATCATCACAGTTTTACCACTTTTAGGCGANGCTACTAAAAGTCCTCTCTGCCCCTTNCCAATAGGGGCTATCATATCAATGATCCTACCAGTTATATTTTCCTCTGCACTGATTTCTCTTTCAAGAGTAATTTTTTCATTGGGAAAAAGCGGTGTTAAATTTTCGAACAGAATTTTATTTTTTGAAGCTTCCGGCGGCTGGGAATTAATTTTGTCAACTTTGACTAATGCAAAATATCTTTCTCCTTCTTTTGGGGTTCTAACTTCACCTTCAATTGCATCACCTGTATGAAGATTGAACCTTCTAATCTGTGATGGAGACAAGTAGATATCATCAGTACTTGCCATATACGACGCTTCAGGNGAGCGTAAAAACCCAAAACCATCTGGTAAAACTTCCAGAACCCCATCCCCAAAAATTTGCTCCCCGGCTTTTGCCTTCTTTTTTAAGATANCAAACATAAGTTCTTGTTTTCTTAGCCTACTAGCCGTCTCGATATCNAGCGATCGTGCTAAATCNACTAACTCTGTTACTGGTAAGGCTTTGAGTTCAGATAGATACATTAGCNAATATTTTAAGTAAGAGGATCAAATGATTNTTTAATATAATACAAGTAATTAAGGTGGGTTTATATGTTAAATGTTGCTATCAATCCAGGCTGTCAGTTGTGATTTTTGAACGGCCCCAACTTTTTCAGCCACTACAGCACCATTTTTGAAAAGTAGTAGAGTTGGAATACCTCTAACCCCATATTTCGTGGGAGTTGAAGGGTTTTCATCAATATTAATTTTCGCTACAGTTAACTTGCCAGAGTAGTCATTTGCTATTTCTTCCACGATTGGAGATATTGCCTTACACGGCCCACACCACTCTGCCCAAAAATCTAATAATACAGGCATATCAGAATTTAGAACTTCAGAATCAAAAGAATCATCTTTTACGGATTTAACCAATTCACTCATTATTTTTACTTTTTTTTGGGGATATTAGAATAACCTGTCTATTACAGATTTAGAAATTTGAAATATAGCATAACATTATGTTTGTATAGGGTCACGTCACTTTTGTAAAAATGAAGAAAAAAATAGCTCAACGCAATGATTTTGGGGATTTCTCTCAAAAAAACCTACAACACTCTATAAGTTTCTGGAGATTTTTGTTGAATAACAACTACCAAATAGAGTTGGTAAATAAAAAAAACAATAATGGGTTTCAAGAAATCGACACTTTCCCCAGTTTTTCTTGGATTTATGATGATTCAAAAGCAACTTTTGAGAAAATTACAAAAAAACTCACAAGCTCTAACATTATTTCACCAAGACTTCTTCTTGTAGATAATGGGGTGATGGCAAAAAAAATCAAAAATTTGTTGTCACTCTCAGAAATTAAAAAGAAAGGAGTGCTCCCATCAATTCACTTACTCTCAAATTTTGAATATTTCCAGTCTAATAGACCACTAAGCAATGATTCAAAATTAATTAAATC
>NHCU01000033.1 GCA_002167365.1 Betaproteobacteria bacterium TMED41 | reverse complement strand
AAGTTACTTGCAAAATTCTCGGAAATAATCCCTTGTTCATTGAACTGGCCTTGAATGGAGATTCGATCGGACGTGTCCAACTTAATGGATTGGGAGAGCATTTCGCTAGAACTGTAACAGGAGCTGTAGCAACATCGATTGCTTTAGGTCTCTCTCATGAGTCAATTTTACAGGGGTTAAAAACTTTTACACCAATAAAAGGCAGAGGTCTTTTCCACCATTTAAGAAACGGAGCGGTAGTGGTTGACGATAGTTATAATGCAAATCCAGACTCTGTCCATGCTGCAATAACAACTATGGCAAATATCACAGGCCGGAAAGCAATGGTTTTGGGGGATATGGCTGAAATTGGAGAAAACTCAGAATCAATTCATCGTGAAATTTTAGTTTTGGCCTTAGAACATTTAGATGAAGTTTTTCTTATTGGAAAATATTTTTCTATGGCTAGTAAAAGTTTAAAACAAGGTAAATCATACTCATCAGAGAAAAAATTAGAGGAAGATGTTAGATCTTGGTTAAATTTAACCTCTTCTCAAAAAAGTTCTTCATTACTTTGGATTAAAGGCTCTAGAGCTTCTAATCTTGATTTGATTGTCAATTGTTTAGTTAGCCCATAGGAATTTTTGAATGTTATTAGCATTTTTTGATTGGTTAGGAAGTTTTATAAATTATTTTTCAGTTTTTCAATACCTGACTCTTAGAGCCGTTATGGCGACACTCACTTCACTGGCAATTGGACTGTTTTTGGGCCCTTGGGTAATAAAGTTTTTGGCAAGTATGAATGTCGAACAGTCAGTTAGAAATGATGGCCCCCAAACTCATCTGATCAAACAGGGGACACCTACAATGGGAGGTTCACTTATTTTAATTTCCCTTACTATAACTACAATTCTTTGGGCTGACCTTACCAATAGATTTGTTTGGGCAGCGTTAACAGTAACAATGGGTTTGGGATGTGTTGGGTGGATTGATGATTATTTAAAAGTTTCTAAAAAAAATTCGGAGGGTTTATCAGGCAAATGGAAATTCTTTTGGCAGTCATTTATTGGATTAGTAGCCTCAGTTTATTTGGTTTTCTCAGTTTCTGCATCAAGTAATAATGAGGCTTGGATGTTATTTCTGAAGTGGATAGACAGTGGCTTGGTCATGTCTTTACCACTACAGGCAGATTTAATTATTCCTTTTTTTAAAGATTATTCATTTCCATTAGGTGTATTTGGTTTTCTAGTGCTTTCATACTTTGTTCTTGTGGGTTCAAGTAATGCAGTCAATTTGACTGACGGCTTAGATGGATTAGCAATCATGCCTACCGTTTTAGTTGCCGCTGGATTGGGTGTTTTTGCTTACGTTGCCGGGCATTCAGTATTTTCTAAGTATTTGCTACTTCCTTACATNCCAGGAGCAGGGGAGCTTACAGTTTTTTGTGCTGCAATAGTTGGTTCTGGNCTTGCTTTTTTGTGGTTTAACGCATACCCCGCNCAGGTTTTTATGGGAGANGTTGGAGCTCTTGCATTAGGGGGTGCGATAGGCGTAGTAGCAATAGTAGCGAGGCAAGAAATAGTTTTATTTATTATGGGAGGGGTTTTTGTTGTAGAGACTTTATCTGTAATGCTCCAAGTTGGTTATTTTAAATATACAAAAAAAAGATTTGGTGTNGGAAAAAGGATATTAAAAATGGCTCCACTTCATCATCATTTCGAAGAGAGTGGCTGGAAGGAGACACAAGTTGTAGTTAGGTTTTGGATTATAACAATGATGCTTGTTTTAGTAGGTTTGGCAACTTTAAAAATACGATAGAANAAATGAATCAGCATATTCATCGTCCATTTAACTTTGACCTCATATTAGATGATATGTACAAAACATCTANTAAAGTAATGGTAATTGGTGGAGGAATATCTGGACAAGCATGCGCTAGGTGGATGGAGAAAGATGGAAAGATAGTTGAAGTTCTAGACTCCAGAAAACTGAAAAATAAAAAAATCAGTAACTCAAATATTCTTATAAAAACAGGAATTAAATTTCCTTTGAAAGATAGTTGTTTTGATCAAATTGATTTGTTGGTTGTGTCGCCAGGTTTAAGCCCTCATATTTCTAAAAAAAGTGACTTAGCTCCAATGCTTGAGGTTGCAAAAAAAAGGAACATACCTGTAGTAACTGAGGTAGATTTATTTGGTGTTGCAAATAATCGCCGCATAGAGAAATTGAAAATTGCTGCTTTTTCAAATATGGGTAGAAAATCTAGAATTCCAATTATTGCGATAACCGGAACTAACGGAAAAACTTCCGTAGTAAGACTAATTACNAAATTACTTAAATCAGTTGGAATTGATGCACAACATGCAGGAAANATAGGCCCATCTTTGCTAGAGGCTTTTCTGGAAAGAGAAANAACAAATAAAATGCCTGATTTTTGGGTTTTAGAGTTATCCAGTTTCCAACTTGCTCTTTCAAGTCAGTTTTCCCCAACATTTGCCACCATTTTAAACTTTAGTGANGATCACCTTGATTGGCATTTGAGTATTGAAGAATATTTTTCTTCAAAATTAAAAGTTTTTGGTATTCCAAAACCNACTGCAAAAGCGTTTATTTGTCGAGATGACAAATTNCTCTTAGATAGAGTTTATAATTATTTTAAATCTGATCAAATTGACATAAACAATATTACATTTGGTACTGACTTACCAAAAAATCATAATTGTTTTGGAATAAATAAATCTGGAACTTTTTGCTTTAAAAATTCGAAAAAGAAAAATAGTTTTTTTGAATTTCCTTTAAGCACTAAGGATATTAATTTAAAGGGTGATCACAACTTTTCTAACATAAGTTGTTGTTTGGCTATTGTTAACGAGGTTTCAACTAATATANANAAAATTGCTAAAGTTTTGAAAAATCACATTGGGGAAGCACACAGGTTAGAAGTTATTTTTTCTAAGGATGGAATTAACTTCATAAATGATAGTAAAGCGACAAACATTGCAGCAACAATTTCAGCTGTTAGGTCCTTTGAAGAGCCTTTGATTCTTCTTATTGGGGGACTAACTAAAGATCAAAACTTTAATTTGCTATCTCAGGCATTAGATTTACGTCCAATAAATCTAATTGTTTTTGGTAAAGATGTTGCTTCAATTTGTGAGAGTCTTAAAAGTTACAATTTAACTTATGAAAAAGTAAATAGCTTGAAAGAAGCAGTCGATTTAGCAAATAAGACTGCAAAAAAAATGATCAAATCTTCAAAGAAAAGGAATATGCAAATAAATATCCTACTTTCACCGGCTTGTTCAAGTTTAGATATGTATCAGAGTTACCAACACCGTGGCGATGAATTTAAAAAACTGGTGTTATGTGATTTTAATGGAGAAAAAATTTGTTAGAGAGATTAGAGGAATTTTTTCCTGCATCAGTCGATCATTCCTTGTTATTTGTAATATCTTGTCTTTTAATGCTGGGGCTAATTATGGTCTATTCGGCAAGCCTACCCTTGCCAAGTGATAACGAGAGGCACTTGTTCTGGAATCAAATGAGAGGACATCCTTTACACCTTTTAATTGGGGTCATTGTTTTGGGTTTATTTTTATTGATCCCGACNGATGTATTAAAAAGTTTTTCTGGTCTTTTATTTACATTTGGCCTGGCGCTTTTATTTTGTGTTGGACTTTTNAAATTTTTTGGCGGGCAAGAATATATTAGAGACGGTGCAGTGAGATCGATTCCTATAGGTTCAATTACAGTACAACCAGCTGAGTTGGTCAAATTTTTTTCCATTTTGTTTGCTTCAGCCTACGCGATCAGGCGAAACGATAGAATTAGAGGATCTTTGATTCAAGGGATTGCCCCAATTGGATTTTTGATGGTGATTTTAATTACACTTTTGCTCTACCAACCAGACTTAGGTTCAACAATAGTNATTACCCTCACGGTAGGNGCAATATTGTTTCTAGGTGGAATGAATTTAAAAGTTTTCATGCCACTATTTTTTGGCTTATGTTCTTTTTTTGTATTAATGATTGTTAATACACCTTGGAGGTTAGGTCGACTTGTATCTTTTGTTACTCCATGCGATCAAGAATTTAGTGCAACGTCTGGCTACCAATTATGTGCTGCTCTGGTTGCTTTCGGCAATGGTGGTCTCTCAGGTACTGGCTTGGGAACAGGGGTTGCAAAGTTGGACTATTTGCCACTTCCACATACTGATTTTATCTTCGCTGTTATTGGAGAGGAGTTGGGTTTTGTTGGAGTCTCAATCGTACTGATAGGGTTTTATTATTTAATTAAGCGTTCAATAGAAATTGGAAGAACAGCAATGTCACAGGACAGGGTGTTTGCGGGATTGGTTGCTCAAGGAATTGGATTTTGGATAGGTGTTCAGGCATTCATCCATGCAGGGGTGAATACAGGAATTTTGCCTACAAAAGGTTTAACTCTTCCTTTCATCAGTCATGGGGGTAGTTCAATGATTGTTGTGTGTGCAGCTATGGGAGTTTTATTGAGGATTGATATGGAAAATAAATTCTATTCAAAAAGTGAACCAACATACATTAATAAAAATTCAAATGGGTAATGCGATTAACAATCATGTTTTGATCGTCGCTGGTGGCACTGGTGGACATATATTTCCTGCTCTTGCTGTCGCTCAGGAACTTAAAAAAAGAGGTGTCAAGTTGTCTTGGATTGGAACATCAAGAGGCCTTGAGAATAAAGTAGTGGCAGCTGCTGGAATACCACTGTTTCTATCTAATTTCAAGGGAGTTAGGGGAAAGGGCCAATGGTCATTGTTTCTAATGCCTTGGAGATTGTTACTCTCTGTTTTTGAAATGGTTAAACTGCTAAAAAGGCTAAAGCCTGATTTCGTTGCATGTTTTGGTGGATACGTCACTGTTCCTGTGGGTTTTTCATCGTTTATTCTAAAGATTCCATTTTTGGTTCATGAACAAAATGCAATTATGGGCACTGCAAATAGATTACTTGCGAGATTAACGAGGAAAATATTGTTAAGTTTTAAACTAACCAAACATGCACCAAATTTTGCAAAGTTTGCAGGAAATCCATTAAGAGATGTTTTTGGCAGTATTAAACCTCCCAAAGAAAGATGGTTGGATAGAAATGGTCCGNTAAGAATTTTAGTTTTGGGGGGCAGTTTAGGAGCTTCCTTTCTTAATATAGAGATTCCTAAAATTTTGGCNAAAGTTTCCAAGTTATATNAACTTGATTTTTTTNTCGTTCATCAAAGTGGAGAAAGAGACTGTNTTGACGTNCGATCCGGCTATCAAAATCTTGGATTAAGAGCAGAGGTTAGTAGCTTTCTCGAAAACGTCGATGAAAACTATGTTTGGGCAGATTTGGTTATTTGTAGATCAGGGGCGGGAACAGTTAGTGAAATTGCTGCTGTCGGTGTTGGATCAATACTTATCCCTCTGCCAAACGCAATTGACAATCATCAAATGTTAAATGCTCGATTTTTAAGTGAATCTGGAGCTGCTATTATTGTGGAAGAAAAGGATATAACTGGAAAACAAATAATGTCATTTTTTAGCAATTTCACCAGGTTAGGCCTTTTATCGTTTGCTGTAAAAGCTAGAAAATGCGGTTCTACAACTTCAGCATCAATGGTTGCTAATGAAGTATTAAAAAGCATGGTTAAAGAATGAGAAGTAAAATCCGTATAGTCCATTTTGTTGGTATTGGTGGTTCTGGAATGTCCGGAATCGCAGAAGTTTTATTAACTCAAGGCTTTAGTGTTCAAGGTTCGGATATTGAAGAGACCTCATCCACCATAAGGCTTAAAGGGTTAGGGGCAAAAATATTTTTTGAACATTCAGAGAAAAATATATTCGGCGCTGATGTTTGTGTCGTTTCGAGCGCAATTCAATCTAATAACCCAGAGTTGATAGCAGCAAGACGAGTTAAAATACCGGTGGTTCCAAGGGCACTAATGCTAGCAGAATTGATGAGGTTTAAAAAAGGAGTTGCAATTGCTGGTAGCCATGGAAAAACTACTACAACTAGTTTAGTGGCTAATATCCTTGCTTCATCAAATTTGGATCCTACATATGTCATTGGCGGTAAGTTGAGCGGCGTCGGACTTGGAGCTAGACTTGGCTGTGGAGAATTTTTAGTGGCTGAGGCAGATGAATCTGACGGATCTTTTCTTAACTTATCCCCAATAATAGCTGCTGTAACAAACATTGATCATGATCATTTAGATTACTACGATCATGATTTTGCACTTTTAAAACAAGCGTTTATCTCTTTTATTCATCGACTGCCTTTTTATAGTTCTGTAATTTTATGTATAGAGGATCCAAATATACGAGAAATAATACCATTTATTTCTCGTCCAATTGTGAGAGTTGGTCTAACAAAGGAAGCAGATATTAGAGCTAAAAATATTCACCAATCTGGTTTAACAACATCGTTTACAGTTGAGCAAAAAAATTTTAAAGAATTTGATATTAGTTTACCAATGCCTGGACTACATAATGTACTTAATTCTCTAGTTGCTATTGGCATTGCCAAAGAGCTTGAAATTGATACTAATATGATTCAAAAATCACTGGATAACTTCACAGGTGTTGATAGACGTTTTCAGTTCTACAAAAAAATGATTGCGCCAAATGGTAAAAGGTTTAGTTTAGTCGATGATTATGGACATCATCCAACCGAAATCAGAGCAACTCTCAATGCTTGTAAAGCATCTTTTCCAAATAGAAGGTTAATTCTTGTTTTTCAGCCCCATAGGTTTTCAAGAACCAGAGATTTGTTCGAGGACTTTGTTAGAGTTTTGGTAAATGTTGATATCTTGATATTGTTAAAAGTTTATCCGGCTGGTGAGGAAGTTATCCCAAGCGCCGATAGTAAAGTTCTAGCGAGAACAATTAGACTTAGCAGAAGACTTGATCCTATTTTTTCAGAAAGTATTGATGAGGCTATTTCAATTTTGCTATCAACCCTTCAAGATGAAGATATCGTTTTAGTTATGGGCGCAGGCTCCGTTGGTAATTTGTCAAAAATTTTAGTTTCAAGATTTAATCAGTTGCATCAGGAGGTTTCTAATGGNTAGAGATTTCAAAGTTGCTGTTTTAATGGGNGGAGATTCGAGAGAAAGAGAAATNTCTCTNAAGTCCGGCAAAGCCATTTTAGAATCTTTGCAACAAAATAAAATAAGTGCTTTTTCTTTTGATCCGAAAGAGCGAACACTTTTTGAATTAAAAAATGATGAGGTAGATCTGGCTTTTATCGCACTTCATGGAAAATTTGGCGAAGATGGAACTAGCCAAGCAATTTTAGAATCTTTAAAAATCCCATACACAGGTTCAGGTGTTGCCTCCTCTGCATTGGCTATGGATAAAATTCTTACAAAAAGGGTCTGGAAATCATTAAAAATACAAACTCCGTCTTTTCGGACTGTCTATTCAAAAGAAAATTTGGATGCGTTGGATCTTGTATTCGATTTTCCTGTAATTGTAAAACCTAACGATGAGGGATCTTCATTAGGCGTAGTGAAAGTCTGTGATGAAAAATCAATTAAAAAGGCATTAGATCAAACTTTTCAGTTTTGTAAAAAAGCACTAATTGAGAAATTTGTAGAAGGGAGGGAGTTTACATGTGCATTACTAAGAGATGCAAATGATTCAAAAGTAATCGCATTGCCAATTATAGAAATTAAAGCCCCAGATGGAGAATACAATTATTACAATAAATACTTAGGAAATAAAACAAATTATATTTGTCCTGCTGAAATCCCAAAAAAGATTGAAAAATATATGAAGTCTACATCCCTACTTGCTTTTGAAGCACTAGGTTGCGAGGGATGGGCTAGGGTCGATTTGATGTGGAATGGCAAAGGTCTTCCTGAGTTGATAGAGATAAACACAGTCCCTGGAATGACAACAAGCTCACTGGTTCCTATAGCAGCAAAGGCAGCGGGAATTAATTTTGATGATCTAGTTTTAAGAATTTTAAAGACAGCTTCGCTTGGTAAAAAGGGATCTATGAATGATTAATTCTTTCAGAGATATGTTGTTCAATTTTTGGAACTCTCCAAAGTCAATGGATTTGTTAACAAAAGTGATTTTAATAATTCCTGTTTTCTGTTTAATTGTATTTTTATTTCCTTGGTTTTTTTCACAACCAAGTTTTTACCTTAAATATTTAATTGTTGATTTAAGTGAAAATGATACTCCACACATAACAAATGATGAGTTGAAGAAATTAGTTGTAAGAGAATTAAATGGGACCGCAATTACCTCGGATTTATCTCCAATTTATAAGTCTGTTGTCTCTCATCCATGGGTGAAAGAAGCAACAGTTAGAAGAATTTGGCCTAATAAAATTTTAGTTAGTTTAATAGAGCATAATATTGTTGGAGTTTGGTCTGACGGGAGGTTTGTCACAGATGTAGGAAAATTATTGTATTTTGAAAAACTCCAAAGTGAATCAATAGAAAATGAAAAGAAATGTTTGTTAGTCCAACTAGATGGTCCACCTGACACTGGAAAAATTGTATTAGATAGGGCCAGTATGATTTCGAAAAAAGCTAGTTTAATTGGTTTACAGTTAATAGGCATACAACTGACTACCCAATATGACTGGAAAGTTTTTTTTTCGAATGGGATGAAAATGGAGTTAGGAGGCGACAATATAAAAACACCAATTGATGAGAGATTAGATAATTTTTTCAATTCTGTTGGGTGGTTTAGTAAAAAAATAAAAAAAGATCTTGTTTCAGTTGATCTGCGTTATGCCCAAGGTTTTGCATTTGAGGAGAGAGCTAAATCAAACATTCGAACAATTAGACCAAACAAAAAAAAGGATGATTTAAAAAGTTGCATTGAAAATCATGATCCTGAAGAGGTAATTTTGTGAAAAAAGATTCAGAAAATATCTTAGTCGGCTTAGATATTGGAACTTCCAAAATTGTTGCAATTGTTGCAAAAATCAAAGAAGAAAACGAAATATCAATTATTGGAATTGGTCAGGCCGAATCAAAAGGTTTAAAAAAGGGTGTTGTTATAAATATTGATTCCACTGTCAGCTCTATCAAAACAGCAATTGAAGAAGCAGAGTTGATGTCAGATTGTAAAATAGAAAAGGTAACAACCGGCATTGCTGGGAGCCACATAAGAAGTTTTAATTCTACTGGAATGGTGGCAATAAGGGATGCTGAGGTATCTCAAAATGATGTTGACAGAGTTATAGAAACAGCCACTGCAATAAATATTCCTTCAGACCAACAAATTCTGCATGTACTTCCGCAGGAGTTTATTATCGATGGACAAGAGGATATTAAGGAGCCTATTGGCATGAGTGGACGTAGGTTAGAAGTAAGAGCTCATATTGTCACAGGCGCAGTTAGTGCGGCACAAAATATTATGAAATGTATTAAGAGATGTGGAATAGGTGTAAATGATTTAGTGCTTCAACCACTGGCGTCAAGTAGTTCAATTCTAACTGAGGACGAAAAGAACCTAGGTACTCTTTTGATTGATATAGGGGGAGGCACAACCGATATTGCAATTTTTTCCGGTGGTGCAATCAGGCATACAGCAGTGATTCCAATTGCTGGTGACCAGATAACTAGTGACATTGCAATGGCTCTTAGAGCCCCTACTAATGAGGCTGAAACAATCAAATTAACTCATGGTATTTGCAAACAATCTTTAGTGAAAATAAGATCAGAATTTGAGGTTACTGGTTTAGGAGATCGGCCTGCCAGATCGTTATCCAAAAATGCTTTAGCAGCGGTCATCGAACCAAGGGTAGAGGAGCTCTTTTCTTTAGTTAGTCAGGTTACAAGAGAAAGTGGTTTTGATGAATTAATTTCCTCTGGGGTTGTTTTGACTGGAGGATCGTCAATGTTGGCTGGCATTGTTGAACTTGCAGAGGATGTTTTTTTTAGACAAGTTAGAGTTGCAAATCCAAAATATTCTGGGAATCTTGCAGATGTGATTTCTAATCCGCGATATTCAACTGCCGTGGGTTTAATTATTGAAGCTAATAAAGACTTACTAAAAGTGGAACAGGATCTATTAGAATCTAATTCTTTACTTGAGGTATTGAAAAGAATGAAATCTTGGTTTGTTGGTAATTTTTAAAGTGGTTTAAAGGAGAATTCAATATGTCATTCGAAATGTTGGAAGCAAAATGTTCTGGAACTCTAATTAAGGTCATTGGAGTAGGAGGGGCAGGTGGAAATGCGGTCGCTCAAATGATTCAAAGAAGTGTTAAGGGAGTCGATTTTATTTGTGCCAATACAGATGCACAATCATTAATTAAATCACCAGCTAACTTAAAATTACAATTAGGCGAGTCTGGTTTAGGGGCAGGAGCTCAGCCTGAAAAAGGAAAAGCCGCTGCAGAGGCTGAACGACAGAGAATTGCAGAGGCCTTAGAAGGCGCCCATATGGTATTTATTACCGCTGGTATGGGTGGAGGCACTGGAACTGGAGCAGCGCCTGTTGTAGCTGAAATTGCAAAAGAATTAGGTGCTTTGACCGTAGCAGTAGTTACCAAACCTTTTTCATTTGAAGGACAAAGACGAAACGAAGTTGCAGAAGAGGGAATTAGGTGTTTAGAGAATACTGTTGATTCTTTGATAGTAATTCTTAATGAAAAACTAGAAGAAGTGCTCGGGGATGATATTACACAGATTGACGCATTTAATGCGGCTGATAATGTACTTTATAATGCAGTAGCTGGAATAGCAGAGATAATCAATGTAGAGGGTTTTGTAAATGTGGATTTTGAAGACGTGAAAACAGTCATGAGCGCACAAGGGAAGGCCATGATGGGCACTGCAACCAGAGAGGGTGAAAACAGGGCTAAAGAAGCTGCAGAACATGCGGTACAAAGTCCTTTGTTGGAGGGGATAGATTTAAGAGGAGCAAAAGGAATATTAGTAAATATTTCCGCAAGTAGATCTTTAAAACTAAGTGAAACTAAAACAGCTATGGAATCAATAAGATCATTTGCTGCAGAGGACGCAAAAATAATTTTTGGAACTGTTTTTGATGATAACTTAGGCGATGAACTTCGAGTTACTGTTGTTGCAACGGGTTTGGGCCGCCATACTGAGCTTCATTCGGTTCCTCTTGAGAACGTAGTTCTTGGAACTGGAACCGATGGTATTGACCAACCTTTTGACTCTGGTGAGTCCGACCAGGCTCTTGAAACTCCAGACGTTTGGAAAGATCCCAAATCGGATGCTGATCTTAGAAAAGAAGCTATAAAAAAAATCTCGGCTTTGGAGGAAGAGGGAGTAGAAACTTTTGATATACCAGCGTTCTTAAGAAAACAGGCAGATTGATATTCTAAATAAAAAAATTAATTGTCCAAAAAGAAAGTAACTAAAATGATCATCAAAGAAAATGAGGTTTTGCCAAATGCGACACTTTTCGAGTATAAGGATAAAAAAATTAATTCATTTGAGTTATTAAAAGTCATCAAAGAAAAGAAGATTATCATCTTCGCTGTTCCAGGAGCGTTTACTCCAACTTGTTCGGAAAAGCATTTACCAGGATATGTTTTAAATGCAGAAAGTTTTTATGAAAAAGGGATTGATGAATTATGGTGTTTGGCAGTGAATGACCCTTTTGTAATGTTTACCTGGGGACTCATTGGAAAGAGTTTAAGCACAGTAAGAATGGTTTCAGATGGCAATTGTGAACTTACAAAAAAATTAGGCCTTACAGAAGATTTAAGCGTCATAGGATTGGGGGTGAGGTCAACGAGATATGCAATGATAATAGAAGATACAAAAGTAATTTCAATTTTTGTTGAGGACGATCCTGGAAGATTAGAAAAGTCTGATGCGAACTCTGTTTTGAAAAGCTTGTAACACTCGTGTTAAGGCAAAGAACCCTTCAGCGCAAAGTGAGCGCCGCTGGAATTGGCTTACATAGTGGTAAATTAATTTGGATAACTATTAAGCCCTCAGAAGTTGATACTGGAGTAACTTTCAGAAGAAATGATTTACTTCCAGTAAGAGATATCCGTGTCAGTGCTGCAAGAGTTATTAATACGAATTTGGCCTCCACTATTGAAGAAAGAGGTGTATCCATATCAACCGTAGAACATCTTATGGCAGCTTTATCTGGTTTGGGCATTGATAATATTCTAGTAGAAATTTCAGGTCCTGAAATACCGATTATGGATGGAAGCGCTACGAGTTTTGTATACCTGCTAAAGTCTGCAGGCATCAAAGAGCAAAACAAGTCAAAGGAATTTATAGAAATAATTAAGCCTATTATGGTTATAGAGGGAGATAAATGGGCAAAATTAGAGCCTTTTTTTGGTTTTAGATTAAATTTTACGATCGATTTTTCCCACCCTGTCGTGAGTGATTCGGGTCAGAGGGCATCGATAGACTTTGAAACAACTTCTTTCTCTGAGGAAATTGCCCGAGCTAGAACCTTCGGTTTTGTGAATGATGTAGAGACTTTAAGAAAAAAAGGGTTGGCTTTGGGAGGAGGTTTGGACAATGCAATTGTTCTAGATGATTTCAAAATTTTAAATAAGGGTGGGTTACGTCAGTCAAATGAGTTTGCAATGCATAAGGCTTTGGATGCAATAGGTGATTTGCATTTACTGGGCAATACAATTTTAGGAGCGTATTCAGCATTTAAATCTGGACACGCTTTGAATAATAAATTAATAAGAGAGATCCAAAAGGAAAAAAATTCTTGGAGGATTCGAAGTTTTAGTAGTTTATCTAAGGCTCCTTTGGCATGGTCCAAGCAATGGGCATGGAATTAAATAAAAGTTCAACTGTGTTTCTGCTAAGAGTTTAAATTACTAACTGATGGTTTAATGCTACTAACATTAATTCCCATTTGACTCATATTCCTCAAAATTAAAGGAGCAACAAGTTTGAATCTAGTAACTGCCGCACTCGAATTAAGTCGAACAATTAAGACCAAACCTTTAGTTTTGTCTTTTTCAGGGTTCGATTTTGAATGATGTTCTGTAATTCGTATAATGGATCCTTTAATCCCTTTAGTTTTCTGGTGAGGTAGTTTTGATAGAATTTCATCAAATACCCGAATCCAATAATTGTTGTCAGTTACATTTTTTTTAAGTTCGGAGAGTATAGTTTTCTTTTTTTCAGAATATAGTATTTCATTTAGTGATCTAAAATCTTTCATCATTTCATCGTGCTAGTCTAATAAATTATGGTTTTAAATATTGTAAAAAAAATTTTTGGCAGTAGAAACGATAGGCTACTTAAATCCTACTCTTTAAGAGTTAAGTCGATCAATGCATTAGAGTCTAAGCTTAAATTGCTAAAAGATGTTGATTTCCCCAAAAAAACTTCTGAATTCAAAGAGCGTTATAAAAATGGGGAACCTTTGAGTGCACTTCAGACTGAGGTTTTTGCTGTTTGTAGAGAGGCAGCAAAAAGAGTTTTGGGTATGAGACATTTCGACGTTCAATTAATTGGTGGGATGGTTTTATTTGATGGGAAAATTGCTGAAATGCGAACTGGTGAAGGAAAAACCTTGGTGGCAACATTACCAGCCTACTTGGCTTCAATTCCTGGGGATGGTGTGCATATAGTTACTGTCAACGATTACTTGGCTAGCCGAGATTCGGGTTGGATGGGAAAAATTTATGAATTTTTAGGGTTAAAAGTTGGGGTGTCACTCTCCGGTATGGATCATAAAGAAAAGAAGGACGCATATGAGGCGGATATTACTTATGGAACGAATAATGAATTTGGTTTTGATTACCTGAGAGATAATATGGCAACTGATGTTGAAAGTCGAGTTCAGAGAAAAACATACTTTGCAATTATAGACGAAGTAGATTCCATTCTTGTTGACGAAGCTCGCACACCGCTCATCATTTCAGGTCAGGCTGATGATCAGATCGATCTTTACAACAAACTCAATTCATTACCTGAAGAATTACAAAGACAACAAACCGAGGAATCAGAGGGCGATTTTTTTGTTGATGAAAAAGCTAAACAAATAACACTTTCCGACTCTGGTTTTGAAAAAGGCGAGGAAATTCTGAGATCGAAGGGGCTTTTAACTACAACTGAAAGTTTATATGACCCCGCAAACATTGGATTACTTCACCATTTGAATGCGGCTCTCAGGGCAAGTATTTTATTTGAAAAAGATCAAGATTATGTTGTTCAAGAGGGAAAGATTGTAATTGTGGATGAGTTTACTGGAAGACTCATGCCTGGTCGAAGATGGTCTGAGGGACTTCATCAGGCGATTGAAGCAAAAGAAAACGTAACAGTTGAACCTGAAAATCAAACACTTGCATCAATTACATTTCAGAATTATTTTCGTCTTTATACTAAGCTCGCTGGAATGACAGGAACTGCAGATACAGAGGCGTATGAGTTTCAACAGATTTATGGTTTGGAAACAGTGGTTGTTCCCACGCATATGCCAATGGTTAGAATTGATAACCAAGACTCAATATACCGAACCATAGAAGAAAAAGTAGAAGCCATTATTACTGACATTTCTACTAGAAATAAAAAACAACAACCAATTCTTGTTGGTACAACCTCAATAGAGAGTTCTGAACATCTATCAAACTGTCTAAAAAAAGTTGGTCTTGAGCATCAGGTTTTGAATGCCAAACAACACGAAAAGGAAGCTGAAATCATCGCTCAAGCTGGTAGACCAGGAATGATCACAATAGCAACAAATATGGCTGGTCGTGGGACTGATATTGTTCTTGGAGGTAATTTTGAACTTTTGAAAACAAAAATAAAATCTGATTTAAATCGCAATGATAAAAATACTCAAAATCAAATAAATGAAATAGAGAAAGAGTGGAAAGTATTACATGATGTGGTTATAAAATCTGGGGGTCTTCATATCATTGGCACTGAAAGGCATGAGTCCCGTCGTATTGATAATCAATTGCGTGGTAGAGCTGGAAGACAGGGGGATCCTGGATCATCAAGATTTTACTTATCTATGGATGATTCTTTATTGAGAATTTTTGCTGGTGAAAAAATGAAAGCAATTATGGACAAATTAGGAGTACCAAGAGGTGAAGCAATTGAAGCTGGTATGGTAACAAGATCTATTGAAAGTGCACAACGCAAAGTTGAAAACAGAAATTTTGATATAAGGAAGCAATTGCTTGAATACGATAATGTGTCGAATGAACAGAGAAAAATTTTGTATGCTCAGCGTAATGAAATTTTAGAGTCCGAATCAGTTACTTCTTTAGTTAGTAGGCTAAGAGAAGGAGCACTTGAGAGTATATTTAGAATTTATGTACCTGACGATAGCATAGAGGAACAATGGGATTTAAAAAAGTTGGATGAAACAATTTTAGAGGAATTTTCTTTTGAAGCCGATTTAACAAATGAAATTGAGAAATTAGATGAGTTAGACGACAGCAAGTTATTAGAGATAGTTTTTAGTAAGGCTGAGACTAAATATTTCGAGAAAATCAAAATTGTTGGGGAAAATTTATTTAATTCCTTTGAACGCTCCGTCCTTCTCCAAACTATTGATCTTGGCTGGAGAGAACACTTGTCAGCCTTGGATCATTTAAGGCAGGGAATTCACTTAAGAGGTTATGCTCAAAAAGACCCCAAGCAGGAATTTAAAAAAGAAGCTTTTTCCCTGTTTGAGAGATATCTTGGAAAAGTCAGAGACGAAGTAACTAAAACCCTTATGACAATTCAGATAGATAGTTCTGATAAGGTAGAAAATGAAATTGATGAGCATCAACAATACATTATTGAAGATGAAAACCTCCAATACTCCAAAACCGGGTTAAATGAGAATATTGGTCTATCTAATAACAAAATTGAAACAAAAAACTCCAATAATAAAAATCTTTCTAAAAAAGACTCTTCCACCTATAGAAGAGATCTTCCCAAAGTGGGACGTAACGATATTTGTCCCTGTGGTTCTAATAAAAAATACAAGCATTGCCATGGAAAAATTTCATGAACAATTTTTATGAAATATGGATAATAGCGATTTAAATTTAGCTAGTCTCAAATTAATTGATGGTGTCTTAATATCTGCAATTTACAGTGGAATAAGAAAATCCAAAAAAAAAGACTTAGTTTTAATTTTTTTTGATCATCCAACTACTTTAGTTGGATGTTTCACTAAAAACGGATTTGCTGCTGCTCCTGTAAATATTTCGAAAGAAAGAATTAAAAATTTTTTTACTCCCACAACAGCAGCACTTTTAATAAATAGTGGATGTGCTAATGCTGGAACCGGAACACAAGGTTATAAAGATTGTGAACAGGTAATTCTTCATGTAGGACGTGATTTAAATATGTCGGTTGAAAATATTCTCCCCTTCTCGACTGGGCCAATTATGGAAAGGTTGCCTGTTGAAAAGATTAAGAGCATCACCAAACCCCTCATTGCGAATCTTGGAAAATCAGATTGGTTAGATGCCGCATCTGCAATCATGACTACAGACACTGTTCCTAAAGGTTGTTCCAGAGAACTCATTTTGCAGAACAAAAAAATTACCATAACTGGGATTGCTAAAGGCTCTGGGATGATTTGTCCCAACATGGCAACAATGTTGGCGTTTTTGTTTACAGATATCGGAATATCTTATGATGATTTAAAAATGCTTATAAACCAGGCAACTGACAGTTTTTTTAATCGCATCTCAGTAGATGGTGATACCTCTACAAATGATTCATTCATTGCGGCAGCAAACGGTTTAAGTGGAATTTTGATCAATTCGAAGGACAAAGAATTTGCTAATGATTGGATAAGATTTAAAAATGCTTTTTTTGAAATTTGCGAATATTTAGCNAAATCTATAGTTTTAGATGGAGAGGGAGCAACTAAATTTATCACTATTGAAACAATCAATGCAAATTCTGACGAAGAAACCAGAATGGTAGGTCGTGCTATCGCTAANTCTCCACTAGTTAAAACTGCATTTTTTGCAAGTGATCCTAATTTAGGTAGAATTTTGGCTGCAATTGGAAATGCGGGGTTAAAAGATTTTAAGTTTGATGNGCTAAGTTTAAAAATAAANGGTTATTCTGTTTTTGAAAAAGGTGAGTTAAGAGTTGATTACAATGAANGTAGAGCAAAAAAAGAACTCATTAAAAAAGAAATTTTGATAGAAGTTTTTTTAGACAGAGGCTTAGTTACAGGACGGTTTTTTACATGTGATTTNACTCATGATTATATTTCAATAAACACGGACTATAGAACTTAGTTAGAAGTTACAAAGAGCAAGATTAAAATCAATTTCATTATCTACTGACTGTAAATGTAAATTTTTGTCTAATTTTCTAAACCTGACGGCAATTAGATGCTTGTTAGCACTTATTTCTGAAACAACCTCTGGTTTTTTTTCAACAACTATTCTAATTAATAAAACATGTCTGCCTTCAAGAGCAAATTCATAAAGACCCCTGGGAGCTTTCAGGGGAATGCCTTGGCTTCCCTCACGTAATAGCCTCAAAGCCAAATCAATAGAATCTAATAACGGTGTAAGGGGAGCTAGCCAAGAAGAAATGTTAGATGCTCTCAAATGAGCAGGTCTTTTCAGCCAAGTATAGAAGGAGGGAACATCAAATTGACAAGTACCTCCNGGGACTCCTGATCTACCCCTTAATATTGAAAGCCATTCAAACTCGGCAACATGTGGGCCTAATCTAATTGGTACAGCTGACAATGAGGAATGAGATTTTGCAATTTCCTTGACAAGAATGGCCAACTGTTCCTCTGAAACCCCTGGTTGACCAGAGTATCTAATAAGCTGAAGACGTTGCCTATCCAATTCCTGTAATAATTCATTTTTTATGTCTGCTCTATTTCCAAGAAGGTCGTAAAGTTCAAAAAGAGTCCATAGTGCGGATTGATGACTTTCTGGCTGATTTACTTGAGCTAATTCGTGCATACGGTTACCGAGATGCTCAATTCTAAGCATAGATCGCATTCTTTCGGTGCAAGGGAATTCATAAACTAATTTATCATCATAGTTTATCTCTTCAAGATTTGAATCAGTATCAAGTACTTCAGTTTTTTTATCTATTTTTACACCAATTTGTTTGCTAAATTTTATAAGCGCAAGTCTTAAATCTTAAAGATTATTAATTAAATATTTGTGAATTCTTGCTACTTGAGTTTTGAGACTACTAACTACTCCATTATTATCAATTATATAATCAGCGGCATCAAGTCTAGTTTGTCGGGTAACCTGATTGNNTTTTATTTGATCAAACGTATCGGCATCAATTTTACTTCTACTGATTGCTCTTTGTTTTTGAATTTTTTCGTAGCAATCAACAACGATCAATTTCCAAATAGTAGACTTAGAATTTTTATTTTTTTCAACCCATAATGGCACAACATGAATAACATAGGGACTTTTTGCAGTTCTAGTCTCTATCTCAACTTCCTTAGAAATCATTGGGTGTAATATCTTTTCTATCTTAATTTTTTTTTCTATATCGGAGAAAATCTCATATCTAATTTTTTCCTTGTTTAGGCTTCCATCTAAATTGAAAAATTTATTATCAAAATTATCCTTTAAAATTCTAATTGCCGCGCCATTTTTTCCAGTTAACTTCTTGGAAATAATATCCGTATCAATTATTTTTACTTTCAATGATTTGAATATACCTGATACTGTACTTTTTCCAGAACCAATTCCTCCAGTTAAAACAACAATTTTTGGCATGATTTTCAAATTTTAGAATAGTTTTTTTAGTTAATATATTTTTAAAATTTCGGGTGACCCGAGCAAGATACTCACCAAACAAATCAAAGGTCCAAAGGGCAACCTTTTATCTAAGTTCCACCTATAAAAAAAAAGTCCGAAAAAATAAATGCCTATCATGGTAATACTTGATAAAAGAGTAATTATAAGTAGGACCTCCCAACCCACCCATATAGCAATTACTGTTATTAAAAATATGTCACCTCTGCCAANTGGTAATTCTATTGAACTAAAAATCTTCTTGGAAGTAAATTTTTTGTATGAAACAAAAAAAAAATTAATAGTACCAGGAAGNATAAACTCAAAAANGCAGAAATTAAACTATTTTTTAAGCTGATATTTTCGTAAAAAATAGAAAAAATTATACCAATAATACCTAACGNNAATGTAAGCCTATCAGGTAATAGATAAGTTTTTAAATCCACTCTTGCTAGTACAATTAAAGAACTAATCCAAAAACANAATATTAATCCCCTAAAAAGTTCTTCAAGGAAAATAAGCTCACCGCCAAATAACATAAGGTTAATTGAATGCTGGTATCCATAACAGAAGATAAATACTGAATTCAATAAAAACCACTTAAAGTCAATTGACGAGCATTGCTTTGAAATTTCTTCAGTGGTCCATTTGGAGATTTCTTTTTCAGTGAACTTGAGTAATAAGACCTTGAAAATAAATCCTAAAAAAAAGTAAAAAATAAGAATAATAAATAAATCAATTTTCATAAATTAATCGATTTTATTTATTTTTAATTGTTGTNTTTCATTTGGCGANAATTTTGGNTTTCTTAGACGTACTTTTTTAATTAATTGTCCTTGAACCGTTAGAATTTCTATGGCTAAGTTGTGTATTCTCAGGCTCAAATTGGCCTCAGGTAAATCCTCTAAAGTTTCCAATATTAATCCATTCAGAGTCCTTGGACCATTTGTAGGAAGATTTAAACCTAAATTTCTATTTAACTCTCTTACTGAAGTGAGTCCATCGATAATTGCATCTCCCTCAAGATTCCAAGCTACAGGCTGTGANTAAAACTCTGGATTATTAGTGGTGAATTCTCCTACAAATTCCTCAATAATATCCTGTAGAGTTACCAAACCTTCNACCTCCCCGTATTCATCGACAATTATTGCAAGATTTTCTTTCCTTTCTTGAAAATTCTGTAATTGAGAAAATAATTTGGTNCCAATAGGTACAAAGTAAGCAGGTTGAATTTCTTCCATGATTGATTCTTTAGTGAATTTATCATTTGCCAACAATCCAATAGCACTTTTAATATGTAAAACTCCTTCTATTTGATTTAAATCGCCGTTACAAATCAGTAATTTATTATGAAATGAAGTCGAAATTTGTTCTCGAAGAAATGTTATGTCATCTTCAAGATTTAGAAATTCAACTCTTCCACGAGAGACCATGACGTGGTCGACAGACAATTCCTCAAGATCTAAAAGATTTAAAAATATTTTTCTATTGTGAAGGGGGATAAATGTTGATGATTCCAGAATAGCCGATCGTAATTCATCGCTTGTCAATCCATCATTTTTTTGGCTTGAAAATTCAAGATTCGCGGCAGAAAGCATTAGCGATACAACTTTATTTATTACAAGAACAAANGGTTGGAGAACCCATGTAAAAACGATCAANATATAACTTGCTCCCATTGCAATTCCATCAGGCCTATTTGCACCAGTGACTTTTGGGATTAGTTCAGCAAAAATTATCAGTAAAATAGCCGCAATAGCTGTTGCAAGCGCCAGAACTTGATCATTATTTCCAAAAGCGTTTATTGCAATAGCTGTAACTAATGCAGTTAATGCAGCATTAATAATGTTGTTACCAAGCAGTATGGTTCCAAGAAGTTTGTCAGTTCTTTTAAGCAGATTAAGGACTTGCTTGGCTCCTTTGCTTCCTTTATTTGCCAAACTTCTTATGCGATATTTGTTAACTGCCATTAAACTNGTTTCAGAAATAGAGAAAAAAGCTGACAANAATAATAACCCTATNAAAATTATTATTTGCATCCAAAAGGGTAGATCATTCACTTCTTTGATTCTCCTTTAAATAACATTTTTTTCTTGCAGAAGATTTAACATCTTTCAATCGATTTATTCCATCACGAACTCCTTTGGGATCTCTCCAAATTGCGGATCTTTCNCCGGTGGTATTAATCCCATGAGAGGAAGCATCCATGTTATCGAATTCTTCGTAAGTCAAATTTTCTATGAAATAATCCATGACACAAGAACATTTATAAAGACTATCCAATCCTCCACCATGCTCTCTGACACATTCGTTTACAAATAAAACTCTATCGATGGTTGGAAAATCNTTACCTTTAGCATNTAGATAAGGGTAAACCATTAAGTTAAGTGAGATTGCTAAATAAATTGTAAATTTTTTGTTGTTCATAAGTGACCTTTCTTGCAAATGGTTCTTTAATAACTATCCTTTATAGGTTTATAATATTCNAGTATTTAAAATAAAATTAATTTTTTTGGTGTAAGGAGATAAATATGCGTAAGTTAATTTCATTGGTTTTGGCTTTTGGTCTTTTCTCTGCAACAAGCGCCTTTGCGTACGANAAGATAGAATGGNCAAAAATGGATAAAAATAAAGATGGTTACATTTCACCTAAAGAAATGAAAGACCACTATACAAAAGAGGGCGTTTACAAGTAATTGTTCCAAAATTTTTTTCAAAAAGGGGGTAATTACCCCCTTTTTTATTTTTATAGATCGTTCATGAAAATTCCACTACACAATCGTCTGCCAAACATTCAGATAATCACATCCAAACAAATTCTTCATTTCTTTATTGTGAGTTTTTTCGTATTTTGTGGAAATAGTTTTGCGCTGAGTAAAAAATGGGAGGAATTTCATTCAAAAAATTCAGTGAAAATGTTTTTTGAACCCAAATCGGTTGAAGGAAAATCAATCAAGAAAGTTATAGTCATAATCAATTTTAACAAACCACAAATAGCCTCTGATGGTAAAAAAGTTAAATCAATAAGAATGATACAAAACTATGATTGTACTACTTCAAGATTTAGATTACGGAGCGCTATTAACTATTCAAATGAAATGTTAAAAGGAGCCGAAGTTTCTAGGGGAAATGAAGTCACGCCTTGGCGCAGAGTTCCTAAGTCAACGCCTTATGGAAAATTAATGAATAAAATTTGCAATTAAAATAAATGTTGAAAGTTTTATTATGGATATTGGCTTCAATTCCAAGCTTAGACTTGTGTTTTTTGATTTTTTTTGAAAAACTTGGAGCAAATCCTCAAGAGACTTTATTACGGCATCTTGGCACTTGGACATTAGTTATGTTAATTTTGACCTATTCTCTACCAATAATAGCCAGAATTGGCGTGAACAAAATTTTAAGTTGTAGAAGAATGTTAGGGCTTTGGACCTTTTTTTATGGAAGTATGCATTTCCTGTCTTTTTTGTTTTTTGAAAACGAAATGGTTCTTGCTTTGTTCATCGAAGATTTAATATCAAGACCCTTTGTGACTTTTGGTTTTTTTTCGTTTGCTCTTTTAATTCCTTTGGCTTTAACCTCAAATAAATTTAGCATAAAGTTGTTGGGTAAGTACTGGAAAAAAATTCATTGGCTAATAAATCCAATAGTTTTGATGTCCATCATCCATTATTTCTTGCACAGAACAGGTAAAGCTGATTTCCTAGAACCTTTTATTGCTTTAGCTATAGTTCTTGTTGTTTATGTATCAAAAAAATTATTTACTTATAAAAATTTTAGTTAAATTTTTTAGGTTGATATTAAGAAATAAATCAAATCTAATTTCTTCTTTCAATAACAAATTTTAACAAACGAAGAAGTATTTTTTTTCCACTTGACGGTTTAAAAATATCAAGATTTTTTGAAGCTAGTAAACACTCTTCTTCTGCGAGTTTGGTTGTGTATTCTACAGCATCGGATTCCTTTATTAGTTGGACTACTTTCTCAAGATTTGCCTCGTTAGGATTTTTGATAGCATCTCTTATTTGTGTTCTGATATTAATATCACTTATTGAGGCAGCTCTGATCAAAGGTAACGTTGGTTTTCCCTCTCGTAAGTCATCTCCAAGTTTTTTCCCTATTTCTGATTCAGCGCCAACATAATCTAAGACGTCATCAGTTAGTTGAAATGCAGTCCCTAAATGTGCACCAAAGGATCCTGCGGTTTGAATAAATTTTTCGTCAAAATTTAATATAGCTCCTGGTATTTGACAAGAAGCTTGAAAAAGCTTAGCTGTTTTATAACGAATTACTCTTAAGTATCTATCTTCGTCAATATCAGGGTCATTGCAATTCATCAATTGTAAAACTTCCCCCTCGGCAATTGTATTTGTTGCATCGGCCATAATTCTCATTATTTTTTTAGAGTCAACTTCCACCATGATTTGAAATGCTCGGGAATAGAGAAAGTCCCCAACTAGAACACTGGCAGCACTTCCAAAAAGAGAATAAGCTGTTTCTTTACTTCTTCTCAAGCCTGATTCATCAACTACATCATCATGGAGTAGCGTTGCAGTATGTATAAATTCAATTACACAAGCCATTTTAATAAGCTGTGAGTATTCTGTTGCTTGAACTTCTTCACCTTCTGTAATTACCTTTGCCATGAGCAAAACTAATGCAGGCCTGAGTCTTTTACCGCCGCTGTCAATAATATAGTTTGCAACCTGCTCTATAAGAGCCACCTCACTTTTAAGTTGTATTTTTATCTCTTTAGTGACATCCTCNAGTTCCTTTTTAATTGGNTTTATCAATTCTTGATATTCGAGCATAGACGNTAATTATGTAATTAAATTTCATATAAAAGTTTAAATTATAAGTTGATGATAGTTGACCTTTGGATGTAAAAGCCACTACTATTAAATGTTTAATAAAATAATATAATTGGACTTTTTGAATGTATGCGGTAATAAAAACTGGTGGTAAACAGCACAAAGTTAGCTTGGGCGATCGTTTGCAGGTCGAAAAATTGGATTTAGCGGTTGGTGATGAAGTCATATTTGATAAAGTGATTGCCTTTCAGGACAAAAACTCAGACTCTAAAAAGTCTAATTTTAAATTTGGTTCTCCCTATCTGGATGGCGCTAAGGTAATTGCTGAGGTTATCGGTCAAGGCAAGCAATCAAAAATTAAGATATTTAAATTTCGCAGACGAAAGCACTCTGCAAAGTCTCAAGGACATAGACAACCTTTTACTGAAGTAGAGATTAAGTCACTAAGTTTGTAAAGTGAAATACGACAAAATTTATGGGAAATAAAAATGGCGCATAAAAAGGGTGGGGGTTCTTCAAGAAATGGAAGAGATTCAGAATCCAATAGATTGGGAGTGAAAAAATTTGGCGGAGAATTTGTTGTGCCAGGAAACATAATTGTTCGTCAAAGAGGAACTAAATTTCACCCTGGAAAAAATGTTGGCATTGGTAAAGATCACACACTTTTTGCTCTCAAAAAAGGGAAAGTTTTTTTTAATATCAAGGGTTTTTTGAACAAATCTACAGTCAGCGTAATAAACTAACTATCAAATATATTTTTATATTTTTTAATTTTCAATAAAAAATACCTTTTTAAATTTTCCCGTAGTTAACACTACAAAAAATAATGAAATTCATTGACGAAGCCAACATAGAATTGCGTGCAGGTAATGGAGGCAATGGGGTTGTTGCTTTCAGAAGAGAGAAATATATCCCAAAAGGTGGACCAAGCGGCGGAGATGGGGGTAGTGGAGGAAATATCATAGGACAAGCTGATAGAAACATTAATACTCTAATTGAATACCGATATTCTAGAATACACAAGGCTAAAAATGGACAACAGGGAGGTGGTTCTGACAAGCATGGAGCAAAAGCTGAAGACGTTGTTCTTCGTTTTCCAGTCGGAACAATAATAAAAGAAATAGAATCAGGAGAAATAGTTGCTGATTTTTGTGAACATGGTGATAGAGTAATTCTTGCCTCGGGAGGGTTGGGTGGCCTTGGAAATTTACGCTTTAAATCAAGCACAAACAGAACACCACGACAGTGTACTTTGGGTAAAGAAGGTCAGGTTAAAAAGTTAAAATTGGAGTTAAAACTTTTAGCAGATGTTGGTGTTTTCGGATCTCCAAATTCAGGTAAGTCAACTTTCGTAAACACCACTACTCAATCTAAAGGTAAAGTAGCGAATTATCCCTTTACAACGACTACTCCGAATTTGGGCGTTGTTTTTAGGGAACAAAAGAAAAGTTTTGTTTTGGCAGATATTCCTGGATTAATGAAAGGTGCTTCAAATGGTTCGGGTTTGGGCCTACAGTTCTTAAGGCACATACAAAGAACCAGGCTGTTGCTTCATTTCGTAGATTTTTCAGGAGAAGATATCAGGCATGAAGGACTCGATTATGAAGCTAAAATTGTAGAATCCATAAGAAAAAAAATTTTAGATATACTTTTAGAATTAGAGCACTTTAGTTCTGAGTTAGTAAAAAAACCGAGGTGGTTAGTTTTCACCAAAATAGATTTAGTTCCGATAAAAATAAGACAAAAAAGATGGCATATTCTTCGTAAATATTTAAAAGATGATTCTGTTTTTTTTATTTCTTCTCACTCTTCAGAGGGGATAGAAGATATTCTTTCTAAAATAAATGAGTGGATTACTAGTCAAAATAAAAATAAAATTTTTGATTTTGAAAATGATGTGAGATTCAAGAAATCCTAAAAAACTTTAGCAATTCAGTTTTATTAGTGACAGGAGTTTAAAATAAAAAAAACAGAAAACCTTGTTAAAATCAGACCTCAGCGATGGGTTGTTAAGCTTGGGTCGTCGGTCGTAACAGGAAATGGTAAAGGTATTCATAACGGCGCAATCGATGACTATGCAAACCAAATTGAATCGTTATTAGAAGCAGGATTTGAGATAATCATTGTCTCAAGCGGTTCAATAGCAGAAGGTATTCGAAGGTTAGGTTGGAGCAATAGGCCAAGTCATATCAATCAATTACAAGCCGCGGCTGCAGCTGGGCAAGTGGGGCTGACCAGAGCTTATGAAAATGCTTTTGAGAAATTTGGAAAACTTACGGCCCAAATACTATTAACTCATGAAGATTTTTCAAACAGGAAAAGGTACTTGAACTCCAGAAGTACTATGTTGTCACTATTAAAAAACAACGTAGTTCTGATCATTAACGAGAACGACACCGTAGCCACTGAGGAAATTAAAGTAGGTGACAACGACACGTTGGCGGCTATGGTAGCCAACCAGTTAGGAGCTGACCTTTTGGTAATTCTTACAGATAAGTGTGGAATTTACGATTGTGATCCAGATTTATACCCACAAGCGCAACTGATTGATTTTGTATATGCTAGCGATAAAAAACTTTCAAGAGTTTCATCTGGTAGTACATCAAAGTATGGTGTTGGAGGAATGGCTACAAAAATTAGGGCGGCTAAAATCGCCGCCAGTGGAGGGGCAAATACATTAATAACAAGTGGCTTTGAAAAAGATATTCTTCTCAGACTTTCCTCAGGAGAAGAACTGGGTACTTTTGTAAAAGCTGATGTGCCAAAATTAAAAGCCAGGAAACAATGGCTATCCAGTCAATTAAAAATAAAAGGAACTTTTGTTCTTGATGAAGGAGCCATCGAGGCAATTTATAGAAATGGAAAATCCCTTTTGCCAATCGGTGTTTTAGAGGTTATCGGTAACTTTGATCGTGGGGATGCTGTTCTATGCACAACTTCAAATAGAAAAAAAATTGCTATTGGCCTCACTAATTATTCCTCTATTGATTCCACAAAAATAATTGGTCAAACTTCTTCGGTGATTGAGTCTTTGATAGGTTTTGTCGAGGAGCCTGAACTAATTCACAGGGATAATTTAACTTTGACAGACTCTAATTCTTCCTTCGAAAATACATAGGGTGCCAATTCAAGTAATGCTTTGCGATAAACATTCTTCTTAAAATCTACTACTTTTTTTGCTGGTAGTATAAAATCTTGCCATACCCAATCGTCAAATTCAGATTTACCAGTTTTGTTTATTAAGTTAATATTTTTTTCCTCTCCTATTAGCTTTAGCAAAAACCAGATTTGTTTTTGGCCTTTGTAGTTATTTTTCCACTCTCTTTTTACTAACTTAGTAGGCACATCATAATATAGCCATTTTCTAGTACGGCCAAGGACTTTAACATGACTCGAATCAAGACCTGTTTCTTCTTTAAGTTCTCTGAACATGGCTTTTTCAAGTGTTTCACCCTTTTTTATTCCTCCTTGGGGAAATTGCCACGCATGTTCATTAATTCGTTTTGCCCAAAAAACATTCCTTTTAGCATTTAATATAATAATGCCGATACTTCTTCTATATCCATTTTGATTAAACATATAAACATTATAGAACTTGAAGAAATAATCTTCACGTAAGTCTTTCATTAAATTTATGGTAAAAATATTATGCGCGCAAAGAGTTTTCATATAACCACACAAAAAGAGCAGCCAGCTGACTCAGACATTGCCAGTTATGGATTAATGATTCGATCTGGGATGGTGAAAAAATTAAGTTCTGGAATTTACACCTATATGCCAATGGGATTGAGAGTTCTCAGAAAAATAGAAAAAATAATCAGAAAAGAAATGAACAATATTGGTGCAATTGAAATTTTGACTCCAATTATTCAACCTGCTGAGCTTTGGAAAGTAACAAACCGTTGGGAAACTCTTGGACACGAATTGCTAAGAATAAAAGATAGGCATAACAGAGATTTTATTGTTCAGCCCACATCAGAGGAGGTCTTTACAGACATTGCAAAACAAGAAATTAACAGTTGGAAGCAATTACCAAAGCTTTTTTACCAAATTCAGACAAAGTTTAGAGATGAAAGAAGACCAAGATTTGGGATTATGAGGGCAAGAGAGTTTATAATGAAAGATGCATATTCTTTTGACCTCGATATAGCTCAGGCCAATCAAACTTATGAAAAAATGTTGCAATGTTATAAATCCATTTTTAACAAAATTGGCCTCGAATATAAAATTGTTGAAGCTGATACCGGTAGCATTGGAGGAACAAAGTCCAATGAATTTCAAGTTATAGCCAACACCGGTGAGGATGAAATTGCTTACAGCAAAGAGTCTGATTTTTCTGAAAATGTCGAGCTGGCTCGCGTAATTCCAACTTTATCGAAAAGAAATGAGCCTAAACAAAAAATCAAAGAAGTTAGTACACCGAAGGTATTCAAATGTGAGGACGTAGCTGATTTTTTGAAAGTGTCGCGCCAACAAATTGTAAAAAGCTTGTTGATTGCTGTGGATGAAAGCTCAAAAAAAAATCAGTTGGAAGACTCTAGTGAAAAAAAAGAGGAAATAATTTACTGGCTCATATTGTTAAGGTCTGACCATAGTTTAAATGAACTCAAGCTTAGTAAAGTCTTAAGCCCACTCTCTTGCTGGAGGTTCGCAAATGATGAGGAAATTTTTCAGTTAACTGGATCTTTGCCCGGCTCAATAGGGCCGGTTGGCTTGAACAAAAAAATCAGAGTTTTGGCTGATCAAAGCGTTGAGGGGATGTCAGATTTTATTGTTGGAGCTAACAAAGATGAACATCATTTTGTCGGTGTAAATTGGTTGCGCGACTTAGATTTTCCAGATTTAATCCATGATGTTAGAAATGTTGTTGAGGGAGATCCTGTTCCTGATGGTAAAGGTGTAATTTCCATCCAAAGAGGTATTGAGGTGGGACATATTTTTTATTTAGGAAAAAAATATTCTAATCAAATTGGTGCTAATGTTATTTTGGAAGATGGATCAAATAATTCTATGGAAATGGGTTGCTATGGGATTGGAGTAAGTAGATTAATGGCGGCTGCAGTTGAGCAAAAACATGATGATGAGGGAATCATATGGCCACTTAATATTGCCCCATTTTCAGTGGTTATTTGTCCAATTGGACTTCACACAAATTTTGAGGTGGAAAAACATGCAAATGAAATTTATTTGGGTCTCCTGAACATGGGTTGTGACGTTATAATTGATGATAGAACAATACGTCCGGGCGTAATGTTTACAGAGTGGGAACTCATCGGAATACCCCTTCGAATTACAATTGGACCAAAATCCATCGAATCAGGTAAGGTCGAACTTTACGATAGAGTCATTAAATCAAAACTTAATTACGATATTAGTAGAATTGTTCAAATTATTTTAGAACGATTAAATTAACGACGTTTTTTTTTTCTTTTTTTTCGATTGTGTTGTTTTGCAAAATTTTTTAGGTTCGGACCCATTCCACCCGTTATTTCCCCAGGCATTCCACCCGGCATTCCACTAATGGATTGCATCATTCTATTCAAACTTCCCCCACCTATTTTCTTCATCATGGACTGCATTTGTTCAAATTGGTTGATTAGTCTATTGACTTCTTGAACTTGAACACCAGCCCCATTTGCAATCCTTTTTTTTCTGGATGACTTGATTATTTCAGGTAACTTTCTTTCCAATGGAGTCATTGAAAAAATAATACTCTCTTGCCTCTTTACTGTTTTGTCCATGGAGTCTAAATTCTTTCCATTTGTGGCCTCTTTTATCGAGTTTGGCAACATTCCAACTAATGAAGAAAGTCCTCCCATGGATCTCATTTGTTTAATTTGTAGCCTATATTCGTTTAATGTAAATTTTTTCCCGGTTTTTATTCGGTCTATGAGTTTTGTAGCTGACTCTTGATCTATTGATTGCTGAGCCTTTTCAATAATTGATAACACGTCCCCCATACCAAGTAATCTTTTTGCAAACCTTTGAGCGTCAAATTTTTCTAACCCAACAAGTTTTTCTGAAACACCTATAAATTTTGTTGGGCATCCAATGACTGATTTGACAGACAGCAAAGATCCACCTCTACTGTCGCCATCCAATTTGGTTAAAATTATTCCAGTAAGTTTTATGTAACTATTGAAGTTTTTTGCAACTTCTAGCGCGTCTTGACCTTGCATTGAGTCGACTACAAATAGAGTTTCAACTGGGTTGATTGATTTTTGAAGTTGCTTTATTTCGCCCATCATCTCTTCATCAATTGCAAGTCTTCCTGCAGTATCTACAATTAAGACCTCATGAAAATGTTTTTTTGCATGCTCAATGGCCTTATTAGCTATTTCTATAACAGAATCGTTGATCTCAGAATTGTAAAAATCAACTTCAGCTTGTTCAGATACAGTTTCTAGTTGTTTGATGGCAGCAGGTCTATGTATATCGCACGAAACAGTCAGTACTTTTATATTTTTATTTTGTTTTTTTAACCAAACAGCCAATTTTCCACAGGTAGTTGTTTTTCCAGCTCCCTGAAGTCCAGCCAAAAGAATAATTGCTGGTGGTTTAGTTTTAATATTTAGTTCCCCAGAATTTGAGGACTCATCACTCATTAGTTTAATCAATTCTTGGTTCACAATTCCAACAAATGCCTGTCCAGGAGAAAGACTTGTTAGCACCTCATTGCCCAGTGACTTTTCTTTAACACTATTTAAAAAATCTTTTACGACAGGCAAGGCTACATCAGCTTCTAAAAGGGCAAGTCTAATTTCCCTGAGGATTTCTTGAGTATTTTTTTCTGTTATTCTGGCTTCGCCTTTGATCCGCTTTACTATCCCGGCCATTTTGGTTGAGAGTGATTCAAACATGATTAAGATTCCTTGAAATAAATACTGCAACCTAGGTTAAAATTTTAAGTATGGAACAATTTTACGTTTTACTTCTGTTGATCGCATCATTTGGATACGTTTTTTTAGGGGTATCCTTTAATTCACACTCGTCTTTCGTTTCAAATGGCGTAGCCAGACATTTGCTATTTGCTCTAACAGTGATCAGTTTGGGTGGTGCTTTACTACCGGGGTGGTTTTCTTCAAGTGGAATGCAGTTTGGGTTTGCAACCGCAATTGCGTGGATGTTTTGGTTGGCTTCAATTTTAATTTGGATTGAGGTTTTTTTTGCCCCTGAACCTTTATCTGCTAGATATATTTTCTTTCCCGCTGTTCTGGCAGCCTTGCTTCCAATATTTGTTCCATCTCCCACGTTGAACTCTAATTTAAGTTTTTTGTTTAGATGTCATATATTGGTTGCAATGCTTGCTTATAGCAGTTTTGCTTTGGCTGTTGCTCATGGATCCATTATGATGGCTCATGAAGCTTCTCTCAGAAAGCTAAAGCAAAAAGAAATTTTTAGTTCAATGCCATCTTTGTTAGAAATGGATGCTTCATTAGTTAGAGTTTTATTTGTTTCATTTATTTTAATTTCTGCCACCCTTGCAAGTGGCATTGCAATCAACAATGAAATTGGAAAAAATTTTTTAGAATTCGATCATAAGACTCTATTTGCTTTTGCTGCTTGGATTGTTGTTTTAGCTCTGTTGACGGGGAGAATATATTTTGGCTGGCGAGGCCGTTTTGCTGCCAGATGGACAATTGTTGGTTTTGTTTTCTTAGTTTTGGCCTATATAGGTACAAAGTTTGTAGTTGAACTTTTAATTAATTGAATTTCTCAATCTTTTTGTGAAAAAAAATTGATTATTGAATTTTTACTTTTGGATAATTTTATACTGTCATTAATTATTTTTCTCAAGATAACCATAAGTTTTACACTTCAGCCCAATAATCTTAAAAACTTTCAAGTCTAACCTTAAATAATTTTATTTTGGTTAAGTGTTGACAATGTAGAGATGGAATTCTACTAAAAAAGAGAATGAAAATAGATGAATCAACAGAAGCAAGGGACACATATATGAGCGAGATTGAATCACTTGAAAAGCAAATAGACTCAAGTGGCTGGCTAGTATGTTCGTCCAAATTTTCCAAGGTTTTTTCACCAAATTTTGATGATCGACCAGATAATTTAGAGCCAACTATAGTTGTTATTCACAATATAAGCCTTCCTTTGGGAAATTTTGGAGGGAAGAATGTTGAAAATCTATTTCTTAATAAACTGGACACATCCAGATCAGAATTTAGGAAATTAAATTCATTAAAGGTATCTTCCCATTTCTTTGTAAAAAGAACAGGTCATATAGTACAGTTTGTTTCTACTTATAAAAGAGCTTGGCATGCAGGTAATTCTAGCTTTATGGGAATAACAAGCTGTAATGATTTTTCGATCGGAATCGAATTAGAGGGATCAGATTTTGTAAGTTTTGAAGAGAAGCAATACCAATCTTTATTTTTTTTATGTCAGGCGTTGGCTAAAAAATTCCCTTTACTTAGTGCGATAACTAGTCACGAATTCATTGCTCCAAAAAGAAAAACAGATCCTGGCCCATTTTTTGATTGGAAGAGTTTAGAAAGAAATTTACGAGTGTTATCAATTTGTTGGAAAATTTTTCATAAAAAAAATTAAAAATATAATTGATTTGCTATTGCAAGGGGCTTTCTGGAATACTAGAATTAGTATAAATTAAGTGTATAAAAGACTAAACCTAGTAGATAATCAGCATTTCAACTTAGTTTCTTCTTGTTCTTAAATAACCTTGATCACCCACCGCTTGCGGTTAACTTTAAATAATTAAAGGAATTTACATGAGGTCACAGCCAACTGATTTGGCAACTAGTAACATAGGAATGGAAAAATCAAAATCAGATCAAAGCTCTTTATTGTCAAGTTCTTCATCTGACTCGACTGGAGGTTTAAAGCTCAATTCTAGCGTTGCAGATATAAAAGTAATCAGAAGAAATGGCTCTGTTGTAACATTTGAAGCCTCAAAAATAGCAGTTGCAATGACCAAAGCTTTTTTAGCCGTCAATGGTGGGCAAGGTGCTGCTAGCGCTCGTGTTAGAGAACAAACTGAGTTGTTTACTTCCCAAATCGCAGAAGTACTGCTTCGGCGTTTGCCAGCAGGTGGATCAGTGCATATAGAAGAAATTCAAGATCAAGTTGAGCTTGCTCTTATGAGAGCCGGCGAACATGAGGTTGCTAGAGCATATGTTCTCTATAGAGAAAAGAGATCCAAGGAAAGACAGCAAAAGGATCCTGATAGTAATGCTCAAGAAACAGATCAATTAAAAATAACCATCGACAATAAACTACATATATTTGATAAAAACTTTTTTTTGCAGATAGTAAATGAGGCTTGTAAAAACTACGAAGAGTTTGTTGATCCAAANGANATTTTNNANGAGGCNTTNAAAAANATNTATGATGGNATTNCTTTTGANGAGGTTTTTAAATCNATNATNNTNTCAGCNAGAACANTAATAGAAAAGGATCCAGCATATGCAAAAGTCAGTGCCCAGTTGCTCTTGTATTCGATTCGCAAGGAGGTTCTCGGGTTCAATGTTGAACCGAGTAAAATCCAGACGGTATATGAAGAATACTTCTCAAGATTTATCAAGGAGGGTGTAGAAAAAAATCTTTTGGATCCAGAGTTGTTGAACTTTAACCTTACAAAGTTGGCTCCAAAANTATGNGCCTATAGGGATAATCAATTCCATTATCTTGGAATTCAAACTCTTTACGATAGGTATTTCATAGTCGATAAGAAAGATAAATCATTAAAAGAAGGAAGAAGGTTAGAGTTGCCACAGATTTTTTTCATGAGAGTAGCAATGGGACTCGCAATAAAAGAAGTTGATAGAGAGTCCAAGGCCATAGAATTTTACGATTTGTTATCTAGTTTTGATTTTATGAGTTCTACGCCCACATTGTTCAACAGTGGAACNCAGTTTTCTCAGCTTTCATCATGTTATCTTTCCACTGTTGATGATGATCTTAGTGGTATTTATGAGGCNATAAAAGAGAATGCACTTTTAGCGAAGTATGCAGGTGGATTAGGTAATGATTGGACGCCTGTCAGGGCAATGGGAAGTTACATAAAAGGAACAAATGGTCAAAGTCAAGGAGTGGTTCCATTCCTTAAAGTAGTCAATGATACTGCTGTCGCTGTTAATCAAGGAGGTAAAAGAAAAGGGGCGGTATGTACTTATCTCGAAACTTGGCATTTAGATATTGANGAATTTTTAGAATTGAGGAAAAATACAGGCGATGATCGCCGCCGAACTCACGACATGAATACATCAAACTGGATTCCTGACTTATTTATGAAAAGAGTTCATGAGGACAAACAATGGACATTGTTTTCGCCTGACACCGTACCAGACCTGCACGAAAAAGTTGGACAAGAATTTGAAGTAGCTTATTGTAACTATGAAAAATTGGCTACTAAGGGAGAGTTATCTCCTTGTAAAGAGATTTCAGCTGTCGCTCTTTGGAGAAAAATGTTGTCCATGTTGTATGAAACTGGTCACCCATGGATAACGTTCAAGGACCCATGTAATATCAGAAACCCTCAGCAACATGTTGGAGTAGTTCATAGTTCAAATTTGTGCACAGAGATTACTCTTAATACAAGCAATTCCGAGATTGCGGTTTGTAATTTAGGTTCCGTTAACCTTGTGAACCACCTAATTCAAAATAAAGAGGGAAAATTAGATCTTAATATAGACAGGCTTCAAAATACTGTCAAAACAGCAATGCGTATGCTTGATAACGTAATTGACATTAATTACTATGCAGTAGGTAAAGCTAGAAACTCAAATCTAAGGCACAGACCAGTCGGACTAGGGATCATGGGTTTTCAGGATTCTTTGCACGCCATGAGAATTTCCTATGCATCATCAGAAGCNGTAAATTTTGCTGATAGGTCAATGGAAACAATTTGCTACATGGCTTATTCAGCCTCTTCTGATTTGGCTGAAGAGAGAGGTAGCTATTCTTCATTCAAGGGTTCTTTGTGGGATCAAGGAATTTTGCCTTTGGACACCCTGCAACTTCTAGAAAAACAACGCGGAGAAAAAGTTGAAATTGATCGCTCCAAAACTNTAGATTGGGATGCGTTAAGAGAACGGATTAAAAAAAATGGNATTCGTAATTCTAATTGTGTTGCAATCGCTCCTACAGCTACTATTTCAAATATAGTTGGAGTTTCGGCGTCTATTGAACCAACTTTCCAAAATCTATACGTCAAGTCAAATCTATCTGGAGAATTNACAATTGTCAGTGAAACTATGGTGAGAGATCTAAAAAAATTAGGTTTGTGGGATGAAGTTATGGTGTCCGACCTCAAATATTTTGATGGTAGTCTTGCTAAAATTGATAGAGTTCCANAGGAAGTCAGAAATATTTATGCTACTGCTTTTGAGGTTGATCCCAAATGGATTGTTGAGTGTGCTGCAAGGAGACAAAAGTGGATTGATCAAGCACAGTCACTTAATATTTACATGTCTGGGGTATCAGGAAAAAAATTAGATGAAGTTTATAAACTTGCCTGGAAGAGAGGACTGAAAACCACTTATTATNTGAGAACTATTGGTGCTACTCATGCTGAGAAATCTACAGCTAATTCGGGAGAACTTAATTCAGTTGAAACTAATAAAAGTTCTGTAACTAGTTTTTGCACACTTGATGANCCAGAATGTGAGGCTTGTCAGTGAGTTTTTTAATTAATATTTCGTCACTCATACAACACAAAAATCAATTTAATAAAATTATTTGTACATGTTTCACCTACATCTCTTCATGACTATTTATAATTAACTAAGAANGGTATAAAAATGCTTAATTGGGAAAATACATCAACTGACAAANCTAACGCTAAGTTATCGGAAAATTCATATGAAAAAATTATGAAGCCCAATAACAATCAAGAGCACCTTTCACCCGAAACTTTAGATCAAAGTACTGATGAAAATCATCGTAGAGTTAAGGTTGANGATAAGAGAATTATAAATGGTGCAACTGACGTTAATCAACTAGTTCCATTCAAGTACAAATGGGCTTGGGAAAAATATTTGTCTGGCTGCGCTAATCATTGGATGCCACAAGAGATCAATATGTCCCGTGACATTTCACTATGGAAAAGTAAAGATGGCCTCACAGAGGATGAGCGTCGATTAATTAAAAGAAACCTCGGTTTTTTTGTGACGGCTGATAGTTTAGCTGCTAATAATATCGTGCTCGGTACGTATCGCCACATCACTGCTCCAGAGTGCCGCCAATATCTTTTAAGACAAGCATTTGAGGAAGCTATTCACACTCATGCTTACCAGTACATAACTGAATCGTTGGGTCTTGATGAAGCTGAAATTTTCAATGCCTATCACGAAGTAGGCTCAATAAGAGACAAGGATGAGTTTCTTATTCCTTTCATNGATACCCTGACCGACCCTAACTTTAAAACAGGAACTCTTGAATCTGATCAAAAACTTTTAAAGTCACTTATTGTCTTTTCTTGTCTAATGGAGGGACTGTTTTTTTATGTTGGTTTTGTACAGATTTTAGCCTTGGGCAGGCAGAACAAGATGACTGGTGCTGCTGAGCAATACCAGTATATTCTCAGGGATGAATCAATGCACTGTAACTTTGGAATTGATTTGGTAAANACAATNAAATTAGAAAATCCTAATTTATGGACAGTTTCATTTAAAGAAGAAATAAAAGNATTATTTTACAACGCCGTTGAACTAGAATATCGTTATGCAGAAGATACTATGCCTAGAGGAGTTTTGGGTTTGAATGCACCAATGTTTAAATCATACCTCCGATATATTGCTAATCGCCGTGCGCAACAAATTGGAATAGACTATCTTTATCCAGTCGAAGAGAATCCATTTCCTTGGATGGCTGAAATGGTGGATTTAAAAAAAGAAAGAAATTTTTTCGAAACACGCGTTATTGAATACCAAACTGGAGGAGCTCTTTCTTGGGATTAATTTTAATCAAGANAAAATACCTTTAAAGAATTCATTAAAACTGAATAATATAATTTATGTAAATTCAGGTTAAAATGAATGGCGAGGATAATACTGTCCGAGCTTTTAATCAATCATCCGGAACACTCGGTGGAGGAGAAAGATAGATGGCGGAGAAAAAAAAGGCTAAGAAAAAAGCTGGGAA
>NHCU01000032.1 GCA_002167365.1 Betaproteobacteria bacterium TMED41 | reverse complement strand
TCGTGTAAGCCTTTGTATCTCTCTGAACAAAGGTCCACGTGTGCTTCTAGGTTCTGTTTTTCTAATTCTGTTGTACTCATATATCTTTTTAAATCTCTTTTGAGGATTCTTACCTCCGCTAGTAGAGCCTGTAAATGAGCCTGAGTCATTGCCTAGTTGTGCCTTTGTAAGTTTTAAGTTTGTGCCTTAATGTAGTGTTATTTATCTATGGGACCTGAGTATGAAAAGTACGTGTTTATAACTCCGCCGGCAAGTGCATCTATGACTTTTTGTTCGTCTGTGCCTTGCAATTCTTTTGTGACAAATGTTTGGATAGGAAAAGATGCGGTGTTTTTACATTCTGCGATGATAGGTACAAGGTTGAAATCATCTGCTAGACTCTCAGTTGGATTTGCTATATCGCCATAAACTCCTGACTGCTCTGTAAAGAACTGAAAGTGCCAGCTCAACTGCGGACCTTCATAGTAGGAACCAAACCCATGGTTGCCTAGGGTAGGTAGTTCAATCATTTGTGGAGGCTGTTCCCACGTGATGTTACCCCTCATCTGTATAAGTTGTAGCATGGTGTTGAAATTGGAGTTCTGGTCACGTGCCATGGCCAATGAATGCTTGTCGTGTATCTCTTTACCATCTGGTGTCTGAAAAGGAAACTGTCTTTTCAGATTTCCGTTACTGGTTATATCGACTAGTGTGTGGATGTGATACTCATGCATAGTGATATTTACATCGTAAAAAAAGGGTGAACAAATTAATGTCCACCCTTTCTAATGTCTTACGTAAAAACTTATTAATTGCTATTATTATACAGCGATTACTAATGTTTTTGCAGTTACAGTTGCCGCTGAAACGTCAACACCGTCGTGCGTTCCTAACGTTCTGATGTCTGCTTGTAAAGTTGCAACTACTACTGAGTCAGCACCTTCAGTCATGAAAGTTTGCTCTGTGTTACCGTTGCCTAATGGTCCTGCCGCGATGATCGTTGCTGTTTGCATGATTTTGTCAAGCACTGCNNNTTGAACACCNNTTGGTCCTGCTGAACCGTTTACTGCGTTGATGTAGTCAACTGTGAATAATTGGATGTCTTTTCCAATCATGTTNGCTGGTACTGTTGTTGCTACCGGGTTTACTTTAGTTGTCATGTTTAAATCCTCCTTTTATCTGATTAACATAACTTTGACTCCGCTCAGGAATCAAGTTGCAAGTATTTATAAAGTATTTTGGTAAATTATGCTGTAATATTACTATTTAGAGCCACTCTTGCCGAACAAATATGTCTTTATTTGATTTGATCCATACTTCTTCACTGTTTGTGCGTTTTTGTGCCTTGTAGCCAAGTTTGCGTAGTATTGTTTTTGCAACCTTGCACACCTCTGGTCTTTTGGCACGTTTCATTTCTATGTTAATAACAGGGTCATTGTTTGCGAGAGTTTCCTTTGCACCTTGCAACAGCAAATCCTCATAGCCGTCAACATCTATCTTGACAAAGTCTATGTCACTCAGTTCATAACTGTCCAAGGTTTCAATTTTGATACTGCCTGATGTCCTCTGCAATTTTTGGTCCAATGGCTGTGAGAAGTTGGCAGTTGACTCTGCTTCTCCTAAACCTACCTCGTGTAGGATGGCGTTCTTGTCTGATGGTATGTTTTTATGCCAACACTCTATGAAAATAGGATTTGGCTCAAAGCAGTGTACGGTGTTAAAGTCATTCATCAAGTTTCTTGTCCACATACCCACGTTGGCTCCGGCATCAATACAGCCTCGCCATTGTTTAACAAACTGATATGCTATTTCTCTAAGACGCCCTTGTCCGTCACCTTCGTCTTTTTTGAATGTTGGTTCAGTGTGTTGCCCGTTGTATGCTACCCAGAAATCTCTGCCTGTTGGATACATTATTNCTTACACTTCTTGCAGGCACAATCTGGACAGTCCATGCATTCTGTACATGATCTCTTGCAGTGTTTTTCACAACCACAGTCTTCGCATATGTATTCTATCATTATGACAACTCCTTAAATTTTCTTTGTATGTCAGTATTAGGCAGTTTTGCCTGTAACATCTGTTTTAACCTGGTCAGGGTCTGAGATTTTTGCTTGGTGTTGAGCTGATGGTAGTTGGACACTGCTCTTCTCACGTTACGGTAAGTTGTATCATTTATGTTCAATGCTCTTTCTAATTGTGTAAGATTCTTGTAGTGTTGGTCCCAACTTCTCAGATATCTTCTCAAGGACATGACAGGTACAGGTTGTCTCTGCCTCATGGCCTGTGCTTGATTTTTGTTCTTGAGCTTCTTTGTGATCTCGGGATCTCCTGCCACTATGGCCAGCATGTTTGAAAGATCATTGTTGACCATTCTCACTTGATCAAATGTACCTCTGGCCATGGTCTGGTTGGCATAATTTTTGGTAAATGGTAATGTTTCTTTTAGTTGACTCATTAATGCAAGTGCAAGGAAACTTAGATATATTCTCTCTGTGACTTCTGGGAAAGTGAATCTCTGCAAGTCACTATGTCGTCTTATGACTTTGCCCTCAGATACATACTTTAAAAATGGTGTTAACATACACATATTTATAGAGCATATGACCAAAATTTTTATTCTTACAGATCTGATGTACTCTGGACAGCATAGAGAAATGCAGTGGTTCATTGAGAGTGCGGGATTTGATAAAATAGATTTTACATTTGAACCTGAGTATTGGAATCTGCACAGATATGATTGGAACACATACGATGGACTGTACTGCATAATAGATCACAGAGACGGATATGAGGATAATCCTGANTTTGTAGAGCAACTACACAGGAGGATGGACCTGCTGAANCAGAACGGTTTCAAATTTATTCTGGCNCGGCCATGGGAAAGTGAAAGCAATGTAGCCGGCAGTAAGTTTTATGATGCACTCGAGGAATATGAATACACAAAATGGTTCGGAGGTACAACTTGGTTTTGGTACTGGATGAGATTTAAACATACAAAAGCCTATGGCACATCTATTGAGGGAGGAGAGCAAAAAAATACTATTTTACATTGTGACCACACAGATAAGAAATTTGATTATNTGTATCTGAACAAACAACCTAGNANACATAGAGTGAAAATGTGGGAGGCNNTGNANANAGAAAANTTNNTAGACAANAGTCTNACTTCTTTCATTGGATTAAAACAACCTGTTAGGTTAAATCCTGATTACGAGTTGCCATGGGTAGATACTAAAAACTATCCTATGCACGGAATGGATCAAGATCTTTATGTCAAACCATATGAGCATAGTGCGTGTTCCATAATAAGCGAGACTAACGACAATGAAACAATTTTTATCACTGAAAAACTATGGAAACCAATTTTGTGCCAACATTTTTTTATTGTACACGGAAATCACTTATACCTACAAAATATTAGAGAACTAGGATTCAAGACCTTTGGAAATTACTTTGATGAAAGTTATGATCTAGAGTCTGACCCTAACAAAAGAATGGATAAGATAGTGAAACTGATCCAAAGTTTAGAGCACTTTAATTGGCAAGATGCATACCTATCTTCGCAGAAACTGAGACAACACAATTACGATCATTTTTGGTCAAAGTCTGCATATCAAGAAGCAGTGCAAAAGTGTGTACGTGAATTCTTAGTACTCTAATAACTTTGCTATTTCCGGAAATAATATTTTGTAGTCCAGCCCTCTTCTACGATCCAGTTCTTTAAGATAGGCTTTGAGCATCTTTTGATCCCATCCGTTTGGTTCAGTATTTTCACATTCAGTTTTGATTCCAATCAAGTTATTAAGTTGTGCTTCCTTAATTGAATCACCATTTGTTTCAAATACATCTATTGCTTTTGACATACCCAAAGGCACAATGTCCTTGCCAAAGATTGTTGGATTCAAAAAAGGCCGCATATGATCTCCGGCTTTCATTCCGCTCCAATAAACTTCTCTTATCTTAGACCAATTGTTTATTCTTTCAATAAGGTCCGATAATGTAGGAATTGTTAATGCCATTAATGCACTGTTAATGCTTTGTGTTATTCTTGTTTTGTTTAATATGAATTCAAAGTTATCAGTGTATTTTTTTAGATCCAATCCGTTTCGCACATACTCTGCCTGCGGCCCCCAACAGTCAAGACTGCCAACAACCTGTAGATTATGAAGTTTACCTTGCTCAACCATACGCCACATCCTTGCGAGCCACTTCTGTACTCTTACCGGATCAACTGTGAGGTTAGAAAATAAAACGAGTGTGAGATTAGGATTGTTCGTACGTTCTAACAATTTAACCATCCTTTCTGTTTCTTTCTGTAGGAAAGGTTCTCCTCCTAGTATCATCACTTTGTTAAGTTCGTGTATGTGTTCCTCCAGCCATACAAAGAGTTTTTCTGTGTCCTCCTCTATGTTTGGATTTACTTCTATCTTTCCATAAATCCTAACAGGCATACCTTGATTGTTTTCTTGTCCATAATCAAATTGTCCGTGTATCCTGTTTTCATTGTCGATGGTTGAACTAAATTTTGAATTACAATATACACATTTTAAATTACAAGTATTGCTGAAATAGATTTCTAGTTGTGTAGGTGTGACATTGACTGCTTTTTTATCAGCATCAAGTTCTTTAGGAGCAGTGATACCTTGCATGTTCAGATGTGACATCCTGTCCGAATGGCCGCCAGCGTCCTCTGTGCTTTTACAGTGTTCACATCCTCGGCCAGGCCACTGTCCTTTAAGCATTTTGTTACGAGCTTCTAACTTTGTCTTGATATTATGAAAATTTATTTTGTTATCCTTGAACTCGTAGGGATCATGTGTGACCCTATGGCAACTGGCAGTAGTGGCCATGGTCAAGAAAACAGTAGAATGATTCCACTTCAATTGACAAGGTATTCCTTGCTTTATGGGGAATGGCTTTGATTTCATAATACGTGTATTTAAAGCAATAAGTACGTGTATGCCAGAAAATAAAAGTATAAAATGTGTGTTAGCCAAATGCGGAATCGGTGTGGAGAATGCAGGTCATGTGAAACTTTGTAACGCCAGCATAGACATATTCAAAGACATCAAAGGTAATCCTTACAGGCTAGACGAAACAGGACTACAAGAAATATGGGATAATACAACAACAAGAAAAGAAATAAATGATAGTCTTGATCGAGGTATACGTCATGATAATTGTAGACTTTGTTGGGACGCAGAAGACAGTGGAGTTAAAAGTATTAGACAGGTTACTAATGACGCATTTCCAGATGTAGAACCTATGGAGCATCAACCAAGGGTTGCCATACTGAAGCCAGGTAATTTGTGTAACTTTGCCTGTCGTACTTGCAACGTTGAAGCCACGAACCAACTTTATGATATAGATTACAAACTACGACAGAAGCCAAGTGGGTTACTCAAGGATACGGAAACAGTACGTGCAAACGAGAAACTAACATACCAAGAATACGTAAAAACATTTGAATCACAACGTAAAAGTTTTCATAGGGATAGCAAATTTTGGAATGTAATGGACAAATGGTCAGATGGTATTTTACATTATGCTCTATTTGGAGGTGAACCTTTTGTCATGAAACCGTTGTTTGACATGTTGAATAGAAGTTATGAAACAGGTAGTAGTGCCAAACAGGATCTATATGTTAGCACAAACTGTTCAGTATGGTCAGAAAAGTACATTGAAATTATTAAAAGTTTTAAAACTGCCATGATAGGAATTAGTATTGATGCTGTAGGCAAACAGTTTGAATACGTAAGGCATCCTGGCAAATGGGAAAAGATAAAAACAAATATCCTAAAGTTTGTAAAATTAAGAGATGACAACCCACACATCAAACTCAAGGTAAGTGCCACATGTAATCCGTTCAACATTTATTATCTAGATGAACTTTATGACTTTTTTAAGGAAGTTAAAATACCTATAGACATACACCTTATCCAGATACCGGAATGTTATGATATCAGAATACTTCCTAAAGCAGTAAAAGAAGTCATTACAAAAAAACATCAACATAGGGAGGACCTTGCTCATGTATTAAGGTTCCTCAACTCAGAAATGATTGATGCTGAATTATATCTTAAAGATTTTATCTATCTCACTAAAGGCACAGACAAAATACGTAATGAGAAATTCGGAGATGCTATGCCAGAGTTCAACCAGATATTACTTGAAAACGGAATTGATATCTAATTATTTTTTAAATTTGCTGATACCAGTCAAGTTTCTTCTGCTAAATCCTAATCTATCAACTAGTTTTACTGCATTACCAGTTTTATCAACAGCAACAAATCCTTCCGGCTCTGTCACTTGTAATCCGCCATCTGTCTGTTGGAATGATCCTATTGCTTGTGCTTGATTCATCTTCTTTAGCACAAATGCTTTCATTGTCTGTACTGCTTTGTAGAATGTTAGCATAGCCTGTAGTGGCTTCTTGGCCTTGTTTAGGAACACAGGCATCTGTTTCATCTTGTCTTGTCTCAACTGCAAGGCCTTCTGTGCTTTTAGGCCGGACATCTGCTGTTGCATTCTTTCTGCATAAAACTTTTTGAATCCTAGCAAGAACTGATTCACGTTGCTAGGCAACTGTCCTTGCTTGACCATTGCGTTAATATACATCTGGAACATAGGTATGAAGTCTTGATTCTGTCCTAGCACACTCGAAAGGTTTCTTGGAACACCATTCAATAATGTTTCTAACTTTTCAATACCGTTGTAGAACTGCTGTGTTTCTTTGTCAGTAAACTTGGCACTGCCTGACACATCTTTGTATGTGGCATTGTCAAAGAACACATCATTGTTTTTTGTAAATGAACTTACATCTGCCCCGCCCGATGCTGTCATGTCAGCAAGTGTTTCACCGTTGTATGTTGTGTGGAATATAATTCCCACTTTAGCTCTATCTATTTGTTTTGCTAGTTCACTACCTTCTGGCACTGCATATGTTATTGTGTTGGGAGTGAATGTAAGATGAGGTTTGTTATCTATATTTTTCCTTGTGATGTCCTCATCTGTGAACAACAAGTCTCCCTGAACCACTCCTTCTATATTAATTTTTCTAAGATGCACAAGGCATTTCAATAGTTTTTGTCCTAGTTCATCTGTGCCGTGATTAGTTGCTATGTCTTTTTTTGTGTAATTGATTTTGGCCGACTGTGCAAACACAGACTTTGTGCCTACAAAAAACTTACCGTTGTCTGGATTGGTTCCGCATACCACAGCAGGTGCACCATCCCATTTCACAGACACACTCATTGCCTCAGAACTTGATCCTTTCAGTGTTAGTAGTAATCCCCTAAAGTATTCTACCACTGCCTTGCCACCTTCGTGGCCATCAGTTATGACGATGTCTTCAATGTGTTCTAGGTGTGTCCTTTTAAACTCTGTTAGGACATCTTCTATCAACATGATTAGTCCTCTTTGTATTCGCCGTCTTTGATTTTTAGTATGTTCTCTTTGACGTCTTTGTTTTCTTTTATTCTCGCAACGCCTTTGCTGAACTTAGATGCGTCCATGTTTTTGAGTGCTGAATTGAATTTTTTTTCTAACTTAAATGCAGTGTCCTGATCAAAGTTCTCTCTGATATATGTTAGTAGTCTAATAGCCGACTCTAATATGTGAGATGCTCTACTTTCTACTACCTCTTCTTTGTCACGTCTAAGTGGCATAGAACTTAATTCTTCTAATAAACTTCTGGTATGTTTTTGCATATATGGTATTTACTTCTTATTATAGCATAATAATAGCAAAAGTCTATTGGGCAACCATGGTTTAAACCTACTAGACTTTCCTATAGATGAAATATTTACGCTGATTCGTGTCATCCCTGATGTCTAATATCTTGAGATTAAACATTTCTGATAATTCTATAATGAATGGCACATTCCAAGCATAGAATTCTATCCAGTCTGCCTCAGGCTTGTCGTGTTGAACTCCTGGGTTGACCCTGAAGAACATTGTGCCACCTTTGGCCAATAGGTCCACACATCTGCCAACCTCTGCTATGATTTTATCTCTGCTACCGAAGTTAACTGAGCCCAAGCATAGGATCACATCAAACTTTTGATCAGTGTTGTATTCTAGTGTTCCAACTTCAAAGTCCGCAAGATTGTTGTAAGGGTCTATGCCGATCAGGTTATCTATTTTGCCTTTGAATTCGTTGTACCCACATCCAACATCAAGTACTGCTCTAGG
>NHCU01000031.1 GCA_002167365.1 Betaproteobacteria bacterium TMED41 | reverse complement strand
GGTTTGAAACAGTTGAAGACGATATTTTTTATGGTGAAAAAAAATATCTCGAGTGCTAAAAGTTGAATTCCTATTTTTTTCAATCAATACAGGGGCAGAAAAATTTAACTCTCACCTTAAAAGTCAAGATTTTTTTGATAAAAAAATCTCTCAAACTATAATTCATTACTTAAAATTCTGTATTTGCTGATTATAAATTATTAAATTTGAATAGAAGGCTAGAAATACTGGAAATTTCTAATTAATTATTTTGTTTGAATAAACTTCAATTATTACATTAGCTCAAAAAAAAGAGGTTATGTGGAGGAGACTTTATGAAACGATAGATAGTTATAACTGGAACATGACATACGGAATACCAAATATTCTAGATAAAATTAAATTAGTGATTTAAATAGAAGGGATTAAAAAGAATTGAATTTATTGAATTACAGAAATTGTAAATATACATCAATGGCAAATTTAAAAAAATTATTCCATTAAATATAATTAATATTTAAGAAAAACACAAAAAACTAAACTATCAATGATTTTTCTCTTGTGTTAGAGTCTAACAAAGTCGGGGGGATTTAATCCAAATTGCCGCCCCCAGACATCTTGTCAATGCGGCTAAATAGGAGAATTAAATGTCAAAAAATATCGGTGAGCTTCACCTCACACAAGAACTCAGTATTTTTCAAGAATATTTTTCAAAAAAAAATATATTATCCGTTTCTTCAGGCACTACAAACATTTATGATACGCAAACGGACGACTTTTTTTTAGCTAGTACAATAGCAAGAATTATTGACTGTGGTATTAATGGAGTTTTGCCTAATTGGCTTGCACTAAAAAATGAGTTGTATAAAAGCATTTATGAGTGCAACAAAAATGAAAATCACCCTCTTTCTAATGACTTGTGTTTTTCTCCAAAATTAATTCTACATATAGTTACACGGCATATAGTAACTAAATTAGAATATTTCGAAAAATATCAATTAGTATTTATTCCAGGTTTCAATAGTTACATTGCAACTTTAAAGTTAAAAAACCCAAAAAATAACTCTACTGAAAATTTTGCTATTGGAACTGCAGATGGTTTTCTGTCTCCAAAGATTGCTGCAAAAACTATAATTCTTGAATTTAATAAAGCATGTTTTACGGAAAACACTATAAAGAAAAAGCTAATGCTTTTGGAATCAGGTTTGATGGACTTTGAGGAAATGGAGAAGTGTTTTATTTGACTATGAACAACTGGTTACAAATACTTCTTTGAGATACTTTCAATCCTTATTTTTTTTGTTTCTCATCAATAATTCAAATTTTTTTTCATTATTTGAATCGGAAGTAATTTCTTCCCAACTGCCTTCTTTATCATCATTTAAAATTACGGTGCCACCTCCCATTGCGTCTGCACACGCTATTTTAGATATTGATTTTCTAAGTCTATGTTCAAGATTGTATTGAGCCTTTACTCTCATTGAAATGTACGATTCATCGGACGCTAGTTTTCTTGGGTTTTTAAAGTCAACAATCTCCTCAACCTCAAAAATATTCTTGTTATCCTTTAATTTGATTGTTTTGAGATCCAAGTATTCTGCAAAATCATCTGAATCGTACACTTTCATCAACATTAATTTAAATTCCTAAATTTTGGTTGTAATATTAAATATTTAACTCAGAGCTTGCTCAAGATCTGCTATTAAATCATCGATGTGCTCTATACCAATAGACAACCTCACCATATCTGAGCTAACACCTGCGGATTCTAATTCCTCTTGAGAAAGTTGCCTATGTGTTGTGCTCGCAGGATGACATGCTAACGACTTGCAGTCTCCAATATTAACCAACCTAGTGAACAAATTTAGTGAATCCTGAAATTCAGCACCGGCTTTTTCTCCACCTTTTAGTCCAAAATTTAAAATACCACTAGCCTTACCATTCATAAATTTTTCCACTAGATTAAAATCTTTATGATCTTTAAGCCCTGCATAATTAACCCAGCCTACTTTTGAATGTTGAGTTAAAAATTCTGCAATTGCTTGAGTGTTTTGACAAATTCTATCCATCCTTAATGGTAGTGTCTCAATTCCTTGCATTATTTGAAAGGCATTAAAAGGACTAATTGCTGCACCCATATTTCGTAGTGGAACAACTCGGGCTCTTCCTATATAGGCGGCAGGACCCAACGCTTCGGCGTATACCACACCGTGATAACTAACATCTGGCTCATTAAGTCTTTTAAATTTTTCTTTATGTTCTGACCAAGGGAAGTTACCAGAATCAACAATCACTCCTGCAACACTAGTTCCATGTCCTCCCATATACTTAGTTAGACTATGAACAATAATGTCAGCTCCAAACTCTATTGGTCTACATAAATACGGACTTGGAACTGTATTATCTACTATCAATGGAATACCATGTTTGTGAGCTACTTCAGATAATTGAGCAATGTCAGTTATGTTTCCGAGAGGATTTCCAATACTTTCACAATAAATTGCTTTGGTTTTATTATCTATTAGAAGTTCAAAATCACCGGGATTCCTGTAATCAGCAAATTTTACATCAATCCCAAATTGAGGGAGAGTATGAGCGAATAAATTATATGTACCACCATAGAGAGTGGATGCAGAGACAATATTGTCTCCAGACTCACATATTGTTTGAATGGAGTATGTAACTGCTGCTTGACCTGACGATAAGGCTAACGCAGCTATTCCACCCTCAAGTTCTGCTACCCTTTTTTCAAGAATATCTTGAGTGGGATTCATAATTCTAGTATATATGTTTCCTGGCACTTTTAAGTCAAACAAATCTGCTCCATGTTGAGTATTATCGAAAGCATAAGACACAGTTTGATAAATTGGGGTTGCAACTGATTTGGTTGACGGATCTATTTCATATCCAGAGTGAACAGCTTTAGTTTCAAATTTCCAGTTTCCAGTAGATTTTGCCATCATGTCTCCCAATTAGTTTTTTTAATATCTTAGTAGCAACAAATTATTGATATACTATTAAACAATACACAATTTCAAATTGTAGTTAAAGTATATTAAAGCTAGTACTGGCAAATTACTACAAAGAAAAAAATTTNTATTGGTTAGGTTTAGAATTTCTTAAAAATTGGATTAATAGTATGATTCTTAGGTAAATCTTTTCCTTTTTTAACTATTATTCAAAATGATATTACTTGTTATAAAAGCAANTATTTCTGGTGTTTTGATTGCCATAATTTCTGANGTCTCTAAAAAATCTCCTGGNTTGGGTGCTTTGATCGCTTCAATACCACTAATTTCGATTTTTGCAATGGTTTGGATGTGGCTGGAAAGTAAAAATGTTAACAAAATTGCTGATCATGCTGAAGCAACCTTTTGGCTAGTTCTTCCCACACTTCCAATGTTTCTGATCATTCCATTTTTGCTACGGGCAAATTGGAATATATGGTGGGTTTTTATCATATCTATTGTTGTAACTATAATTTTATATTTAGTCACTATAAAAGTTTTTTCGCTTGTAAGTATCAGAATNTAGTAAGTATTAAGTCTTATTTTTTTACTAATTAAAATTATGACTGTGGNAATAAAAATCAATTACATTACAGTCATGTTGGNAAATAAACTAATTTTTTCGCCGTGNGACTGATGGTGTACACCAGAGAACTGAAGAGTCAGTATATTCTGCAAGATCCAANTTTATTTCTGCTGATTTTTGCCGCAAACCCAAATTCAAATGATATTGATCAGAGAGAATAATCACTCCCTTANTAGNACTATCTTNGTTTATCAATAAGTCNTNNTGACNAAAACCATTTCTTATTTTCCTGCTGATTCAGCTGTCNNTCAGTGAGCAACAAATTTAAAAGCCAAATGGTNTNAAACTACCCTAGCATCTTTTATATTAAAAAAATCTNCACTAGGTGATGNCTCNCTTTAACAAATAATCACTANTATGTTTAATAAAAACGAGTACAAATNTTNTTTTAAAAGAATTCATGTNTTTATATTTGTAAATACTTNCTTGGATTAAAAATCATAATNCTGAAATCNTAGCAAAACCTTGCTCAAATTTATTGCCAAATTCANNGTGGAAACTAGGGTTGATCAACAATCCTCAAATAAGATTTAACTGTTTTCCAGCCTTTTTTAAAAAGTCCTTTTGCTTCATCGTCACTTACGGACGCGGCAATAATTACACTTTCACCCTGTCTCCAGTTGGCNGGAGTGGCAACTTTATGTTGAGAAGTTAATTGAATAGAATCGATTACTCTCAAAATTTCATCAAAATTTCTCCCAGTAGTCATTGGGTAGGTCATCATTAAACGAATTTTTTTCGTAGGGTCGATAATGAAGATCGATCTAACGGTGGCATTGAGAGCCGGAGTCCTGTTTTTGTATGAGCCCTCCTCATCGGCCGGCAACATATTGTAAAGCTTCGCAATGCTAAGGTCGGTGTCAGCAATTATTGGATATGAGACTGAAACTGAGTTTATTTCTTCAATGTCTTTTGTCCATTCAAAATGACTTTCAAGATCATCCACACTTAAACCTATTAATTTGCAATCTCTCAATGCAAATTCAGACTGAATTTTTGCCATATGTCCCAATTCAGTTGTACAAACAGGTGTAAAGTCTTTTGGGTGTGAAAAAAATACTACCCAGTTATCTCCTATCCACTCGTGAAAATTAATTTCACCCAGCGTGGTGTTGGCATTAAAATCTGGAGTCACATCATTGATTCTTAACATTTTTTCATCCTTATTGGCATTTTAGCTTTGTAGATTTTTTTTGATTATAACTAAAAGCGTAACAACAATTTTAAAAAAAAGGTAGTGAGTAGATATGAAAACCTTGAATCAAATAAACATAATTTTTTTTATGTTTTGCTNAAAAAATGATCAAATATCTTAAAAGGAAGTTGTATAACAGGTCTCAACAAGAGAAANATTTCGTAAAAAACGACTGCCAATTGAAAAATTAACTTATTTTTCTTTAAATTTCCTAACCATCGCCAGCCGGGTAATTTTTTCCATATATAAAAAAAGGCCGAAGCACCTATCTGCAACCTACCATCTGAGTCNAATAAATGAATTCGGGATAGTAATTTATCTCTAGAAACGTCTACTGGAATTGGAAATTTTGTCTGAGACACATCAAACCACTCGATTTCTTTGTTTTTATCTAACTTGGAGTATAGTCGTATCTCTCTTTTACAAAGAGGGCANGATCCATCATAGAAAACTTTGCAAGTTGGAGTATTTTTTTTCATAAAATTATTTTAATTATNCCTTTCTGTCTAGTCCACATANTATTCTAAAAACCTTTCAGCAGAAGTTCCTNATGGGATTCCAAAGTATGCTNCCGGATAAAAGCTCTGCCAATCATGNAACATTCCACCAATTAAATATAAACCTGAAAAAGCTCNTGGTGNTAGNAGTANGAATATATTTTTTTTACAATNATATTTTGNAAATANTTACANACAATTAACCCCATNGTTGGTNATAACACAAAATTTTGAATNTCTAACACTTTTTTAAATGTNTANCAGGTGNGGAAATTTTTTTCATTAATCAAGNATTATCCTTAAAAAATCAACTCTTATCCTCTCAGAATAAATACCGCCTGAAGCCGTTTAGAAGAGAATCAAAAACGAGAGCTACAACAAAAAACTAATCTAATGTGTAACATATTCACCACCTTAATCTACTTATCTTTCTTCACAATTCTTCTTAAAGTTTCCTGACCAGTTCCAACAACTCTTTTCATGCTAGCCTCAAGTAATGCCATTTCTTTCAAGGAATTAACGAATAGATCATAGCTATCAAGATTTTCCTTATCAAATACTTTTTTTGAATTTGCTGTACTAATGGATTTATTCAAACTCTCAAAACTTAATTTAAGTTTTTTTAAAATAGTTTTTAGTTTCTCCTTTTCTACTTCTTTAATTTCAGATGAGTTCAATATTTCCGCAAGAGATTGATCAAGGGTTTCAACAATTCCAGATTCCTTTGCTGCTATAAGTCGTAAAGCAACATTTTTTTCTGTGGTCTTATTATCATCAGTTGGGAAAAACATTTGACGCATTTCTGAGCATTGTCGATCTAAACTTTTGGTTAAAACATTTAACCTGTCTCCAACAGCTAAAACTTCAGACAAAATGATNTCAAGGTCCTTAATTACAAGCGAAATTCTGTCTAAAAAATGATTAAGGTCAATAGCCAAATCACCAAACTCATCNTCNGATTTGACAAAAGTTCTTGGAGAAATGTCAACTAAGCCGCGCGCAAGTGATGAAACAGTAGATCTCAAAGCTAGTAGAGGTTGCATTCTGACCTGCAAAAGAAGAAAAAGGACGAGAGTATGTATTAAGATGTTAATGGAAAGAACGCCTGCCGTCATTTTTACTTCCGATAACCAATGATCAACTTTACGATCAAAATAACTTCTAACTGTAACTGTTCCTAAAACATCCCCAACGCTTGCCTTAATGTGACAACCTAAACAATATTGCTCAGCTGATATGGAAACTTTTGCTTCTGTATGATGAGCATTAGGCCAATCCTGTTGCAAACCGAGTGCCTCCATTTTTTGAGTTATCAAAATAGAATCTACCGTAATCTGCGAGGGAGATACAGCGACTGTAAGTCCTAAATCATCATAGTTTTTGTCAATTATAGGGTAAATCGTTCTGGCTGCGGTTGGGCCGCCGGCATTAAGCATTATTGATCTAATGTCATTTGATAACGAATTAGCAACTCTTTCTATTCTTTGCGGTTCGTTGTATTTAAAATCATACATTATCATCAAATACCTGAAAGCTAACTCCAAGGCAGCCACAATAACAAGTAACAAAAAAAAATCTCGAATCATTCGAAACATGAAAGACTTTTCGAAAAATCCAAGTTCTCTTTTTTGAGATCTGCTCATTTAACTTCCCCAAAAGTTCCAAATAGCTTGATGTTAATTAAAATAAGATTAACATAGGATTAAAAAATTTAATCAAAGTTCATATTAGATAAAAATGTTAATAATTTCAAAGTAAAATAATTGTTATATTTTATTTATTTTTATTTTAGGTGCCTATTGTTATGAATACCATCCTTGCTTTGGCATCAGGTGCAGCTATTGGTGCAACTAGCCGTTGGTTATTAGGAGTAATTTTAAATCCAATTTTTTCATCGTTATCACTGGGGATTTTAGTTGCAAATTTACTTGGTGGCTTCTTAATTGGGATAACCCTATATCTCATTTCAATTTTCCCAGATATGTCAGAAGCTTGGAAATTATTTTTTATAACTGGTTTTTTGGGAAGTCTGACTACTTTTTCGGCTTTTTCAGCAGAAGTTTTCACTCTATTATACGAAAGTAAGTGGTGGCATGCTTTGCAAATCTCACTTCTTCACTTAGTTGGATCAATCGCTATGACTGCCCTAGGCTTCATGACTGCGAACTTTATAAAAAAAGTTATCTGATTGGCCTATGTCGGAATTTAATAATTAAAAATATCAATAATAAAAACCATCCAGCTAAAAAGAACAACCCACCATACGGAGTAAAAAATTTTAGTAATTTCATATCAAAAAATTTAAATAAGTAGATGTTTACACAAAAAAATAACAGTCCCAGCGAAAAAAAAGAATTAACCCATATTAAAGAGTTTCTCAAGAATACTCTTAGCCTTGAAGTTACTAAAATCATAATTGTAAGCCCATGAAGTTGTTGCATAGATATGGCTGATAAAATAGGTTTTTCACTTGCAATAGCAGAATGTGACAAATAAGCTGAAACAAATATTGACAAAATGATATTAACTATTGCAAAAAACAGAAAAATTTTATTGGATGTTTTCAAAAAGAACTCTTTAATTAACCTTAATATGTAAGTTTCCACTGTATGAAATTATTAAGCACTTATTTTTCAATGGTGATAATGCAGATTATCACGCCTGCAAACGCAGAGTTTATTACCATAACTAAAAATAACCATAAATATGATGTGAGTGCTCAATTTGAAACTTTTGCTGATATTTGCTCAACTTGGGATCAGATCACAGATTATGAAGATCTGCCTAGTTTCATGCCAAACTTAGTTACAAGCGAAACACTTCGAAAATCTGGGAACAAAAAGGTTGTTAGACAAGTCTACTTAGTCAAGATATTTTTATTTTTATTTAAGCTTGAAAACAAATTTTTAATCACCGAGCACTTTTCAAAAAAAAAAATAAATATACAACAGATCTCCGGAGACTTGATGGATTACAGCGCCACCTGGAAATTATTTAAAAAAAAAGAAAAAACAGTTATTAATTTATCGGCCTCAATAACCCCAACTCAATTTCAAATGATACTTTTATCTAAAAATAAAATTGATGAACGTTTTAAAACTATGACTAATGCGCTTATCAAAAGATTAGACTCGATTGATAAAATTGATGACTGTTAATAATAAAGCGTTACCGGTAGTTTTGTGGCTAAAACGTGATCTGAGGCTCAGCGATAATCCAGCTATGACTTTGGCTCAAGAATTTGGCCCAACAATTGCCATATTGCCTGTTGAACCATCAATTTGGACTGGTAATGATTATAGTAAAAGACATTTGAGTTTTTACCTTAATGCAGCATTTGAACTAAATAAATCTCTAACCAAATTAAACGTTCCCATGTATTTGGTCGAAAATGAATTTCCAGAAATTCTCAATATAATATTACTTCAGCTTAAAAAATTTATTTTGATCAGCCATCAAGAAACTGGAAATTGGCTATCCTTTCAGAGAGATTTAAAAGTAATGCANTGGTGTGAGAAGAACAAAATTGACTGGNATCAACCTAGACAAAATAATGTAATTAGAAATTTAAAAAACCGAAATTTATGGACAAAACATTGGTCNGCTTTCATGCACTCATCTTGNAAACCGGTTCCAGAATTTCTAAAAAATAAATTTTTAGATACTGTTGATTTTCNTGCGCCTTTCAAAAAAATGGGTTGNCAAAACCCTGAAGAAATTTTNAAAAATTTAAAAATCGAACACAAGTTGTACCCTTTACCTAAAATACATTTTCCACTATCAACCACAGATTCATTAAAAGAAATACTTGAAAGTTTTTTTGATANAAGAGCNATAAATTACAGAACAAAAATGAGCAGTCCTATTACNAGTGTTGATTCATGTTCCAGATTATCACCTTTTCTGTCATGGGGCTTAATATCAATAAGGGAAACTTANCATGAGNTGAAGATAGCACAAAAGTATTGGAANGCTCAAACAAATGATCATTCACAATGGATGTTTAAAAATCTAAAAAGTTTTGAAAAGAGATTACATTGGCGATGTCATTTTATTCAAAAATTAGAGACTGAACCACAGATCGAATTTAAGTGTTTTCATCAAAGTATGAATAATTTACGAAATTCTAAACTTGAACAATTAAATGAGAAACACAAATTTCTAGCATGGAAAAACGCAACTACTGGCATTGATTTTGTTGACGCATGCATGAATTTTCTNAAAGTTAATGGATGGATAAATTTTAGAATGCGNGCAATGTTAATGTCATTTGCTAGCTACAATTTGTGGCTACATTGGAAGGTTNCAGGGGAACACTTAGCAAGGTTGTTTTTAGACTATGAACCNGGTATTCATTGGCCTCAAGTNCAAATGCAAAGCGGNACCTCTGGAATCAANACTATTAGAATATACAACCCATTAAAACAACAAAGAGATCATGACCCTAAATTAGTTTTTACAAACANGTGGACAAAACCAAATNTTTTTAACAAAGGTATTGTATCTATAGAAGAAAGTTCTTCTACCGCTAAAAAAAGAATCTGGGCAATGAAGAAGACCAAAAATTACAGATCAATATCTAAAGAGGTTTTTTTAAAACATGGAAGTAGATTAAAAACAATAACCAATTCCAAAAAGTATAAGGATAAACAGTTNAAAAAAACAAAAAAAATAATATTCAATGAGGATAGTAATTTAGATTTATTTAAACAATAAGAAAATAGAAAATGAACAAGCATTTCAAAGGAAATAAATCTTATTTACCGACTAAAATTTGCACCGTTTGTGGCAGGNTGATTACTTGGAGAAAAAAATGGAAANACAATTGGAATTCAATTTCTAAATGCTCTGAAAGGTGTAGATTAAAAAAATAATTTATATTGATNATTAGTTTTTTTATTAACNNTTTTCCAGAATTTTGAAAAAGATTGACAATAATTGATATCAGTTGACCATATATTTGGNCGCATTTCTGTAAATAATTTATTTGATTTATTTTCGAGCACGAAATCCAAGTGTAAATTTTCTTCAAAACATGAACCGTTNATAATCAAANTTTTTTCACACCAATAAATTTCNTCGCAAATAGATTTCATATTGTCCATGACAAAACTCCATCTTTTTTTTGACCATGGCCANTTAGTGTGAAACTCCTCAAAAAAAACTCCAACATTTTTATTTATGTTTTTTTTCTCACACAAACCAATTCGAATGTTCCATGGATGTATTATCCTCACTTGTTTGAGATTTTCTGAAGTTGCGGTCAACAAGTTCTCGGGCGGATAACAATAAAGTTTTGGCTCTATTTCTTGTAAAGAAATACCACCATCCACTTTCTTGGAACTAACTGCAAATTCATGCAAGTTTTGGTAAGAATCATCCAAAAAGGTATCATCACAATTCCAATTTTTGGGCCCNTACTTTGAAACGTTTTCCGCATTAAATAAATAAGGTTTTTTGCTGAANCTTCCTGCAATCCACTGCCAAGACAAATGATTGCTAGCCAAATCACCATCCAAAAGATGAGAGTAAAGCCAATCTGCGCCTAAACGCCAATCAATTTTNCTAAAATGCACAATGTATGATGCNAGCCACATTCTNGCATGATTATGTAANTATCCATGTTCATATAATTGTTTCACAATGTTGTCAATTAGATTAAGTCCTGTCGAAGCGTTAATGATGTCTGCTGGAAGTTCGGTCGTTATATATTTTTCTGTTTTAAAGTCCTTTTGAATTGCTTTAAAAATTTGGTTTTTTTTAAACTTCCATACGTGATAAAAGAATTCTCTCCATGCAAGTTCTTTAAGAAACTTATTGTCAGATTTTAAATTGAAATTAGAGTTTACAAANTGATAAATTTCAGGAAGCGTNAAAATNCCGTGTGTAATATACGGGGACAACAAAGAAACTGATCCATCAATGTGATTCCTAGTNATCTCATATTGGAAGGGATCAAAATTTTNCAATAAATCTTCTAGTATATTTTTACTTTTGTTAACATTAAACATTAATAATCTNTTTCAAAAATTATGAGAAATAGTTACATATTCTTTTNNTTGGTTTTNTACACNTCACTAATAAATGCTAGTGGATTTTGGAGTGTTGTTCCCATAGTAATTGTAGATTCGCTCAAAAATCCCATCAAGTGTGGATATCGCTATGAGTCCCCANGTGAGGAAATAGTTCTTAAATTGGAAAAATATGTAGTTAATCATCACGTAATAACTTCTTTTTCAGTGAAAAATCCTAATATAAAAAAAACTGATCTGATCAGATTGCAAACCAAGTCATTCGANACCAAAAAAAATTTTAAAAATCATAAGCATAAAAAAAATGAATATATTGCAACTGCAAACTTAGAAAAATCAAATGAAGGAGGAAAGCTTTTTTATGAATTAGCAATTTTTGGAGGAATGTTAAAAATNAATGACATTGAATACAAGCTACCTCTTAAACTTCCAAGAGAGATTTCTGCTTTATANTTAAATTGTGCAGGTGACTTAATAAGACCTGAGAACGAAATTCNTTAATTAAAATCTTTTATGTATAAAAAATATGTCAGAAGAAAAATCTTTAGATTATTTTTGCCATTGTTTATTTCATGTAATGTGACAAATATTTTTGGAAATTCTAAATTTTTAAAAAAAATTGGATTTTTTTTNAGTCCATTTTTTTTGGATCCCATTTTTAAAGAAACTCATCCTGAAAATCCAAACAGAATTAAATTNGCTGTAACAAGGATAAAGGTTAATGCTTTTCTAAAAAAAAATATAATCTTTTTTCCCATTCGCTCAGTTTCTGAAAACGAACTATTACTTATACATACTTCAATACACATAAATAAAATAAGGAAAACTTATGGGAAACGTATTGATAAAATTGCACGTACCGGAGTCGGAGCAGTTCTAAGCGCATGCGACTGCATTATCGAAGGTAAAATTTCACGAGCGTTTGTAGCTTCCAGGCCTCCTGGACATCATGCAATAAATTACGGCCGCGAAGAAGGTTTTTGTTTTTATAACAATATTTCCATTGCCACAAAATATCTTCAAAAAAAAGGGTTTAGAAAAATATTGATTATAGATTGGGATTATCATCATGGGGATGGTACGGAACATTTTTTTTACGATGACCCAAGTGTTATGTTTTTTTCTACACATGATTGGAGTGCATACCCTGGAACGGGGGACCCAAGCAGAAAAGGAAAAGGAAAAGGAAAAGGATATAACATAAATATTCATTTGCCCTGTGGAAGTAACAATTCAGACATTGAACGCGCTTTTCTAAATCACCTAAAGCCAAAAGCTTTAGATTTTGCACCGGACTTTGTTCTCATTTCTGCTGGGTTTGACTCAAGAGACGGAGATTTATTNGGCTGTTTTAAAATTAACGATGAAGGATACAGAAATCTAACAAAGATTACTTCCGAAATTTCTAATCAGAGTGCAGGTGGAAGAATAATTTCGATATTAGAAGGNGGGTATAACCCCAATGGGGTAGCAAGTAGTGTTGAAACTCANATTGAGGAATTAATTTTGAGCTACTAGCAATAAATTTTTGATAAGGCCAACAAATAAACATGAGGTGACAAGAATTGTAAGTCGTAGCCTTAAAAACAANTACCAACNNGGAACNCTTAAGATCTTTCCAACTTTTCTATCAACTACAAAAGCCAAAATAAATCCAAAAATAAGAAAAAAAAATCCAAGAGTCTGATTAATCAAAAGGGCAAAAAATGCCANTAAGGCAGGAATAACACTCCAAAGCAACAAATATTCTTGAATATTATTTTCTTTGGTTACATTTAGAGTTGCAAATCCCCAGGAAACAGCACCCACAAAACTTAAAATTAAAGCTCCGTAGTACATAAGTAATTTAAATGGATCTACTATAAAGTCAATACCTAAAACTATAAAAAGGATACTCACAACAAAAGGGATCAGTCCTGCATATCCTAAAATAAGCGCAGTCCTGGGACAGCTAGAATTTTTATAATTATCAAACTCAAACAATTTAGTCACCTTTCATCAACGTTTTGATCACTCTCATCAGCAACCCACTCAGCATACGGTCTATAACAATCAAGTACCGGAATACTTGTAATTTCTGGTAATTCATAAGGATGTAAATCAAGAATTACAGACTCTATTGCCTCATAATTCTCGGATATTGATTTAATAGTCAATCGGATTTCTGACTCTTCAGATAATTTACCTTCCCATTCAAAAATACTCTTAATTTGTTCCATTTGAACGCAAGCGCATAATTTTTCATTCATGAGGGTTTTTGATAAATTTTTAGCGTCTCTAATTGAGTCTAGAGTAGTTATGACTAAAATAATTTCAGGTGTGTCCATGTAGAATCCATTTCATTTTTTATTCTATTCCTTTAGCTATGATTAAATAACCTTTTGCGTTATCAGTTCTTCCAGAAACTATTGTTTGATATTCATCTGAATAATACCAATTCTTGGCAGACTCCATATCCGAGAACTCAATAATTACATTTCTTTTTCCAGAAGGTATTCCATCAAGAATTANGGTCTCTCCTCCTCTAGAAAGAAATTTTCCTCCATATTTCTTTAATGTTTCAGGAACCTGCTCAGCATATTCTTTATAACCTTTCATATTTTTAATTGTATTTTGACCAATCACATATGCTTTTACCATTTGAATTTCTCCTATTGAAATATTTTTAAAAAATACACTCTTCATGAATTTTTGTTCTATGCAATCAAAAAAAGGTTATTTTCCTTGTTANATGTTTTTAATGTACAGTTTTANCAAATTTGGAGAAAAATGTGTACCAACCAAGTCAACTTGATACAAAACTTTTAAAAGAACGAGCTGTTCAATTTCAAGGGCAGTTGAATCGCTTCAAAGAGGGTAGAACAACTGCTGAAGAATTTAAGCCTCTTCGCCTTCAAAATGGTTTATATATTCAAAGACATGCTCCCATGCTCAGAATAGCAATTGCATATGGCATGCTCAACAGTGCTCAACTCAGAAAGCTCGGTCAAATATCCGAAAAATATGACAGAGGTTATGGACATTTGACTACCCGCCAAAATATGCAACTCAACTGGATTGAGGTGGATGATGTACCAAAGGCACTCAAAGAATTAGCAATGGTTGGNTTGCACGGAATACAATCCAGTGGAAATTGTTTAAGGAACATAACCAGTGATGCGTTTGCTGGTATTTCAGTTGATGAAATATTGGATCCAAGACCTTTTGCTGAGCTTTTAAGACAATGGAGTACATTTCATCCGGAATTAAGTTTTTTACCAAGGAAATTTAAAGTAGCATTCACTGGAACCCCGGAGGATAGGGCTCTAATTCAAGTTCACGATCTAGCGTTTGAAGCCATTTCAAATACACCAGAGGCAATTTTTAGAGTTCGCGCTGGAGGGGGTTTGGGAAGAATTCCAGTTTTAGGCCCAATTATAAAAGAGGAGTTAAATTGGAAAGACATTAGATCTTATACTCATGCCTTAATGAGAGTTTATAACGAGCTGGGAAGAAGAGATAATTTAACTAAAGCTAGAATAAAAATNCTTATCAGAACAGTTGGAGTCGAAATCTTCAAATCGATGGTAGATGCTGAATTCAAAAATTTAAAAAATAGTGCTGACAAGTTGTCTATCGAGGATTTGGAAAAAATTAAAATGAGGTTTTCTGATGCCGAGTTTCTAGGATTTGGTCCCACTGACAAAAACAGATCTTCCAAAATAAAAAAAAATCTTGGAGATGGATTCAGAAAATGGTTGTCAAATAATGTTTATGATCATCGTTTGGATAACTTTAAAGCTGTTTTAATTCCTGCTAAGGGCTTGGATAAAGCTCCTGGTGATTTGTCTTCAAAAGAAATGTACAAATTAGCTGACATTGCTGACGCTTTCAGTCATGGAATGCTTAGAGTTACTCATACTCAAGACATCTTACTACCAATGGTTAAANCTAATGATCTGTCTGATCTGTACATAAACTTAAAAANTCATACACTTATAAATCCTGTGGGTGGACTTTTGACTGACATGGTGTGTTGTCCTGGTGGAGACTTTTGCCANCTTGCTAATGCCCGGTCAATTCCGCTTGCTGAGGAAATTTCTTTCCGTTTCAAGGAGTTGGATAAATTAGAAAATCTTGGGCCAATAGATCTTAGAATTTCAGGGTGTATGAATAGTTGTGGGCACCATCACATCGGACACATCGGCATTCTCGGAGTAGATAAAGGAGGTGCATCCTATTATCAGCTTTTACTTGGCGGCCACTCTGGTCACGGGGCTCCTGCAGCTTTAGGAAAAATAGTTGGNAAGGCATTTGCTGAGGACGAAATTGCTGATGCAATTGAAGAAGTTTTAAATTTTTATGTTGAAATTCGTTTAGATGGGGAAAATTTNAGAGAGTCGCTTATTAGNTTGGGACATGAATCATTTGTTAAAGCTGCAAACCAGGTGCGAANAACTTTGGGCGAGNAAAGATGAAGGTTAGTTCAATACAAAAATATAAGCACGAGAATACACAGGCAGTATGTCTTGTTTCAGGAAAACATTTAGAAATAAATCCTCCATCTGTAATTTTTGATCCTGAAAAAAATTGGGATGATCATTTAAAAACTATTAAAAAAATGATGAATATAGAAGATATTTCAATTATTTTTTCGACTTTTACGGATGGTAGGGGCTACTCGTTGGCAGCAAAATTAAAAGAAAGAGAAATGGTCAAACGTATTCACGCTACAGGTAAAATAACTGAAGAACTTTCTTATTATCTTAAAAGATCTGGTTTTGATGTGGCTCATTTTCCAATGAGAAAAAATTCTATTGGTTACGAAGAAAATACTTCAGAAGCCAATAAACTTATAAATCCATTTTCGANTCATTATCAAGTTGGTAATGAAAAAAACCTTGAAAAATCAAAATGACAAATCNATCAAACTCTAAAAAAATTTTTTTTGTTGGAGCTGGCCCTGGCAGGCCTGATTTAATAACTCGAGCGGGGTGGAAAACTCTGAATAGAGCCGAAATAATATTGTATGATGCTCTTCTAGATTTTGAAGGATTTAAAAAGGCTGCCCCTAATGCAAAGTGGATTAATGTTGGCAAGCGCGCAAGAAAAGTTTCTATAAAACAGAAATTCATTGGAAAACTTTTAGTTAATTATTTTCTTCAAGGTTTCTCTGTTNTTNGATTAAAAGGTGGTGATCCTTCTGTTTTTGGAAGGATTTCTGAAGAAGTCGAGGTCCTCACNAAAGAGAACATNCCATATGAAATTATTCCAGGCGTAACAGCCGCAAGCAGTGCCGCAGCTGATCTTGGTGTTAGTTTGTCCAAAAGAGATGAATCAAGAAGCATTTCATTTGTGACTCCAGCGATGGGCTTAAATACCTCAAACAATCACAAGTGGCTAGATACAGTATTTAATTCAGATACAAGCATTATNTACATGGCCGGTAAAGATAGAAAAAAAATAGCAAAAATACTCATCTCAAATGGTATGAATCCACTTACACCGATTGCAATAGTTGAAAATGCTGGATTAAATGAAGGTTACAAAACTATTACCTCTTTGAACTCGCTATCAATAGATGAGGTTTTTGAACTTAATGGGCCTGTTTGTCTAATTNTAGGAAAAGTNTTATTGGATTCGCACTTNATTNATAAACAAAACTCGTTAAATATAAATTTACAATTTATAAATCANAATGAAAAAATCAAGAAAATNTGTCATGGAAAATAATATCGCACTCATTTTACTTGCTCATGGTTCAAAAGATATTAAGTGGAAGAAACCTTTTGTTAGCATCAAAGATGAATTGCAAAGAGAGGGTCTTTTTACAAAAGTAGATCTAGCTTTTTTTGAACTTGATACTCCTCTTTTAGAGGATGTTGTGGATGAATATCAAAAAAAAGGCTTAAAAAAAATTAAAATTGAACCACTTCTTTTGGCAAGTGGNTACCACATACAAAAAGATTTACCTAATCGTTTAAAAAAACTAAAACTACANTTTANCAACTTGGATTTTACTATTGGAACTGCTTTAATTGATNGAGGTATTATTTCTAAGGCAGTTNCCTCCTCCATANTTGATGAACATCTTNAAAAAAAAGTTCACTGGCTTGGAGACCATGGAAAAGCTATNAATAGTGCAGAAAAAAATTAAAGTTCTTGATCATGGTCTTGATAATATCCTGTCAGATATAAAAAACTTTCTTGAAACTGCAATTCTGATGGGTTGTTCAGAAAAGTTAACTAAACAGAAAATCATATCTAATCTCCAAGACATACAAAGTTAATACACAGAATTTAAAATATTAAACCCCTCTTAATTTAAATCTAATACATAAGAGTTTTATTTTTTTAAATTTGGCATAAAAGGAGCGATTTAATCATGCAAGTAAATTCCGAAAAAGTTCCGGATTTATTTAACAAAAACCACCTTGATTACTTGGAAAATGAATCTATTTATATTTTAAGAGAAGTAGCAGCCACTGCAAATATCCCAGTTCTTCTTTTTTCTGGTGGTAAAGATTCGGTTGTACTTTTAAAATTAGCTGAAAAAGCTTTTCGCCCAATGAAGTTTCCTTTCCCTTTGTTACATATAGATACAGGGCATAATTTCGATGAAGTAATTTCTTTTAGGGACAAAAAAGTTGTTGCTTTAAATGAGAAACTAATTGTGAGAAAAGTTGAGGATTCAATTAAAAAAGGTTCAGTTGTTATCAAAACCCAGGAAGATTCAAGAAATTCGGCTCAATCAATAACCCTTATGGAGTCTATTGAAGAATTTAAATTTGACGCTTTAATTGGTGGCGCCAGACGAGACGAAGAAAAAGCTCGTGCAAAGGAGAGAATTTTTTCATTTAGAGATGATTTTGGTCAATGGAATCCAAAAGCTCAAAGACCTGAGCTTTGGGACCTTTATAATACTCATGTGTTCAAAGGTGAACACATGAGAGTTTTTCCTATATCTAATTGGACTGAACTAGATATTTGGCAGTACATTTCCAATGAGAATTTAGAATTGCCCTGTATTTATTTTGCTCACAAAAGAAAAATTATGGAAAGAAATGGACTATTGGTTCCTTTGACAAAATATACTCCTGCTCGTAAAAATGAAAAAATTAAAGAAAAGTCAGTAAGATTTCGAACTGTTGGCGACATAACATGTACTTGTCCAGTATCTAGCACGGCAACAAACCCAGAACAAATATTATTAGAAACTGCTATCACCCAAATCAGTGAAAGAGGGGCTACTAGGCTCGATGATCAAACTAATGAAGCCTCTATGGAAAGAAGAAAAAAAGAAGGTTATTTTTAATGAATGATAAATCAAATGGACTGGTTAGATTTATAACAGCTGGAAGTGTGGATGATGGGAAAAGTACTTTGATAGGAAGACTACTCTATGACTCAAAATCTATACTAGCGGATCAACTTTCTGTTTTAGCATCCGCAAAAAATAGTCGTTTAAATTCTGAGGGTATTGATTTTGCTTTTCTTACCGATGGGCTCGAGTCTGAAAGAGAGCAAGGGATAACTATTGACGTTGCTTATCGATATTTTTCAACTAAAAATAAAAAGTTTATTATTGCCGATTGTCCTGGGCACGAACAATATACTAGAAATATGGTTACAGGCGCTTCTACAGCCGACTCTGTTATTTTTCTTATAGACGTATCTGAAGTTATCGATGGCAAATTGTTAATTCAAACCAAAAGACATGTCGCTATTTCGTGTTTACTAAATATTTCAAACTTTATACTTGCAGTCAACAAAATGGATTTGGTAAATTATGATGAAAGCATTTATGAAAAAATTGTTTTTTCATTTGCGAAGCTACTTGAAACATTTGACAAAAAAAAGAGCTTCACGGCTGTGCCAATTTCTGCCCTTCACGGTGATAATATTGTAAAAATCTCAAACAATATGAAATGGTACAAAAATGAAACTTTAATATCTTGTCTTGAAAACAAGAATCATATAAAAAATTCAACTCCTATTTTAAGGTTTCCTGTTCAATTTGTTATGCGTTGGGATGGTGATAAAAAAAAAGATCAGAGAGCATATTGTGGAAAAATTCACTCTGGAGAAATTTTGTTGGATGAAAAAATTAAAATCTGGCCATCCGATCAAAGTGCTAAAATTTCAAAACTTGTATATTTAGGAAAAGAGGTTAATAAAGCATTTACAAATCAGTGTGTAACAATTTGGCTAGATAGGGACATTGACTTAGCTAGAGGTGATGTCATAGTAAACTTTGATAATTTTCCAATCTTGGCAAAAGAATTTAATGCAAACATTGCGTGGTTAGATTCTCAAAACCTCAATCCCTCAAGAAAATATACGCTTCGTCAAGCAACAAGAGAAACCAAGGTTAAAGTTGAGGTTATAAATAAACTTAATTTATCCTCTCTTAACAGAGAAACAGCCGAAACCCTATTCATGAACGAAATTGGGCGAACTCGCATTAAATCTGCAAAGCCGATTTTAATAGACAAATACGACGCTTTTCCCAAAACTGGTTCTTTTATTTTAATTGATGATTCTTCTCATCAAACATGTGCCGCTGGAATGATTTGTTAAATAAATCTTAATTTTTTGTTTATGAAAATCAGAGACCCAAACTTAAATTCTGAGACTTTAAAAAAGGACAGAGAGGGTATTGCCCTTCCCCCGCTAGAAACCATCACTGTAAACAGTAGTAAAAATCCTTTTCTTTTTTGGTTCGTATGGACAGCAACCCTAATAATTATTGCTCTCATTGGTTATTTTGTCGGCAGATTCATAGGGGAAAATGGTAATGAATCAGTTGATGCTTTGTATATCATTCTTTCGACTGAAACTTTTTGGACTGGTGTAATAATTGGTTTTTTTGCACAAATAATTGATGGTGCACTTGGAATGGCATACGGAATTTCTGCAACTACTTTTTTGTTAAGCACAGGAAGTAGCCCTGCTGTTGCTAGCGCAAGCGTCCATATAGCGGCGGTATTTACAACTGGGTTATCCGGGATTGCACACGTTAAGTTCGGTAATGTTAGTAGGTCACTTTTCATACGATTATTACTACCAGGAATTATTGGAGCATTTTGTGGTGTTCTTTTTGTAACTAAACTTGACGCAGATTTAATAAAACCGATTATTTCTATATATTTATTAATCATGGGAATATTTATCATAAAAAAATCTATCTTTAAGAAAAGAAGTATTAAGATAAAAGACTCTAGAATTTCAAAGCTAGCATTGACCGGAGGCTTCATGGACTCTGCCGGAGGAGGTGGATGGGGACCTATAGTTACCTCAACACTAGTTGGTGCTGGACAGGACCCAAGATTAACAATTGGCTCAGTTAACTTTGCAGAGTTTTTCTTAACTCTGGCAACAGCAGGTTTTTTTTCAATATTTATAACAACCGCACCTTTCTCAACTATTGCAGGCTTGGTCATCGGAGGCCTTTTTGCAGCACCATTTGCTGCTCTTTTATGCAAATACCTTCCAGTAAAATTTTTAATGATTGTTGTTGGTTGTGTTGTCTCAATTTTAAGCATGATAAATCTTTTCCATTTTTTTAATTGAACTGATCCTCAAACCTATGTGTGAGTAAACTATCTCTTGACGATTATTTCGTTTACAATTTTGATGGAAAAACAAATTTGGGGTAAAAAATGAGTGAAATTATTTCGTTA